>JBARXP010000354.1:0-40827 GCA_049647405.1 Elainellaceae cyanobacterium | reverse complement strand
ATCCTCGAACTCACCGGGGTTACAGTGATGACGTTCGACGAATCTGCCTGAGAATGTATGTGAACGGCAATGGCTTTAGAGCGATCGAACGAGTCACAGGAATTCACCACACCACTGTCATCACCTGGGTCAAGGAAACTGGAACCCTGTTGCCCGATGCCTATGCCCCCGATGAGATCCCAGAAGTGGGAGAACTGGATGAATTGCAAACGTTTATCGGGTCAAAAAAAACAAAATCTGGATTTGGACCGTCGTGAACCATTTCGAACCTGGCATTTTAGGCTGGGTGGTGGGCGACCATAGTAGTCAGACCTTTGAGCCTTTATGGACGATGGTCAGTCTATGGCAATGTTTTTTCTATGTCACGGATGGGTTGAAAGTTTATCGCCAATACATTCCTGATGGCGATCAAATCATCTGCAAAACCTATATGACTCGGGTAGAAGGTGAGAACACCCGATTGAGGCACTATCTAGCCCGTTTGCATCGGAAGACATTGTGTTATTCAAAGTCCGTAGAAATGCTGAAACATTCTATTCGACTGTTCATTCATTATCTCAAGTTTGGGGAAGTCCCAGTTCCTCCGAGGTCGATTCCTACAGTCTCACAATCATCCCCTGAATCAGCAACGCCTGATTTTGACGAGTGTTGTGCGCTAGTGTGCTGCCCGGAAACCGACTACGCCCTTGTGAAAATTTAGGAGCAACATCCTCCGCGAGCTTGTCATGAGGATAAAGAGCCAAACACACGCCGCGAGTCTGAAAAAAGATGCTGCTGCCAGTGGACTTACCGCTTGTTGGAAATCCCAACCCTTCATGATAAAAGTGATAGGCTCGCTCTAAATTCTGAACGCCAAGAGTTACGATGCTGAGACGAGGTTCCATAATAATCAGTGACAATCAATTCGATAAACGTGGAGAGTTAGGTTCGATGTGACGGGCGCTGACGATGGCGCAGATACAGCACTGCTGCACTGACGATGACGGCGATCGCACACAAAATATGCACCACGTTGAAGGGAGTGCCGGGGAAAAACCAGGAATCAGTTCTAAGAAACTCAAGCCAAAATCGCCCAAAGGGATACCAGATGAGATACATCAGCGTAATATCTCCAGGCTTGAGAGACTTTTCAAATCGTCGTGACAGCCAAAAAATCAGGCCAAAGCCGACAAAGTTCCACAGAGACTCATATAGAAATAAGGGATGAAATCGCGTGCTTTCCGGATAAGCTCCTAGATCTCGATAGTCCTTAATTCGATGGGTGGCGTCAATGCGTAACCCCCAAGGTAAATCGGTCGGTGGCCCATACAGCTCCTGATTGATAAAATTGCCCCAGCGACCAATGGCTTGAGCCAGCGGTAACCCGAGGGCGATCGCATCCAAAAACATCAGCGTCGGTAGGTTGCGCAGCCGGGTAAACAGCCACAGCGCAATGCCACCAAAGATAAACGCCCCAAAAATATGAATGCCGCCGCTCCAGACCTTGAAGATCTCAGCGGGATTAGAGAGGTAATAGCCGATGCCCCCCTCATCGCGAGGCGACTGGATAAACACGTAATAGAGCCGAGCCCCAAGGAATCCGGGAATCAGCACCCAGATCAGCATGTCCCAAAAATCGTCCGGGTTTTCACCTTTACGAGCCACAAAACGACTGGCGATCGTAGAGCCGATCAGAATGGCGCTGACCATCAACAGCCCATACCAGCGGAGGGCCAACGGCCCAAATTCAAAAATAATGGGATCAACAGGTGGATACATGGGCTTTGAATTGAGCGACCAAAAAATGGAGTAACGAATTCGAGAGCTTGATCGGCTGGGCTATCTTCGTCATGGATGCCCGTTCTAAGACTGATATGTTGCTCGACCAATACGCACTAGACTACCAAGTTTTGAGCCTATCAAGTTTTGGTGGGTGGTTTGATTCCGATTCTCCATAACCACTGACAGATCATCTCACAGAATCATCGTAGGGACGGTTCGTGTTTTTGCTGGGTCTTTGAAGCAGATACCGCCCCTACCCAGACAGGACTTACGCATTTTGTTGAAATTGAGGGCGCGCCGCACCCTCAATTTCAACAAATTTATTCAGGCTTATGCGAGGTGTGCATAAGTCTTGCCAGAATTGATGGGTAGTCTGAACGGCCTCCCCTTATTTGTGACGAATGTGGTCATAAATTTCGACGTACTCGTCTCCCGGATTAGTCCAGGAATAGTCATAGGCCATGCCCTGAAGCGCCAATTCACGGAACAAGTCCGGGTTTTCATACCACAGGTCAAACGCTCGTCCCATGGCCGACTCGACAGCGTAATTGTCTTTGTCGTAAAACACGAAGCCGTTGCGCTTTTCGCGGTCATGGGTGGTGTCATAGTCCCAATCGAAGACCGTATCGACCAAACCGCCCACGCCTCGGACAACCGGAACAGTTCCATACTTGAGGCCAATCAGCTGGGTCAATCCACAGGGCTCAAAGTTGCTGGGCACAACAATCATATCGGCTCCAGCATAGATGAGATGAGACAGCTCCTCGTCAAACCCTAACTCTAGGTGACAGTCAGGATGGCTGCTCAAGTAATTTTTCTCATGCCAAAACCAGGTATTGATCGCTTCTTCTGTCGCAGAACCCAGCAGCACAAACTGGGCACTTCTCGACAGAGCGTAGTACATGGCGTGGTGAACCAGGTGAACGCCCTTCTGCTGGTCAAGACGCCCGATAAAGGCGACTAGCGGGCGATCGGGAGCGTCTTGAAGACCTAATCGTTTTTGCAGGGCTTTTTTGTTTTGAGCTTTGTCTTCAAAGTTATCGATGGAGTAGTTGGCAGGAATTTGAGAATCGGTTTCAGGGTCCCAAAAGCCATAGTCGATGCCGTTGAGAATACCCTGAAACTTGTGCTGATTTAGGTGCAGCGTATGCCCCAGACCATAGCTAAATTCTCCATGATGGGCTTCCCGTGCGTGATTGGGCGACACCGTGGTGACTGCGTTGGAAAAGACAATGCCGGCTTTCATCAAATTGAGCACAAAGGGGTTGAAGTTGTCTCTCATGCGCTCATAGCCGAAGTAGTAAGCTTCACGGTTGAGCCCTGTGGCTCTGAGGTGGTCGGCTCCGACAATGCCCTGATGTTTGAAGTTGTGAATGGTGTAGCAGATACGCTGGTCACCCATGCCGTGATATTTGTAGACTTCGTACAGCAGCACAGGGATAAACCCGGTCTGCCAATCATGGCAGTGGATGACATCAGGGCGCTTATTGCTTTGCTGGAGAAACTCCATTGCGGCTTTAGAGAAGAAAGCAAACCGCATGGCGTCGTCATCAAAGCCGTAGTATTTACCTCGGTGAAAGAACTGGTCTTGAGAGTGGGGTTCGATAAAGAAACAGAGGCGACCATGAACCCAGCCGCAGTAGACAGAGGTGTGAATTGCGGCACCATACCAGGGCACCCACAGGTTGAGGTAGGCTTCGTGTAGTCCCCAGATGTGGTCGTAGCGCATGCAGTCGTACATCGGCAGAATCAGCTCGACGGTATGCCCCCGTATTTCGAGCTCTCGACTTAATCCATAAACAACATCGCCCAGCCCTCCAGCTTTGATGACAGGAGCGCACTCCGACGCAATCTGCACGATGTACATTCTGTGTGAACCTCTTCAGAATTTACAGAGTCTTGGAATGATTTTACTAAGTCTCGGTAGATTCCTGTAACGAATCGTGGGTAGACTTTCATTAGCTTTTCGGTCTTGCATCTGTTTTGGCATTGGGGAGCGATTCGATAAAACAGTTGCATTTCAGTAATGCGATCGCTCATCTCTGTAAACTCCACTGCTGGCTTAACTAAAACTTCTTCTCTCCAAGGGGTTTTAGTTTTGCATTGGGGTAGGTACTTTTCAATGACTGCATCTAGGCTGTAGCTCTCCTTGATGAGCTGTTTCTGTTTCTTCTTAGAACTTATTTGGTCTAGTTTCCCTCTCAGCTCTGGGTAGCGACTACATAAGAGTCTGGTCGTCGGTGATGACCGGATCGTGATGATGGCCTCAAGGTAATTGTAGAGACTTGATCGAATGGCCTTATCTCCGGTTGGTGCCCAGAACTCTTTTTTACCTGACTGTATCCACATCAATCCCGCGCCGATCGCTCGTTTGAATTGCTTTAGTGAGCGATTACGAGTTGTGCGGTTATGCTTCGATTTCTCAGAAGCGTAAACCCGTTTATAGCGCTGTCTGCCGTCCTCTTCTAAGAACTGTTGAATCGGATAGATGGCTGCAAGTATTGCAAGTGATGTGTGGCTAGGTATGCCCCATTTCTTAAACACTTCCCGATAGATTGCAAAGCGATCGCTCTGCATGATTGTTTCACACTCACATTCAATGGCATAAGCTAGACTTTCAAGGTTGCAAACCTGTTCAGCCATTTGCTTTGTAATAGCGCCGAGTCCTCGGCCTACGGTTTCATCTGGAACCAATACGCCTTTTTTGTCTGGGATGTGGCGATCTGCAACGACTCTCCATAACCGGGGAATTTTGCTTTCGCCCCATAGTCTTGATTTGAAATTTGTGTCATGCAGTTCTGGACACTCATAGGTGAGTCTCGCTCGAATCTGGTTGACGAGTGCAACTCTCTGCTTCTTCAGGGCTTGAAGGGCTAGATAGTGTTCTCTAAGTTCTGAGGCTGTAATGCTGATAAACGCCTTTGCATTCTTCTTTCTTAGGTGTTGCAAACCATAAGAGGCTATCACTGCTGCATCTTCGCGATCAGACTTGTTGAGGATTCCAGCGTTCTTTGCAAACCCTCTTACTCTCGTCCCGGTTACGCCAATGACGGGCTTATTCGCTTTTTGTAAAACCTCTGCAAAGATTCTATGGTCTGATCCGGTCGGCTCTAGGATAAATACATCCCCTAACTCAATAAGCTGCTGTGCGTTAGTGGATTTAATTTTCACTGGTCTGTAGCTTCTAGCAAACTCTAGCAGGTCTTCTGGCTGTTCTTCTAAGACGCAACACGTGACTTCGCCTCGACTTACATCGAGTCCCACAACACGAGTCATAAGCAAGTATCCCTGATAGTTTTTTAGAAGTGTTCAATCCTTCGCCGTCATTCTGTAAAGGCATTCAGCTAAAAAGCGTTGCCCTAGAAAGGTTCTCAAGCGATTGCGATCGAACTATCTGGAGAGCGTGAGACTGACCTTTATGGTTTTAAAGCAGCGCAAGGCTGACCCCCATTCTGAGAAGGGTCTTGCGTTGCCCCATGTACATCGAAGTCAATCTCACGCTGCGGGTCGCGTTGGCTTCCCGCTACCCCGCAACGTGGCGGGGTTTCGTCCTCTAGCCAAGGACTCATCAGGCGGGATTAGGAAAGGCGATACGAACTTCGTTCAGGCGGGCCAACGCTAACACCATGGAAAAATGCGATCGCCAATACTCAACTTATGAAAAACACGACTGACACGACGATTAACGCAATCACGATGAAACGCAGTAGGCCGCGCAACTTCGCGATCGCCAATACGATGAGAAGTGAACCAATGACCATTAGGCATTGAATGCCTCTTCAGCCATCGTGAGATTTTCGCTAGTGACGGCTTTCAGTGCATCTGGTGTCATCTCATTGAATTGGTTAACTCCCTGAGTGAAAGCAGATACTTTCCACTGCATCGTTGAGCCTCCGGTTTCGTCTGAGAGCTGTTCGCATAGCCACTCAATAGCAAGAACATGGATGCCCATGACGGTGCTAATCGCGGGTGGGATATCTGGCATCTCCCGGTTGGATTTGCTCATAACTATGAATCTCCTTAAACGCATGGACAAACGATTCGAGCCGATCAAGGAAGTCAGCGGCACTGATGAACTTCTGACGAACTAGGAAGGCTAGAACTTCAGACAGTTCAGCGATCGCCTCTAACTCCCACTCGCGCCTTTCTCGTTTCGAGCTGGTGAAATATGGGCGCTCTGTTTCTGTATCTCCTTCAATGCTTCGAGCTGGTCTGCTGCTGGCAGTGCTGTTAGCCGTCGGGCGTTGGTTTGCCTGGGCGTAGCCCGTATCGCTTCCCCCACTCGGCTCGGCTGACCGGATAGGGTAAGCGTGATAGTTACCTGGTTGCTCTGGCTCATGAGTCATAGCGCTCTGGTTCTTGTTCTGGCTGGAAGTCAACCCGATACTTTGGTGAGTTTTCGGGTTCGCCTTCGATTTGGCATCTTGCACGAACAAACAACTTTGCATCTACGGCGCTTTTGAAAAGCGCAATGCTCTCCCAAGCTTTCCTGAAATAGTTGTTTTGCATCACAAGATATGGATATCTCTCCTTTAGAGGAATAGTCATGATCTGGCGCGCGGATTGATTTTACGGTAGGTTATATATGCCCCCTGAACTTTTGGATTGAGCAGGGGGCAATTGTGAACAAATTAGATGTGTTTTCTGAGAGCTTTTCTTCTTCTGGAAGTGGCTTTTTTAGTAGCATCACAAGCGCTCTGGGCTAACGCCTGGGGCGTTTTTGCGTTTAAGCGCTCCTCTCACCGCTATCAGTGACGTTTTGTTCTGCTGATAAGAGCTATCGCTTAGTGATGATTTCGGCATCTCTCTGTGGGCTTTGAGGAATTTATTGCATGTGCATTTTGCATAAAACAATATTGCAATTGCAATGCTGTTAGAATCATAGCATTGCAATGTGATTTTGCAACAAATGCAAATACAATGTTCTTGGGAGTGACTTATGAGCAACGAGAAAAGCCATGCCGAAAAGTCGTCACAGCCAACGGGGGGAGCAGAAGACAGAGTCTTTGACCATCCGCATGACTCCAACAGCGAAGCGGGGGCTGCAAGCCAAAGCTCATCTGATGGGAATTTCTATCGCCGATCTGATCGAGCAAATTGCGCGGGGAGATATTCCATCGATGGCATTGTCGGGGGAATTGTTGGCCAGTTGATCAAGGACACTCAGGATCGGCTGGCGGAGGTGGATGAGTGTGTTTCCTGGTATCAGAGAGAGAAGGAAAAGGTCGAAGCTCGTTTGAGTGATCTACAGGCTTTAGCTGAGATGGCTCAAGAGGTTATGCCTGAAGCGCAGGCTGAGAGTCAGGCTGAGGGCTAAGTTTTTGCTGTAGGGGCGATTGCCTGCGGCACGGCTAAGATGGATGCTATTTGGGCGATCGCCTCTGTTGTTTTGGCTTGCTGATATGGAGCTTGACCTTCAAGGCTTGGCGATTCTGGTGTAATTGTTGCGGCTCATGAGTTTGGCGAGGTCATCATCAATCTGGGCTTTTTGATGGGTGCTAAACATAAACGCTCTGCATCGAAGCTGATCGAATTCAACGGGGCGATCGCCACGCATCAGGTTTACGAAGTGCCGTCACATGGTCGTTGGTATTATCGCTACGTCCTTAATCAAGGTCATCGTGTGGTCATGAGCTGCCACATATCGGGTGGTGATACTCACTCACAACTCGCTCAGAATAGAGCGCTAGAAGTTGCACGATGGATTACAACGGGGCGATCGCCTGTTGATATTGAAATACTTATCCGCTCGTGGCCGCGCAAACCTAAGCTGTAGGCGAGGTACAATAAAGCCTGAGTTTGAAACCTCAAGAAAGAACTACTGCGATCGCCTTATCCTTTGGTGAGTGAGGGGCGATCGCTTCTTTTTTAAGAACTCCCCATCACTGTTGCGTTACATCGAAGGGGTGGGGGGTTCCCTTTAGTGTGTGGTTCTCTTTCTGCTGAGGGTCACAGAAAATTTTTGGTGAAATGTTTGATGGATAACGGAAATCGGCTGTGGATGCTCTAACCCCTTAGCTGAGCTGACATATTCGGCAATAAAACCACTATCTCAACATGAGAGCTGTTAGCGTGTTTAGTGATTCATGTATAGCGTCTGCTACTACTATGGGAATGCTGAAGTCATCGGATGTCGGTGAACTGCTAAAGGAGATACGACATCGAACGGGGCTGAGTCAGAAGAAACTGGCTGAACGATTGGGGGTGTCGTTTACGTCGGTGAATCGCTGGGAGAATGGACGACAGAAGCCGATTCCGCTGGTGAAGAGGCAGATTGAGGCGATCGTCCGGGAGATGGGGGGTGATGGGCAGGATTTGTTGAATCAGTATTTCCTGCAATAGAACGTGTCGCAGGGAACTGCTACTTGGGGTGAATGAATGATTACAGGTGAGTTGAAGTCGAAGGTTGACAAGCTCTGGGAGACGTTTTGGAGCAACGGTATTAGCAACCCCATTACGGTAATTGAGCAGATCTCGTATCTGCTGTTTATTAAGCGGCTGGATGATTTGCAGTTGGCTAAGGAGAAGAAAGCCAAACGTCTAGGGCGAGACGTTGAAGAGCCGATCTTTCCAACTAATCGGCAGCTCTCTCGCTGGTCGAACTTCAAGAACCTAGACGACCCCGAAGAGAAGTTGCGGATTGTCCGTGATGAGGCGTTTCCCTTTATCAAGACGATGGGGGGCACGGCAGAGGGCAGCACCTATGCCCAGCACATGAAGGATGCGGTGTTTCTCGTTGCGAGTCCGGCGCTGTTGGCTTCTGTGGTTGAGCAAGTTGACAAGATTCTGACTCTGCTAGAAAAGCAGGCCGCTAGTTCGCAGGATCAGTCCTATGTGGATTTGATGGGCGATCTGTATGAGTACATGCTGTCGAAGCTGAGTACTGCCGGACAAAACGGCCAGTTTCGCACACCGCGCCACATTATCAAGATGATGGTGGAGCTAATGGAGCCGGGGGCACGGGAGATTGTCTGTGATCCGGCCTGTGGCACGGGGGGATTTTTGGTGGCGGTGGCTGAATATCTAAGAGGTCTGGAAGACAGCGACGGCAACAAAGTCTTGAACGCGCAGGAAAACCGAGAGCACTTCAACACGGAGATGTTTCACGGGTTTGACTTCGATGCCACGATGCTGCGGATTGGCAGTATGAATATGATGCTGCACGGCATTGAGCAACCCAAAATTGAAGCTAGAGATTCCCTTTCAGAAGACCATGCTGACAAGGAAGTCTTCACCTTGGTATTAGCCAATCCGCCATTTAAGGGGGCAGTGGAGAAATCTACGATCGCCAAAGACCTGACGAAGATTGTCTCCACCAAAAAGACCGAGCTGCTGTTTGGGGCGCTGTTTTTGCGGCTGCTGAAGAAGGGGGGGCGGGGGGCGGTGATTGTGCCAGACGGGGTGCTATTTGGATCATCAAAGGCGCATAAGGCGCTGCGGCAAGAGCTGGTCGAAAACCACAAGCTGGATGGGGTGATTGCGATGCCGTCTGGGGTGTTTAAGCCCTATGCGGGGGTGTCTACCGCCATTCTGATGTTTACTAAGACGGGAGCGGGAGGTACGGACTCGGTTTGGTTTTATGACATGGGAGCCGATGGGCTGTCTTTGGATGATAAGCGGCAACCCGTTGAAGAAAACGACATCCCCGATATTCTCAAGCGGTGGAAAGAGCGCGATCTAGAGCAAGACACTGATCGCACGGCCAAAGCCTTTTTTGTACCCAAAGACGAGATCAAAGCGAATGCTTATGACCTCTCGATCAATCGCTATAAGGAGATTGAGTATGAGGAGGTGGAGTATGAACCGCCTAAGGTGATTCTCAAAAAGCTTCGGGCTCTGGAAGACGAAATTCGCAGCGATTTGGATGAGCTAGAGGCATTACTAGGATGACCCTGCCACTCACCCAAATCGCACAATGGATGGACTGTATTGGATGTGTTGAAGAAGTCACCGAGATGTTTAAAGCAAAAAGCCTACCAATAAATTGGACATGGGTTAAATTTGGGGACATTGCGAAAGATAGATTAATTGGATTAGTTCGAAGCAGTAAAGAGCAAAGTCCTTCAAAAAAATATCCGTATATAAAAATGGACTCTATCTTGCTTGACGGGAGTCTCAACCTTGAAATAACAACAAATGTAGATGCTACAGATTCAGAACTGGAGCGCTACACCTTACAGAAAGGAGACTTTCTATTTAATACACGTAACAGTCACGAATTAGTAGGAAAAACCGCCGTCTTTAACATAAATGAACCAAATTGGTTATACAACAATAACATCATGAGAATTCGCTTTAATGATGACATCAATCCATATTATCTAAATTTAGCTTTTCATTCGCAGCTAGTTCGCCATCAACTAGAAGCAGCAAAGAATAAAACAACAAGTGTCTGCGCAATTTATGACTATCAGCTTGTAAAACTCCAAATCCCCCTACCCCCGATCGCCACCCAGAAACGAATCGCCGCCATCCTCGACAAGGCGGATGCGGTGCGTCGGAAGCGGCAAGAGGCCATTCGGCTCACAGAAGAACTGTTGCGATCGGCTTTCCTGGAGATGTTTGGTGATCCCGTCACAAACCCCAAAGGCTGGGAAATGAGAAAACTTGATAAGCTTGCAAAGTTTGTTGGGGGCGGCACACCAAGTAGAAAAGTGCCCAGTTACTATCAAGGAGACATTTGCTGGGCAACCCCAAAAGACATGGGAGTAGATGTTCTGAATGACACAAAAGAACATATCACCCAAGAAGCAATAGAACAAAGCGCAACGAAGTTAGTTAATCCAGACTGCTTGTTGATAGTAGTCAAAAGCAAGGTCTTAGGTCGAAGACTCCCTATCGCAAGAACAAGAGTTTCAACCTGTTTTGGGCAAGATTTAAAGGCTATTGTTCCTTATGAAGCATCAATAACTCGCTATTTGCATCGTCACTTAAAGTTCGGCGAGAGAACTTTATTAGAAATGGCTAGAGGGGTAAATACAGAAGGATTAACTCTTGAGCATTTGAGAAGCTATGACGTAATGATTCCTACAAAAGCTGAGATTGATAAATTTGTCGAGATTGATACTCAAGTAGAAAATTCTCAATCCAAGTTGAAGCAAACACTTGCAGATACCGACAACCTCTTCAACTCCCTCCTCCAACGAGCCTTCCGAGGCGATCTCTAACATCAGGGGCACCCTAACGATCAAGACCTACAGGCCGCCGCCATGACCTCAAACTTCGCCTTCCTCCACCCCCACTTTCCCGACCTCCATCAACACGCCACCCACGCCGAGCGCCTCATCCACACCGCCCCTCGCGCCAGTTGTTTCTATGCCCGCTTTACCCTAGAGCAAGCCGTCATCTGGCTCTACGACAACGACCCCTACCTGCGACTTCCCTACGACCCAGGTCTGGGGGCAATGATTCATGAGCAGACCTTCAAAGACAACCTCAAACCGGGCCTCTTCCCCAAAATTCGCGCCATCCACAAAGTCGGCAACCTCGCCGTCCACGACTCCAACGCCATCACCAGCCGCGATGCCCTCCACCTAGCTCAAGAACTATTTCACATTCTCTATTGGCTCTGCCGCTACTACACCCCCAACGGTCGCACCCTGCCCACCCTCACCTTCGATCGCGCCCTGGTGCCCCAGGCCAAACCCGAAGGCAGCGAAGAACTATCGCAGCAAGCCCTGAAAGAGCTTGAAGCTCAGCTCTCACAAGCCGACGAACTGCGCCGCATCGAAGAAAAACGGCGACAGCAAACCGAGCAACAGCTAGAAGCGCTGCAAGCCGAAATTGCCGCACTCAAACAGCAGAATGCAGCCGTTCCCGACGCGCACGACTACCACGAAGCCGACACCCGCCGCTATCTAATCGACGTGCTGCTAAAAGAAGCCGGATGGAACCCTAACCACCCTGGCAGCACCGAAGTCGAAGTGACCGGAATGCCCAGCGATTCCGGCAACGGACGAGTTGACTATGTGCTTTGGGGTGACAACGGTAAGCCCCTGGCTCTAGTCGAAGCCAAGCGCACCAACACAAGCCCTGACTCCGGCAAACACCAGGCCAAACTCTATGCCGACTGCCTCGAAGCGCAGCATGGTCAGCGCCCTATCATCTTTTACACCAACGGTTACGAAACCTGGATCTGGGATGACCAAAACTATCCGCCGCGCCAAATCCAAGGATTTCTCAAAAAAGACGAACTCGAACGGCTGATCTTTCGCCGCACCAGCCGCAAACGGCTGCATCTAGTGCAGGTTAACACCGCCATTGTTAACCGCACCTATCAAAATGAGGCCATCCAACGCATTACCGAAACCTTTCAGACCAAAGGGCGGAAAACCTTGCTGGTGATGGCGACAGGAACAGGGAAGACGCGAACGGCGATCGCCCTCGTTGACCTGCTGATTCGCGCCAACTGGGTCAAGCGTGCCCTGTTTTTGGCCGACCGCACTGCGCTGCTCACCCAAGCCTATCGCGCCTTCAAAACTCACCTGCCGATCGTCACCCCCATCGACCTCACCAAAGACAAAAACGTGGATAGCGCCAATGTGGTGCTGTCTACCTACCCCACCATGCTCAACTTTATCGAGCGCATCGATGGCAACGGGCGCACCATTGGCCCTGGTCACTTTGACCTGGTGATTGTGGATGAGGCTCACCGCTCTATCTACAAGAAATATGGGGCGCTGTTTGAATACTTTGACGCTCTGCTGGTAGGGCTAACGGCGACTCCCCGCGATGAAGTTCACCGCGACACCTATCACATTTTTGAACTAGAGACAGGCACCCCCACCTTTGCCTATGAGCTGGGGGATGCCGTGGATGATGAATACTTGGTGCCTGCGAGGGGCGTTGATGTGCCGTTTCGGTTTCTCCGCACGGGCATTCGCTATGCCCACCTTTCTCCAGAGGAGCAGGAAGAGTATGAGGAGCGGTTTCGAGACGAAGACACCGGAGCCTTGCCGCCCCAGGTCAACGCCGCCGCGCTCAACAAGTGGCTGTTTAATAAAGACACCGTAGACCAAGCCCTAGAAATTTTGATGGAGCGGGGGCTGAAAGTTGAGGGGGGCGATCGCCTCGGCAAAACCATCATCTTTGCCCGCAACCACAAACACGCAGAGTTTATCGTCGATCAGTTCAACAAAAACTATCCCCACTACAACGGCATCTTTGCCCAGGTAATTGACAGCAAAAACTCCTATGCTGAGAGCCTGCTGGATGACTTTGCTGATCCGGTCAAACAGCCGACGATTGCCGTCTCCGTCGATATGCTCGACACGGGTGTAGACGTGCCCGAAGTCGTCAACCTGGTGTTTTTCAAGCCCGTCTACTCACGGGTCAAATTTAACCAGATGATCGGACGGGGCACTCGCCTCTGCCCTGACCTGTTTGGCATCGGCCACGATAAAGAAGAATTTCTCGTCTTTGACCTCTGCGGCAACTTCGACTTCTTCAACCAGGAAATTGCTGAGACAGATCAGAAACCTGCTGATACCCTCACTACTCGGTTGGTCAAAGCTCGACTCGAACTCGCTCAACTGTTGCAGGCGTCGCTCTCTGCCGCTGCATCGCCTGACCCTGCTTCATCCCCCAGAGCCGCAGAATCACCGGGGAGCTACGCCGTTAACCCCTCCAACCGATCAGACCTGACGGAACTCAGAACTACACTCCTCAACGACCTGCACCAGCATGTCGCCACAATGGAGTCAGAAAACTTTCTGGTGCGGCGTCATCTGCGACAGGTGGAAGAATTTTCCAAGCGGGAGCGGTGGGAGCAACTGAGCGAAGATGATTTAGACACCATTGCAGACACCCTCGCCCCCCTGCCCAATGGACTGGCTGATGGCGATCGCCTCGCCAAAGACTTTGACCTACTGTGCTACAAGCTTCAGCTCTCGATTTTGAAACACACCAGCGATTTTGTGCGACTGCGTGACAAAGTGCGTGACCTGATGAGTCAGCTTGAGCTGAAACGAGACATTCCAATGGTGAAAGACCAGCTCTCGCTGATTGAAGAGGTGCAAGCAGAAGACTGGTGGACTGATGTTACCCCTTGGATGATTGACTACGTACGGCTTCAACTGCGAGATTTGGTGAAGTTTATCGACAAAACTCAACAAAGTATTGTCTATACCGATTTTGAAGATCAGGTGGGAGACATTCTGAATGTCAATGTGCCTTCTCAAACCACGGGATTTAGCCCCTACCAATACCGTAAGAAGGTTGAAGCCTACATTCGTGCCCATGAAACCCATGTGGCGATCGCCAAACTGAAACGCAACAACCCGCTCACCGAGACAGATTTAGAAGCCCTAGAGACGATGCTGTTTGGCTCTGAAGAACTGGAGGGGCGCGATCGCTTTGAGGAGGTGTATGGCAAAGACACGAGCCTGAAGTTGTTTATTCGCAAATTGGTGGGCTTAGATCGCAACGCTGCAAAGCAAGCGTTTGCTCAATATTTAGAAGGAAGTAGCTTCAGCGCTAACCAAATTCGCTTTGTGGAAACCATCATCGACTACCTGACTCAAAACGGCGTGATGGACCCTGGCTTGTTGTATGAGCCTCCCTTTACGGATGCTGACCCTGATGGTCTGGATGGGGTGTTTGGCGATGATGATGCCGATCAGCTCGTGGCGATCGTGCGATCGTTTAACGAGACGGTTGAATTTAAGTTTGGTGCGGCGTAATGGCTATACCGACCTATGACCAACTGATGTTGCCCCTGCTCAAGGTCGCGGCTGAAGATGGCCAAGTTCGCCGCATCTCAGAGCTAAGAGAGCAAATTGCCCAAAACCTTGGCATTACCCCAGAGCAACGGGCCGTGAAGCTGCCCAGCGGTAGGCAGTCTGTATTTGACAACCGAGTAGGGTGGGCCAGTACCTATCTGCGAAAAGCTGGACTATTGGCGCATCCAAAACGGGGCCATGCCCAGATTACTCAACGGGGGCAAGAGGTTTTAGCCGACAATCCTTCCGCCATTGATAATGTCTATCTTCAGCGGTTTGAAGAGTTTCAGGAGTTCAAAGAGCGCTCTGTGCCTGAGGAGCAGCAGCAAGCGATTCCTGATGAACCGACAACGACTTCTACAACCACTCCAGAGGAAAACATTGGAAAGGCGATCGCCATCCTCGAAGCTGAACTCAGAGATGAACTGCTGGACAAGGTGAAACAGCTCTCACCAGAAAGCTTTGAGGGATTAGTGCTGAATCTACTTCATGCGATGGGCTATGGCGGTAGCCTGCGAGATGTGGAAGGAGTGCCCCGTGGCCCAGATGGAGGCATCGACGGCACGATTAAAGAAGATAGGCTCGGCCTTGACATCATTTACATTCAGGCGAAGCGCTGGGAGAACACCGTTGGAAGAGAGAAGATTCAGGCGTTTCAGGGAGCTTTGGCTGGGGTGGGGGCGAGGAAGGGCGTGTTTATGACCACATCAGACTTCTCAGCCCAGGCAAAGCAATATGCAACTCAGCTTAGAGACAGCAAAATTGTTTTGATCAATGGTCAGCAACTGGCTCAGTTCATGATTGAGCATGATGTGGGCGTAAGCATTAAAGAGACTTTTCAAATCAAGCGTCTGGATGAGGACTTCTTTGCTGAGACGGATTTTTAGACACTATCGTCCTGCTAAGGTTTTCTGGCTAGTCTGTACAGGAAACAGCATATATTCGCTGATTTCACTAGAATTCACGCAAAAACTAGGCTATATATGGGGTCATGAGTACCAATGACCCACGTTTCCCTGACTTCCAATGTGGCTCGTACCGATCGCAACTCGGACGATGGCGCTATCTTGATGCGGTCTATCGTGGGCGCGATGCGTGGACAGAGCGATCGCCCGATGGCCGCATTCAACCCAACGACTTAACCCGCTTCTACCTGCCCCAAGCACCACGAGAACGGGCTGAAAACTATAGCGCTCGGGTCTGCGGTACCGCGTTTTTAGATAAGTACGCCCAAGCGATTAAAGACTTTGTAGGGCTGATATTCAGTAATGGTGTCCGGTTCATTGACGTACCGGATCAGGTTTTGGAGTGCCTTGGAGAACCGAAAACATTTCTCATGGGTCGGGCGATCGCCAGTATGCGCCGGGGTCACTCGCTGGTGCTGGTGGATGCTCCGGTTGCGCCTGGGCGATCGCTGCTCGATGCCGCCACGGTTCGCCCTCGATGCGTGCCGATCGATAATTACCAGGTGCTGAACTGGCGATATACCGTTGTGGGCGATCGCAAGGTGCTGACGCAAGCCACGATCAAAGAATCATCTATCGTCATCGATGGCGCGTTTGGGGAGAGGGAAGATGTTACTTATTTGGTGCTGACGCCTGGGCGTTACGACCGATTTCGCATCATCGAGCGTGGCTCTGCAATGCTGGGCGTATCGGAGAAGAGAGAGCTGCAATATTTGCCTGAGCGCTCTGGCAACATGGGCTATTGGAGCATGGGTCAATTTGTGCCGCTGGGGTTTGTGCCGCTGTTTGGGCTGCGGGGTGGTCAAGATGAGGATGATAACCCTGACCCATTAGTCAGTACTGCACCGTTGATGAGCCTCGCAGATCTCAATGTGGTGCATTACCAGGTGTCGAGCGATCATCTGAACAAGATTAAGAAGACCTGTCGCCCTGTGTATGTGCGCGTCGGCGCGATGGGCGATGAGGATGAGTTGGTCATCAGTTCAGATACGACTGTAGATGTTCCTCCCGGTGGGGGCTTCATGATTGTGGAGCCTCAAGCAAACTCAATCGTCCAGAGTCGGGCTGAACTAGAGGCGATTGAGTCTCTGATGGATTTCCTGGGCGCGTCGTTCATGGTGAAGCCTTCGGATAGACAGGCCGCAATGGTGAGCCTTATCCAAGTGAGCAAAGTCGAGTCAGGGCTGACCCTATTCGCGAGCAGTTTTGTGGATGGGGTGAATCAGATATTGATGTCGATTGGGCTGTACCTGGGGCTGGCTCCTCAACAGTGTGGCCGTGTCGAGCTGGAAACAAAGTTCTTTCAACAGGCCGGGGTAGATGGAAATTTACTCACGGCTTACACGGGGTTCTTCGAGTCACTGACTAGGATGCCGTCTGAGAATGCTGCGATCCTCCTGCGGCTTCTAGAAGCACGGGGATATCTGAGCGATCGCACAACGGCAGACGACATCATGAAAAACTTATCGACGTTGAGTAACCAAGATGAAAACAAGACTTCAGCAACAACAGCATGAGCAACTGCTCGAACAGCTAAGGGCACAAGGGGCGATCGCGCTTACGATACCGCAGCTGTACCAACAAGAGGGTGAGGGCAAAAGTCCTTCATCGCAATCGACTGAGCCATCTGCTACGGAACCAAGTCCTGCACCCAGTACCGATCCAAGTGCTTCATCGCAAACCTCAGAAGACTTAACGGGGCTAAAGAACTCGCTGGCCGCTGCTCGGCGCGAACGCGATGAAGCGCTGCGAAAACTGACCGGGGCGCAATCGGAGCTAACGACTGCACAGAATACGCTTACGGAAACTCAGGGGAACCTCGGCAGTCTCCAGACTGAACGCGATGATCTAAAGATTGACCTGGCGCTATCGAATGAGCTGCGGGATGTTGATCCCAGCAAACGGGATTTGCTTTGGAACACGGCTCGGTCACAGGTGGCTCTCTCCGACGGGGAGGTTAAAGCTGGCGATCGCCCATTGACTGAATTTGTGTCTGGGCTGCGGTCGCAGTACCCTGATATGTTTTTTGCGCCGAATGTGCCGACAGGAACGGGGGCGGCTGCGAGTACGCCTCAGAGTGCGCCTGCGGTTTCGACGGTGGATGCTCCGGGGGGAATTATTACGGGGGTTAATCCTGGGGATATTATTGCGGGGAAGGTGAGGGTGAATGCAACTTAGTTAGGGATGTAGGTTGGTGTTGAGTGGGGCGAAATTCAACGATTAATAAGAATTTTCGGTTGAATGGGAACCAGGAGACTTGGGGGCGCTTGCCCCCAACCCCCCGCTGAGGGACGAAGCACGTCCCTCAGACTCCCTCCGCAAGGGTGGGTTAGCTGAGTGTTGGGGGCGATCGGCTTGGGATCGTGTTGGAGCTGTCGTTTAGATTGCTGTAGTGCGGGCGATCGCCTAACGAAAATTCGAGTTGTAAAGACTATTGTGGATTTTTGATAATTCCAAAGCTGGTAAACCACTAGTTCTCATGAACTCTCTCTTTCAGTAAGTTGCAACATAAAGACATTGAAACTCGAAAAACTTGTTTGAATCTTCAATTTGAACTTTAAGGCTCACCTTAAAATTAAATGTATTCACTCCTCTTACATGGGAGGTTCATCGTGGTTATGTACCACTGTGGCAAAGTAGGTTGTTCAGGACACTACGCTCAATTCGAAGAATGTTTTGTAGACCTATCAGAGTCTCTTCTTCCACACTACTGTAGAGCACTTAACTGTCAGGGGCATCTACGTCAATATGAATCGTGCTCTGAATTAGATGACTTACGACTTAGGCGATCTACGCAACATATCTGCGACAAACTAGGTTGTCCAGGACACGACTATAAATTCGAAAAATGTTCTGTAGACCTATCAGAGTCTCTTCTTCCACACGACTGTGGAGCACCTAACTGTCAGGGGCATCTACGTCAATATGAATCGTGCTCTGTACTAGATGACTTACGACTTAGGCGATCTACGCAACATATCTGCGACAAACTAGGTTGTCCAGGACATCTACATGAGTATGAAAGGTGTAGAAGAGGCTCTTGGATATAAAGTTAGTTTGAATGTTGCCAATTCATCAACACTTCCTGTAGGTTATAGAAGTCTTGGGCGGGATGCCTGGGACTTCTTTTTCTTAGGTGCGGGATGCCCTGAGCTGCGGGATGCAGAGATACGCTTCATCCATCTTCTGCAAATAAAGCAATGGCCTTAGACGATCTCTACGACGTGATCATCGCTCATGCGGCGGCGGTGATTCGTCAAAACCATGTGATGTGCCGTCTGGTAGATCGCAATATTGCCGCTGAACTGGAAGCCTATGGCGGTACGGTGAATGTGTCGGTGACGCAACCGAAAACCACGAATCCTGTGGCTCCTGGCCCAACGCCTCCGGGGGGCGATCGCAGTGCTCCAAAGACCGTGCCTGTGACCCTCGACCACTGGGAAGATTGCAGCTTTAGCCTCACAGATCGAGACATTACCTCGATGTCTACGGCTTCGGAGTTTATTCCCAATGAGCTGCAAGAAGCATCGATCGCCGTGGCCAACCGAGTCGATGAGACAATTTTTGCAAACTATACCGGGGTCTATGGCTTTGCGGGTCAACCGGGAGTCACCCCGTTTGCCACTTCGACTCAGGAAGCTCAAGAGGTGAGTCTGCGGCTGATTGAGCAGGGTGTGCCGATGAATAGCGTCAAGCATCTGGCGCTGTCACCCACGACCTATACCAATGCGATTGGCCTAGAGTCGCTACAACATGCCGATAAGTATGGCGATAGCGCCATCATCAAAACGGGGCAGATTCCCTTTGCGCTGGGCTATGGCTGGCACGCTTGCCAGAACTCGCCGCAACACATCACAGGTGCAGCGGGAGTGCCGTTGGTGGCGGGTGCAGGTCAAACGGGAGAAATCTTGGTGGCCGATGGTTTTACGGCTGCCCCAAACCCAGGTGATGTGTTTACCCTGGCGGGTTCGACTCAGACCTATGCGGTGATTGCGGCGAGTCCTTTGGCGGGAACGCAATCGACACTGAGCATTGCTCCGGCCATAACCATTCCACCTCCTGACAATGCGCTGCTGAGTTTCAAAGCATCGCACCGGGTTAGCCTCGGCTTTCACCCCTCGGCGTTTGCCTTTGCCTGTCGAGTCGCCGCAGGGGTAACCATTCCCGACCGGGGGCCAGTGGTGCGAACCTTTGTGGACGATGGGCCGAATGGATCGGGGCTGATCTTCACGCTGCGGGTGAATCCCGAACATTATCAGACCAGTTTCTACCTGAGCTGTATGTGGGGCACTCGATTGGTGGATGCGAGAAAAGCCGTGCGGCTGGCAGGATAGGTCGATTTTGGATTGGAGGTTTTGGATTTTGGATTGGGCACAGGTAGGCCATGAACAAGAAGGATCTAATTGAGGCGATTGCGGGTCAGGCCGATGGCGTGACGAAGCGAGACATTGACGCCATTTTGAGCGCAACGCTGGAGGTGATTATGCGCACGGTGGCGACGGGAGAGGTCGTTAAGCTGGTGGGCTTTGGCACGTTTGAGGCGCGTGACCGCAAGGCACGGGAGGGGCGTAATCCTCGAACAGGGGAGAGTCTGACGATTCCGGCTAGCCGGGTTCCGGCCTTTTCGGCAGGTCAGCAGTTCAAAGATGAGGTGAAGCATGGCGACGCTTGACACGCTTAAAGTTCATCACCTTGAGCACTCTGGTGAGTTCATGATCATCAATGCCTCCGACTTTGATAGTCGAATTCATCAGCACTACTCTTCTCCGAAGAAAAAGAAATCGAAGTCTGCTGAACCACCTGCCGAGCCACCAGTAGATCTGCCTGCTGGATCATCTCAGAGTGAGCAGAGAATTCAGCGGGAGCACGAGCTGATAGAACTCTTCGACGCGAACCCGACATCAGCATGGCGCGAGATAGCAGCGCTGGCCGAACCGCATGGTGTTGAGAAACCTGAGAGCGGCTGGCGTGATGCGATACCGCTGATCGCTGCGGCTGAGCATCCCGATGCAACCGACTAACTTTAATGCTCGACTTTTAAACCGGCTGGATGGAATTCTGGCCGCCGTCGCGGGGGGTGGTGTGTCGGGGGTGGCCGCGCTGCCGTTTCAACCTCAAGCGATTTCAGGCAACCCAAACGGGGCGATCGCGCCACGATATGAGCGTGACTTGGCGGTTGATACGCAATCGAGTCAGCTCTATCGCTCGGCGGGGTCTGCCTGGGTTAGGGCGATCGCACCTGCTGAGCCACCTGCTGAGCCTCCGGCATCTCCACCAGCAGATCCACCAGCAGATCCACCAGCAGATCCACCAACAGATCCTCCAGTAGATCCTCCAGCGATCGCCTTCTTCAGGGGGGTGAACCTCGGCGGTGATGCCGTCACCATTAGCGGTAATAGCTGGCTGGGGCAAGCTGCCGCTCAAGCCGCTGGCTTCTCCGCTACGCCTGGGCATAACTCGTCTCCAACGGGCTTTACACCGTCGCCGCCTGTTGATGCCGACACCAGCGCCATGCTGAACACCGTGATCTGGTCATACGGGCTGCTCTCACTAGAGCAAGTCATGAGCAACGGGGATGTTCAAGTGTTCGTCTGGATCATGGAAAACTATCTGGATAACTTCCGGTCGTTCACGATTCTGGTGCAGGGGGTGCAGGTTGATGCTGGGGTTGGCAACCTGGCCGTAGGTGAGTGGGTGAGAGCTGGGCCATACCCAGGCACGATAACAAATGGGCTGTTGTCGGTGGGCATTGAGGCTCAAACGGATTGTCACGCCACGGGGTTAGAGATTTGGAGATAGTCGATGCAGCCAAACTTTAATGAAGCGGTTCTGGGTCGCTGCGAGTTGATCTTAATGGCTCTGGGCTGTTCGGTGCCCGATGATCTGGAGCCCGTCAATTTCAACATGCGGCTGCTCGAACTGCTGGATGAAATCTTGGCCTGTCTGGGCGGGTCTGTTGGCGGGGAAGGTGCGCCTTCGTCCTATGCTCCGCAACTGTCGAACGGTGATCCTAACGGGGCGATCGCCGCTCGATGGGATTATGATCTGGCCGTTGATGCCCTGAACTCAAACCTCTACTACTCGCCTGCTCAAGGCTCGGCCTCGTGGGTAAGGCTCTCATGAGCTGGGGCGGTGGTGGCGGTGGTGGCGGTGGTGGCGTTGGCTCGCCTGAGCGTAGCTCGTATCGCACACATTTTATTCAGAGAGATAGGCATGTCAAACATTGAGCGTAAATACGTGGAACTAATTGAATCACTGATTGCACAGTTGGGGGGAACTCCAATTGAGCCGAATGAAACGACGAACTATGACCAACGCTTTACGCAACTGGTCGCGCAAGCGATACCGCTGTTAGTGCAGGTGGCCGCTGGCGGTGCTGGCGCAACACTGCCCGGTGATATCGTGGCGCTGCCCGATGTGCAAACTCCGCTAATCAACATCATCACGGCGCTGACGGGTGAACCTCCAAGCAGCACAACAGAAGTAGACACGCTGTTTAGCGAATTTGCGATCGCCCTCTTGAGCTACGTTCCTGATCAGGGGGGCACGTTAGCGAGCGGTGCAGTCATCGCTTCGCTGAACGGTTTGATTGCTGACCTGGGGGGCACAGTCGCAGAGTCAACCGGGAATGGTACGACTGATGCAACGGTGGCGATCGCCACACTCAGACCCCTAATCGCTGCACTGAAAAGCACGGATGAATATCTGACATCAGATACGCCGCCGCCGTCGCCGCCGATCGGGGTTAATCGGTACTGGCGGCACACTCCAACGAACATATTGTTCTACTATGACTTCGACTTTGATGGGGATGAGTACTGGGTTTCAACTGAGCTGTTCTCGGTCAATGCTCAAGGTGTGTTCGATCCGGCTGATTATCCCGGCAATGACCTGCAAACTACGGTTCCCCTGGTGTCAGTTTCTCGGCCTTATGCAGGGTTCCGCATGGGTTTTGACGGCTACTCCATCATGGGATTCTTGCCGTTTGATAGCGATCGCGGTCAACCGCTGACGAACCGTGCAGCTTGGAATGTTATACCGTTTATCTATTCTCAGGATGGCGGTCTTACAGAACAAAGCGAGTGGATTTCACTTCTGGAGACTGGTTTGGCATTCGTGAAATTTGAACATCAGCGAGTAGAAGCATCATGGAAGGTCGCAAGCAACTCTAATAAACGTGCAGTGATTCAGTCTGGTGGTGATGATCGGCATGTCATCATCGCGGCTAACCTTCAGAAAGATCCTAGTGGCGCTAACGATCCGCTGGCGCTGCGGCTGTCCATGACGTTTAACCTACGCTATCTCTATCCACCTGCTTAGATTCTCCCTGGCTCTGAGCCAGACATCGAAGGGTGGGGGGGTTCCCAATTGGGTGATTTTTTGTTGTTCCTAAGCCGCTCACATTTTTTTTGGTGCAGCTTTACCCATAAAAAAATCGGGCTGGGTCGCCCGATATAGGTTCATGTGGTCTCATGTGGTCATCACGGCTGCGTCTTGACTCAGTACAGATTTACTGCAACAAGTCCTGTCTAAATTGCTTTCTTTCCTCAATCCGTTTCTCAGTCTCAAGATGAGTCTAGGGTTGGCTAGATGGGTTGGACTGGAACTGGACTCATTTTATCTTTGACGAAAGGGAGTAATGCCTGAAAACTCGTGAGACTCACGGGCGATCTCCAATGTCACCAAAATCGTGCTGCGTCCTGACTGAACATGACTTTCAGCGATTGGGATTGCTCTGATGAACTGCTCCCCTCGCGATCGCTCCTACTCCTGCGCCTCTTCATCCTTCGTCTCTTTGGGAAACGAACACTCCACCGTAATCTTGAGGCTACAGTCTGCCGTCCCTTTGGTGACGTAGGGAACTCCAGCCTCACCTCCGACATTGACGCCAAACTCCAGCTTCACCTTATCGACATTGGCGTCACCTAACTCCTTGAAGGCATTGATTGTGCCTCGGGTGTATGCCTTGAGCGTGGTTTCGAGATTCTGAAAGACCTGAGTCGCCTGTTGCGTGACGGCTTCGGCTACACCTTTGGGGTCAAGACCGAGATCGCCACGGGTGACTTCGCCGGGAGCGCTGGGGGGTGCAGACGATGGCGGCTGAACGGCATCGCTGGGTTCGATGTAGATGAGGGTGTGTTCGTCGATTTGGAGTGGAACAAGTTGTGTCATGGGGTGTTGGGGGAAACTCAACCAATGTTAAAACCAAGGAGATGCGTTTAGCGTAACAGCTTCGCTCAATCTTTTCGCTCAACCATGCCCCCTTCGTCTACCTTTCGCCATGAGTCGTGATGCTCTCGTTGTTGGAATCAATACCTATACTCATCTGAAGTCTCTTAAGGCTCCCGCGACTGATGCGGAAGAGATAGCTAAAATACTCGAAACCGACGGTGACTTTCAGACTGTGCGACGGTTGCCAGAGGCGATCGCTCAGACCGATAGCAATCAACCTGTCGTGGGTGAGACGCTTGAGGTTTCGCAGCTTCAACTCAAAAAAGCCCTAAAGCAGCTCTTTCGTCCTGATAGTTCTCAAGCACCAGATACAGCCCTCTTCTATTTTTCGGGTCACGGAATTCCTGATACTGAGGGTTACGACAAAGGGTATTTAGCGACAAGTGACACCCATCCAAGCATTCTCGAAACTGGAGTATCCCTGCGCTGGTTGCAGTGGTTACTATCCGAAAGTCCCGTAAAGCAACAAATCATCTGGCTCGACTGCTGCCACAGTGGAGGACTGCTGGTGAATGTGGAATCCGCTAATCCAGGACATGGGGAGAGGCGCGATCGCTGCTTCATTGCCTCGTCTCGCGATTTTGAGCAGTCGTGGCAAGACCTCAACAGTCCCTACAGCGTGTTGACGCAGGCGTTGCTTGATGGCCTTGACCCGACTCGACTTCAGGGGCGCTGGGTGGATAGTTTTGCCCTGGTGGACTATGTGAATCAGGCATTGAAAGGGGAATTGCAGAAGCCTATCTGCACCAACTTTGGCGAAGCGATTAACCTGACTCGCACTTGGCAGGTAGAGACCGATACGATAAAAACCGCCACGGAAGCCAACGAAATCTGCCCCTATAAAGGACTGGAATATTTCGACTTCAACGACGAAGACCCCAAATATTTCTTTGGACGAGATCAGCTCACGGGACAACTCTTAGACCAGGTTCGTACTTCAAACTTCATGGCTCTGGTCGGGGCATCGGGCAATGGCAAATCTTCAGTGCTGCGAGCCGGACTGCTGCATCAACTCAAGCTAGGCCGACGCATTACAGGCAGCGACCAATGGCGCATTCGCCTCACCCGACCCGATCGCCAACCGCTCCGCAATCTGGCATTGGCCTTTGTCGATGAGAATGCACCTGACTTGGAACGGGCCGAACAACTGGGTAGATCCGAACGGCTGATTGAAAAAGGGGCTGATGGCCTCCGCCGATTGGTGCAGACCGACTCAGCTCCCAAAGTCATTCTCGTCATCGACCAGTTTGAAGAAGTCTTTACTCGCTGTGAAAACGTGGAGGAACGAGAGCAGTTTTTTGCCTGCATCATGGGGGCGTTAGCAGAAACTGAAGAAAAACTCTGCCTCATCCTGGCGCTGCGGGCTGACTTTGTGGGGAAATGCCTGGAGCGAGACTACAGCGGCTTAGCGGATCGGGTGCAGCAGGGCATGGTGAATGTGTTGCCGATGGCCTTGGATGATCTGAGAGACGCCATCTGCAACCCTGCCGAACAGGTGGGGCTAATCGTTGAACCCGCCCTGCTTACCGAAATCTTAGACGACATTGCAGGCGCACCCGGCAGCTTGCCGCTGCTGCAATATACGCTCAAAGAACTCTGGCATCAGCGTCAAAACAATCAGCTCGTACTCTCGGCCTATCACGCCCTCGGCGGCATCAACGGCACCCTCGATAAAAAAGCCACCGAGATCTACAGCCAATTTGATGAAGCCGAACAGCGCACCGTTCAACATATCTTTCAGCAGCTCACCCAACTTGGCGAAGACACCGAAGACACACGACGGCGAGTGTTTCAAGAAAATCTGGTGGCTGAACCCAAACATTCAGCCGAACAGGTGAATCGGGTGATTGCAACTCTAGCCGCCCCTGAAAATCGACTGCTCGTAACCAGTGAAGTGATTAGCAAAGGATCAGACGCTGAACGAATGGCGATCGTGGATGTAGCTCATGAAGCGCTGATTCGTCACTGGCGACTGCTGCGACAGTGGATTGAGAAAAATCGTGACCTGTTGCGCCAGCATCGCAAAATTGAGCAAGCGGCTGAAGAGTGGCAATCGCATAGAAAAACCAACGACTACTTACTCTCAGGGCGACAGCTCACAGACACTCGCCTGTTTCAAAAAAACTATGGCGATCGATTGCCCCTATCATCTCTCAGTTGTGATTATCTGTTGCGAAGTCTAAGCCATCGCCGCAATAGTCGCATGAAGCTAATTGGATTTGGTGCGATTGTCCCTCTAGCGCTAGCAACCTATACCGGGATACAACTCGCCACCTACTACAGACTCAAACCTCACTGGGATCTGGTGTATTCCTTTGATGCTGAAACTAATCCCATTGGCCGGAACTCACTGGTGAGAGCTGTTGAGCACATCAACAGTGCAGGGCGTTCTTTGTCAGGCATTAATCTCAGCTCCGCCGACCTCAGCTCCGCCGACCTCAGCTCCGCCGACCTCAACAAAGCCGACCTCAACAAAGCCGACCTCGGATCCGCCGACCTCAGCTCCGCCAACCTCAGCTCCGCCAACCTCAGCTCCGCCGACCTCAGCTCCGCCAACCTCAGCTCCGCCGACCTCATCGACGCCTACCTCAGCTCCGCCGACCTCAACGACGCCTACCTCAACGACGCCTACCTCGGATCCGCCGACCTCAGCTCCGCCAACCTCAGCTCCGCCGACCTCAACAAAGCCAACCTCGGCTCCGCCAACCTCAGCTCCGCCGACCTCAGCTCCGCCGACCTCAGCTCCGCCTACCTCAACAAAGCCAACCTCGGCTCCGCCAACCTCAGCTCCGCCAACCTCAGCTCCGCCTACCTCAGCTCCGCCGACCTCAACAAAGCCAACCTCAGCTCCGCCGACCTCAACAAAGCCAACCTCGGCTCCGCCAACCTCAGCTCCGCCAACCTCGGCTCCGCCGACCTCAGCTCCGCCGACCTCAACGACGCCGACCTCAGCTCCGCCGACCTCAACGACGCCAACCTCAGATCCGCCGACCTCATCGACGCCGACCTCAGCTCCGCCAACCTCAGCTCCGCCAACCTCGGCTCCGCCAACCTCAGCTCCGCCGACCTCATCGACGCCGACCTCAGCTCCGCCGACCTCATCGACGCCGACCTCAGCTCCGCCAACCTCAGCTCCGCCAATCTCAGCTCCGCCGACCTCAGATCCGCCAACCTCAGCTCCGCCAACCTCAGATCCGCCAACCTCAGCTCCGCTATTTTACTAGCCATAGATTTGCGAGAGTTTAGAAATCTAACCGCTCAACAACTGCAAGGTGACGATCCACCTTTGTTATGCAACGTTGCACTGCCCTCTAATATTAGTGAGGCAAAGATTGATCCCAATCGGGATTGCGATCGCCTTCCAGAAGTTTTGAGCAATCGCTACTGGTGGATAGAAGACTTAGGACAAGCTCAACAGATTGTTGATGAGTCACGACAGAAGGTTTGGGAAGAGTAGGTGGGGAAGGAGTCAGAAGTCAGAAGTACAGTGGGCGATTGTGCTTTGCACACGCTACGCGAACGCGCTATGTGTGGAGAGGAGCGATTGTTCTTTTAGTGATGATGAGGGGCGATCGTCCCTACAGGATGATGAATCGCATCCCGTGACAACCCATCTACTAACCCTAACCCTCAGACTTCGCCGCCGCCGCAATGGCGATCTTTCTGTGATGATGTGTTGGGTTGGACGCACCGCCGTGCGTCCCTACAGGGGGGTGAATCGCGAATTATTGCACCACCTCGTTACACCCCATCTACTGACCCTAGCCCTCAGATTTTGCCGCCGCCGCAATGGCGATCGCAGTCACGATATCGACACCACACGCTTCAAAGCAATCGCGAATCATGGGGAACTTCGCATCATCCATATTGGCGATCGCCTTTTTTACTGCGCTGCCGTATCGGTTCGCATCGCCGCCGCGCTTCTCTGCAACCTGCTTTGCAATCTGCCAGTAGGTAAGATTCTGAGCGGTCTGAATCTCTGCGAAAATTTCGGTCAAGGTCTTCATTGAGTCTGCACTCTGGCACAGTACAGACTCAATATAATCTATTGCTGGCATCAGCGAGTTACCCGGTTGAAGATGGCGATCGCATAGGCTTCGAGCTGGCTGGCGTTGATGCCTAGCTCACCGCTCTGGAGCGTTGCACCACGAATCAGCTCGGCCTGAATGCTGAGCATCAGAGTGGAGTAAGTTTTCGCGTCTTGGTGCATCGTCTTGAGCTGACCGTTGGTGACTTCGCTGCGTGGCTGGCGGTCGGGTGGGTGGTCGGGTGGCTCCGGTGCTGGTGGATTGTTGGGAATGTTGGCGTGATTGAATGCCTGGGCTTGAGGTGCATTGGTAGGGCTGTATGCCTGGGCTGCTTGCATTCGTTCGTTGAGCTTCGCCTGTAACTCTGGAGTAAGAGTATCTAGCCGCCATTTACCCTTTTTCCATGTGCAGATAAACGTATCGCCTTCCATGAGATAGCTGTAGATACCTTCATTAAAGTAGATCCAAGCTTCCTCACTCTGGCGATCAATGAGCTGCACACAAGCAGAGTGCTGAGGGGTATAGCCTCGGCTCGATTTGGGTTCAGTTGGCCCGTACTTGAGGGTCGCCCAACTTGTGCTGGTTGCTGCCATGTTCATAATTTTGATGCTCTTAAAAAGTATTACGTGCTAGGCGACTGAGAAAAATTGGCCGTGAACTTTTACCTGGTCGCCAATAGGAATCAGTTGATTCCAGCTAGGTACAACCTCAGACCAATCAGAGCAGGGCTGATCATGAGCCAACACAGCCTCACTCCAGCGCTGACACGTCCCTACTCCTTCAGTGCGAGTGCTGGCGCGATAGAGTTCGCACTCAGAGCAAAATTGCGGGATAGGCATTGACTTAAAACCTCTTAAGAACTACCTTTATTATACAGCGCTGCAATGCAGCAATTACATGCTTTGCAGGCTTTTTCAGGTAAAAATTTTGCGCTGTAGCGCGAAGATTGCCATGCCGCCGCAGGGGAGGCGCGGTCGCCTACAGCGCACATCGCCGGGTTCCTGCTGACAATGGGCGCGTAGCGCCGAAGGCTTGCCCATTGTTCAGTAGGCGGTGATGTGCTTCGCTGTGGCGAGGCGACATCTGCGCGGCATGTTCCCCCCGGTCGCGGGGTAGGGGGGGCAAGAACCGAGTGAAGCGAGTCAGCTAATGAGTGCAAAACTGCCGCAAAAAAAGGGGAGAAACCTTTCGGCTTCCCCCCGTGCTGCTAAGTGTTATGGGTCGCGATCGCACACTGGAAATGCAATCGCTAGAACAAGGTTAGCTGAGTTGGGTGACTCAGGATAAACTCGTCAATCTCATCAAGCATGTCGAGCCAGAATGAAGCCTCCGGATCGTTGCGGTTTAAGTCTCGATTGAGCATGGTGTGAAGCGATCGCCACTCGTCAGGTTGAAGCGTCTCGTCTCTTAGCGCGATCGCCACGGTGATGATTTGCTTCGCGCTGGTGTGCATGTTCCAAGACCTGTAAGCGTAGTAAATTCGCTCCAAGATTTGATAGTAGTGGTCGCGAGTCATGTAGTTGCTCATGAGTCTTCCCTGAGTAAGCTGAGTTGGTGAATCATGTTGTAGTCGGTGGTCTTCTTCGCGTCATTAAATCCGAGGTAGGCGATCGCCGCCTTACGCGCTGACGCTAACGTTTTGCACCGTGCGATTTCGCGAACGTTGCAAGTTCCGAATAGTAGAACGAATTTGAAATCAATCTCTTCTGGATAGCAGAGAAACCATTCGGGGGCGCGTTCTAGATGAACACAGTAAGGCTTTAGTTCTTCTTGCAGCTCGAATAAGGTCTTAGAAAATGTCGGCATGTGTTTGCTCCAATAAGAAGCCCCCAGGCTGGTGAGCCTGGGGGCGTGAATGTGTGTGTGAAATGGGTCTAGCTCTCGGCTAGTGCAGCTCCGAGCATCGGCCATAGTTTTGCGTAGCCCGTTGTGCCGTAGTCGCGCTTGTTCGTGGGGTTGATGGCGATCGCACTCGGTACTATTCGCAGGTATTGGTCAATCCCGAAAAGAATGTCTCCGGGCTGGATCTTGCCGTCGCTGAGTCCAGTGCGCGGCCAGTGCCCGAAGCCGGAATAATTTCCGTGATAGCCGCCTTCTGAGATTTCGCAGGCTGGGCCTTGGGCGATCGCCATAAAGTTGACTGTCTGTTGTGCGTCGTAGTAGTAGATTCCATCGCAGTCAATCTCTTGAATCTGAAAGGTGAAAGTAGCCATATTGAAAACTCCAAGTAGGTAGATGAGAAGTGCCCCCAAGCTGGTGAGCCTGGGGGCGTGAATGTGGTCAGGGGTTAGTCGTCGTCGGTCGCTTCGATCTCGCCGTCGCCGTCGCAGTCAGGGCATTCCGTTTGGCGCTCTGAGGGATAGCAAGCGAGCCAGTTATTTAAGAGCATCGTGGGGCTGCCATAGTCGAAAGCCTCGGTCGTGCCTTCGCCTTCGCAGGTCGGGCATGTGATGAGCCTGGGGCGCTTAACGACTTGCACTGATTCAATCGCTCTCAGCCATATCTCGACGGTGAATGATTCGATCGGTTCGTCGGGGAATCGCTCTTGCATCTGGGCGATCGCCTCTTCAGCATTCGTCGCCGGGATGTAGTAGCCTTGTCGGGCGCATAGGTTATCTTTGCCCTGGCCAGACTGATAGGGAATCGATCGAGTGCAGCGGTATGTATTCATGATGTGAATCTCTAGATAAGTGATTGAAAATGTGGTCAGTGGTCGGTGGTCAGTCGCGTTTGCGTTGAATGATTCCATCGCGTTCCTCGTATCCCTGCGCTATCTCGCGCTTGCCGTATCTCGAAATTTGGAAGGTTGAGCTGATTGCCCGAACTCGGTAAACGGTGGGCATGAATCCCCCGCGTTCGTTCCACTCGGCTAGGGCTTGCAGTAACTCGTCAATGGCTTCGCGATCGCCTCGCTCGTAGGCATCGAGCAGATCGAAAAGTGTGGCTTGAATATCCATGTGCTTGCTCCATAAAGAAGCCTCCAGGCCGTGAAGTCTGGAGGCGTGAATGTGGTCAGGTGGTCAGGTGGTCAGCGGTCTATCTGGCGAAAACGTGAATCGCTTCGTGGCTCTCTTTGTGGCTCCAGAAGTAGTTAATAAAAGCGTCGTTGGCGATCGAATTCCAGTCGATATATCCGCTAAGCATCAGGCGATCGCATCCGAAGACTGGGATCTTTTCAGCTTCTGGGTTGATTGTCTCGCCTAGATAGTCTTCGCAAAATGCTCTCTCTGAGGTGTATTGGCCGATATAGTTGTCTCCGAAATTGTCTAGCTCTGCTTTGATGTTGGTCGTGCCGATGTGTTCAATCCATGCCTTGATCGGTTCAAGGCCGTGGGCGTGAATGGCGATCGCTACTTCAGCAATTGCTCCCAGGTCGTAAGTCTCGATATTTGGAAACTCATCGTAGTCATCAATGCGCCACTCTTCAGCGTTTGGTATCGAAGACGCTTTTAGCATCTCGTCTATCTCGGCCTTGATGTCGTCTGCATCAGCGTTATCTTCCAGGTCAATCCATGCCCCGTGTAGGATTCCGTTGTTGTATGAGGCTAGGCAAGAAACGTAAATGCGTGGGTTGTTGTCAGACATGATTTGAAACCTTTAGGTAGATAAACGAAACCCCAGACCTTGCGGCCTGGGGCGTGAACTGAATTGAACTAAAACAGTTGAACTTAGGCGATAACGGCTTGCTTCTTCAGCACTGCTGCGGCTGCCCAGCCTGTGAGAATGCGATCGCCACTCTCGCTGACTACAAGTGGCTCTGCATCGTCAGGGCATGGAAAGAGTCGAGCGAATCTCGCCATGATCTCTTTTGGTCCATTGATCGTGATCCAGAGGTGCTTGGTTTCTAGGAGCTGGCCGCAGGCTAGAAACTCGCATCCCGATATAAAAAGTCGAATGCAGATCATGTCGAAGAATCTCGGCGGCAAGTTGAGAAGCGTATAGCCTTTGTAAGTCTTGCTGCGCGTGAATTGCACGTATCGCCAGTCATTAGAAGCGGTCGCTAGTGAATTTGAATCGAGCGCTGTGATCGAAGATTGAATGTGATTAGCCATGGTTTGAAGCCTCTAAAAGGGAAGTGAATCGGTGTAGAAAAGGGTGTAAAGATCGCTTGGAACGTAGAGAGTGAAGTAGTCGAAATCGTTCTCGCCTTGCACATAAATTCGGGGCTTGAGATCCGGTCTGCCGTATTTGACAGAAGTGTCTAGCCAGCATCGATACTTGTGCAGGACTCCCAAAAAATTCCGAGATTTGAAAACTTGTGTCATGTGAAAAAAATCCTCAAGAAAGAAAAGCCGCTCTAAAGGGGGTACACGGGGGAAGGCGGGGCGCGATCGAAAAATCTATTCAAGGTCGTGAAAGTAACGCCCCGACTCTGCTGTCAAGGGGCGCGTAACGATTGCGCGTGACGTACACGATTCGGACTCAGCGCGACTTGCAAGCTGGAGCCGCAGGCTAGAAGTGTTCCGATCGCTGCAAGAAGTGATGGCGACGAAGGCGGAAGCGCAGCCCTTGACAGCGAAACCCCCCGTAAACTAGACCCCCCTGCGGCGTAACTGAAAGATGGGGTTAAGGGGAAGAAAAGCCTTTCTTCTCCCTGGGCGGTTACGCCCAATGAAGTAGAGCCGCTGTCATCCAAACTTGTGATCTAATTCGATCAATTTCCTCATTGGAGCTGACGGATAGAGAAGGTCTGCATCCAAGCATGGGACTAACACCGAGCCGCAAAAAAACAGCAGCAAACGGCAGCGGCTAAAAGTAAGTGAATCAGGCCGCAACGTCTTGACTGACCAGCCACTCAACGCATCTCAAAATGACCTCAGCATGGCAAAGCAACGGAGCGCAATGGCACTCAAGAACTAACGACTCACCCGCTCGAACACGAGCCACTAAGCCCAGCAACTCGTGCCAAGCAGGGCAAGACTGGCCGCTAAGCCCAGGCTGAACGACTTCGCGCCAAAGCCAAGATCGATATAGCGCAACGACTTCAGACCGTGAACCGTGCCTGCCAACCTTAAACGGATTGCCTAATGCACTAGATCGATTGCGCCCCACGTAATGAGCGCCCTCAACGCGATCGCGCACCGAAACCACTAAATTAACCACAGTGAAAAACCTCAGTAAAGAACAGCCCGTGAGCGAAAACCCACGGGCTAAAAACCAAGCAGACTAGCGAGAAACGAACCAGCCGCCGCCGACTGCGCGGAAGCGGCCAGCAGACACGGCAACACCGCGCGGCACCCAGAGAAGGACTGGAACACCAAGCCCGACCGCTAACGCAATGGAACCCCACGAACCGGAGCCAACACCCCATGGCCACGACTGGCAAGGGTAGAGGCCGGAAGGAGCAGCCCGACCGGGAAAGGCCACAAGCGCCCCGCCCTCAGCAGCCAAAGCCCGAACAAACGCCTCAGACCGGAGAGCAAACGACCGAGCGCCCGACCCGAACTCAGAGGCACGAAAAACGCGCGCGCCCGGAGAAGCGGAGCGCACTGACGAGTCAACGCCCCGCGCACAGCCCACGAAGACCGCAGCGCCAGAAGCCGCCACAACCGACAAAGCACAAGCCAAAGCGCCCTGGCAAGCTGAAGACGGCAAACCGTGACGCGAGCCAGAAAAGCCAACAACCGAATGGCCGGACAAAAACGACTGGGCGGGGCCGAGCTGAGCTGACCAACAACTAGGAACGGGACGGGAGTAAACAACTGGAGTAGCAACCATGAGAAAGAACCCTAAAAACGAAAGAACTGTAGACCGGGCAATGAAAAGCCGCTCTAAAGGGGGTACACGGGGGCACGGCAGGGGCGAGGTGAAAAAATCTAATTAAGGTCAGAACGATTTCGCCCTGCCTGCTGTCAAGGGCGCGTAACGATTGCACGTGCCGTACACCATTCGGACTCAGCGCGACGTGCAAGCTGGCGGAAGGGTGACACCAGACTTAGCGACGACCGGGCACTGATGACCCTGACAGAAGCGCAGCCTTGACAGCGAAATCCCCCGTAAACTAGACCCCCCTGCGGCGTAACTGAAAGATGGGGTTGAAGGGGAAGAAAAGCCTTTCTTTCCCCTGGGCGGTCACGCCCGCATGAAGTGCGATCGCCATCGTCCAAAGCTGTGATTAGGTCAGAAAAATTTGAGAGAGAGAGAGTAAGGTGCGTAGCACCGTACAGGCCGCTGGCGCTGACGGGTCGAATCGCCATCGTCCGAAGCTGTGATTAGGTCAGAAAAATTTGAGCCCAAATTTGAGAGATCAGATTTGTCTCTCACCAAAATGGGTTTGTGAGCCACAAACTTTTGAGCTTGGAACTAACGGATAGAGAAAGTTCTAGTTCGATTAGGGGCTTGCGTCCCGACGGCTCAACACCTGCGAAGCCAATATGAAAAGTGGCTGGCTCCTGGCATGAACGGAAGTACGGCCAAAAAAAAAGCAGCGAACTCATTGGGGTGAGGTTGGTATTCGCTGCTGAGAGATTCACTTCTGACCTTAATAGTACAGCCAGTAACAGGTACAGATACACTATGTCTAATAGGGTGCTGGCGATCGCACTGCACTCTTTGCACGAGCGGAGCGATGTGGGCGTTTGTCCGATCGCGGGGCGCGAAAACTAGCGCAAGCGGAGCCTGACCGCTACGGGGCTGAGCCAAAACTCAGCTAGCCCAAATTCAAAAGCAGAATATGAATATGAGCGTGATGCTAGAGCTGCTGGTGCTGTTGGCACATGGCGGCGTAGCCGCCATGATTTGTGTTGAAGCACTATGGGCACGGCAGGTCTGCAGCCGTGGCATGATTCTCAGCTCGGGTGCGATGATGGCGATCGCCTGCCTGAATGATTTGCGTTGAAGCACTACCGCTCAAAAGAAAGCGATGGACTCAGGGCGAATCCATCGCCTCAACAGTATTCACCGCCTCAATAGTACAACCAGCAACGGGTACAGGTAAACTACGCTTGATATGGTGGTGGCGATCGCCACAAGTTAAGCTATGCTTCAGTTAAGCCCCATATATAGCCTGAATCAATGGGAACCAAAGGTGTTTTATCGAAGCGTGGGAAAGGTGAGCTGTACGATGAACCGAAATCACAGCAGGTTTTGGTCACCTTAACCCCAACTGGATTGAAGAAATTAAATAATAAAATAAGAAGCTATCGCGATAAAGATGGTAATGCTTTGTCTCGGTCTGAGTACATTGAGCGCCTTGCTAGAGATATTTTGTAAGGGTCGAATCAGTTTCTAAACTGTCACTTAGTAATCGCCCTGACCTATACATAACAGGCGATAACAGGTTCATGAATGCTTTATGATTAGCACATCATTTCAGGTCAATTAACAGGCATCATATAGCGCTTAAATACCATTATTAAAAACTGAAAAACCGCTCATGATTATGTATGGAGGTACACATCATGAACGGTTTAGACATCGGTCTGTTGATGGGAGTCACGGGGTTCGCCGCCTCGATCGTCTCCTGGTTTCGCACTCAGACCCGTACGGCTTACGCACGGGAACGAGAACTCACTCACATCTTAAACAGCTCTCAGCAACTGAGCATCAGTATTGAGGCTTGCTTTAAGGAAATTCAACTTGATCACGACAAACTTTTAACTCAGCTTGATGAAGTCAGCGATCGCATGTCTCGCTTAGAGATCCTAATTGTGGGGGGCGATCGCAGTCATGGTAAGCACTAAAACGGTTGGTCGTCCTCAGCTTGAGGTTTCACAGTCTGACCTACGCCTGATTGAAAACTATGCGGGGCGCGGTGCCACGCTTGACGATATCGCTACGGTCATCGGTTGGTCATCGTCCACGCTGGATCGTCGGTTAGCCGATACGCCAGAAGTGGATGAGGCATACAAACGCGGTCGGGCGATCGCCAAACATGAGATGTCCACGCGGCTCTGGGACATCGCATTTTCAGATAAAGATGGGACTCCTTCCAGGTCTTCTATCACAGCTGTGATCTTCTGGCTGAAGACACAAGCCAAGTGGAATGACCATGAGGAGCAGACTGCTGCTGCTCAAGAAAATGTTGTTATCTACCTGCCCGAAAATGGGCGTGAGGTTGTTGCATGAGTAATGTTTGTCCTGAGTCTCCGGGCTGGGGTGAGCTGAACATCTCGGACTGGAAAGAGTTGGATGCAGACAGGTGGCGATCGCTTGTTAACGGTACTGCTGGCGGTCGCGCTATCGTGTACGCGGGTCACGAACCTGAGCCTACGGTTACGCCTGCGCTAGATAAGGATGGCGATACGGGCTACGCCCAGGCTGGCGATCGCCGCCGCAAATAACTCTAAAATCCCCCTGCCTTTCGGTCATACATCGAAGGGTGGGGGGTTCCCAATTGGGTGATTTTTTGTTGTTCCTAAGCCTGTCACAAATTTTTTTGGTGCAGCTTTACCGGGGGGGTAATGGCATGACTTCTATCGAACCAGGTCTAAAGACTGTCACTAAACGGATTATGCCTCAGCCGGGGCCGCAGACGATGTTTCTGAGCGCTAACGCTGACTTCATCATTTACGGGGGTGGAGCTGGTGGCGGTAAGACGTTTTCGATTTTGATGGAACCGCTACGGAATATCAAAAACCCCGCGTTCAATGCAACCTACTTCAGACGAACCTACCCACAAATTAAGAATCCTGGGGGTCTGTGGGATGCGAGCATGTCGATGTTCCCGTATGTGGGGGCGATCGCACGGCCATCGGCGCTGAAATGGCAGTTTCCGACCGGGGCGTATGCGGTGATGCGATCGCTCAAGCTCGAATCGAGTGTGCTGGATTGGCAAGGAACGGAGCTGGTCTATGTGTCGATGGACGAGCTGACCCACTTCACAGAGTTTATGTTTTGGTACATCACAAGCCGGATGCGTTCGACGAGCGGCATCAAGCCATATTTCAGGGGAACGTGTAACCCGACAACGTTTGATGACCCTGTAGGGGGCTGGGTGCGCGGCCTGGTCGATTGGTGGATCGGGGAAGATGGCTACCCGATATCTGAACGAGCTGGGGTGGTGCGGCACTTCATGCGAGATGGTGAGGAGCTGCGGTGGTTTGATGAGCCTCAGCTCGACGGCCTCGGGCAAGTGGAAAGCAAAAGCTTCACGTTTATCCCTGCAACGGTTTACGACAATCCGGCGCTGCTGAAAAAAGACCCGTCATACCTGGCGACTCTGAAATCGCTACCGCAGGTTGAACGCGATCGCCTGTTGGGTGGCAACTGGAACGTTAAGGCCGTGGCCGGGAAAGTGTTTAAAGATGTGTGGTTCGTCTACACGACTGAAACGTTTGCTGGTGGCGATCGCGTCAGGTTCTGGGATTTAGCCGCCAGCGAGATGCAGAAAAAGGGTGATGACCCTGACTGGACGGTCGGCACGTTGATGCAGCGTCATGGCGATCGCTTCATCGTGCTTGATGTGGTGCAGACTCGCTCAACTCCCGCCGGGGTCGATGCGCTGATGATTGAAACCGCTGCCCGTGATGGCGCTGGTGTTTCACAGCGCTGGTTTCGCGATCCGGGGCAAGCTGGCATCTACCAAGACCGGGGGCTGAGAAAGCTACTCACTGGGTTCGATGCCGCCGGAGTGCTTGACCCTATGGGCAAAAAACTCAGGGTTAACCCGCTCTCTGCTGCCGTTGAAAGCGGTGAGGTGATTTTTCAGGTGGGGAGCTGGAACCGTCCCACGACGAACCAGCTCATTCAATTTCCAGACGGCTCGCACGATGACCATGCAGACAGCATGGCCGGGGCGTATAACCTGCTGTCTGGGGCTTACGGGAAAGGATTCAAATCTAGTGAGGCTCGAACCTAATGCGCTACTACACAAATGAAGACGGTCGCCAGTTTCCAAGTGTGACAACGGTCTTAGATGCCACGATGGGCGGCGATCGCCAATTGAGACTGATGAACGCTCTGACTCACAGCAACGGATTGAGACGGCGTGAGGAAGGTAGACGGCGGGGTAACTCACTCGACGCGGTTTGCAAAGCCTATCTTATGGGCGGTGTGGTTCCCTGCATGGAGCATCAACATCAGATGTTTTTCCGTAAGCTTCAGCCCGTGCTAGATGAGCTGAGGCAAAACTGTGATGCGTTTGACTGTGACCGCGCGGTCTTCAACGAGCGCGACGGCTACGCGGGAACGATTGACATCATTGCCTATCGAAACGGTGAGGCCATGGTCATCGACCTGAAAACCAAGTACAAAGCGCCCACGCCTGAGATATTGGCCGATCACTGGCTCCAGGTCATTGCTTACGGAAACGCTTTGCACTCTCAAGGGGTGGCGATCGCCGGAATTGGCCTGATCATCTCAATGACTAAGAGCTGCGAGCTGCTTACGGAAATTAACCCGGTGGTTTTGGATGGCTACCTGGCCGCGTGGCGCGATCGCCTCACTATGTTTCTGCATCCGTCGCTTACGGAAATGAAAGAGCCGCTAGAGCCGGATTGGGAACCGATGGAGAAAAGGGGGTGTGATTGTGGCGTGGACTCCTAGACGGGTTGGCGATCGTATTACTTACAGCAGTACATCGACCAGGCAATATAAATCAGCATGGAGACGATGGAATCAAGGGCGCTCGATCCGTGGGTCGCTGTCGTTTCGTGGCGGGTCGCTGGCAACGGTGCGCTTTCCCAGTACGCGATCGCCCGTGGGCTATTGGGAAACTGCGGTGCTGCTGGGGAGTGATGGCGGGGGCGGTGATAACCTCGTCCCTTGTCCGGTGCTGCCGTTCGCCTCTGGCTTTCGGCGGGTGAGGGCGCTCAACTATGAGCTGACAGGCTCGCGGTATGAATATGAAGCACGTAACCCGATCACCGGGCCTCAAGATATTAGAGAGCGCACGTTTCCAGCTAGCTTTTCAGACCCTGAAGGTTACTGGTACAGTCTCAGTCCTGGGGAATATATCGGGCTGGAGCCGATCGGGTTTCCACCGCAGAACGATTTTCCAACTCAAGATGGGTTGTGGTTGGATGGGGTGATCAGCTCATATCTCCACACGACATCAGGTAAGAAGGCGCTTGGGATTTATCGGGCTGACGGCACGTTTAGAACTTCGATCTTGGCTGGCCCAGGTCGTCGGCTCTATGTTGGGACATCAACGAGCAGTTATCGAAACGCTGACTTCGTTCGTCAATACGTGTTCTACGGCAACAGCACGACTACAATCACGTTTGACTTAGAGCTGATTGGCTTTGATAACAGTCCGAGTCGCGTTTCATTTGGCGCTCACTGTAGCCCGTTTGGGGTTCCCGCGCCTGGGGCGGGTCGTCCGTCCTGTGAGAACTCAGTTGGTGCGTGTACCTGCCCTGACTTCCAAAAGAAGCAAGGTGCAGTGATGGCTTCGACCTTTGCCAGTGAGAGACGCTTTCGCGATTGGAGCAGCAGCGCGGCGGGTGTCGCCTCTGGGGAGGCTCCCAAGTGGTGTAAGCATATCTGGTCAACGGTGATTCAGTACTGTGCTGGGGGCAATGCGAGCCGCTTAGAGCCGCCGCGTAATGGCAGTTATCCCAGGCCGTCCCGCGTTAGTGATAGCCCCTATGGTGCGCCTTCCACTGATGATTTGGATTGGGAGAGCTGGCAAGCTGACCGTATGGCGCGTCGGGTTCCCTATGAGGTGAATAGTCAGCGGTGGGAAAACTTTAGGGGTCTGGATGGTTATGACAGACGGCAGATCAGGCGACATCAGCGCCAGATGCTTGCGGCCTCCACTAGTATCGCCGCCTACGAACGAGGCTTGATGACTGATATGGATTACCCTTATCCGAACATGCTGGGGGCTGATGATTATCAGAGGGCATTTCCAACAGAAAACGCGGTGTTTTACCAGGATTGATTTATGGCATTCAGCACAAGTGAGAAAGAGAAGATTTGCTTTTACCTGGGCTATCCTCCGACTCCAGACAATCTCAGCAAGATTCAGCAACGAATGGATGAACTAACTGAGGTGGGTGAAAACTATGTGACTCGCGCTCAACAGCACATCACTGAGCTGGATCAATTGCAAGGTGAGATTGAAGTAGAACGGGCGAGTTCTGGCGGGGCATTCACTCAGCTCAAGGGTGAGGCTCGGCGCTATGCTTCGTTGCTGGCGATCGCTCTTAATCTGCCAAAAAACAACGATGTCTATTCAGCATAGGGAGAGAAGAAAGGATGTCATTTTCTACGTTCACGACTTTAGACAAGATGGCGATCGCGAGATTTCTGGGGTATGGATTTTCGCCTGGTGAGCTGACCACGATTGAACGAGCTGCGGCTACGGTTCAGAACCTGGGCGGTGAATACGTTGAAGCGGTTAAGAACTTGATTCAACAGATTCAGTCGATGCAGGATGACATTGTGACTGCGACTCCGTTCGCTTCGCGTTCGTTCTCCAGCGGTGGCGCTTCGACTTCGCAACACTTTAGGGGTGAGAGGTTACATCATCCAAGAACGACTGGGCGATCGCTGGTTGCACAGTTGAGTCAGATGATGAACTTATCAGTTAAGCGAGATGTGTTTTCAACTGGGTCGGGTGGGGGTGGCAAGGTCGTTATTGGATAGTTGCGATCGCCTCCTTGAAGCATAGAACCTGTGGTTTGCCCTCTCGCAATAAAACTTTATTCTCTATGCTCTCACTGACTATCGGAAAGTGGCGGTTTTGGCAAGGGCAAAGAAGCCTGAATCGGACGCGATCGGATTTTCCAACGTCCTATCTAGAGGGTTTAGAGAAGCAGGGCTTTGAGAAACGTATCGGAGGGGTCAGATTCTATGCAAATATAGGTGGGAGGAACAGCGGTTTTTGTAGATTTGCTGCAAGCGTTTGTCGCTGCACAATTACACAGCCGCATATCAGGTTGAAGATAAGGTTGAAAGTATGAAAGTTGGCGATCGCGTTCGCGTTCGAGAGTCCGTTATTGTTTATCACAATCCTCAAAACCGCAATAAACCCTTCGATATTCAAGGGTTTGAGGGAGAGGTGTCAGCGATTGCCAGCGAGTGGCATGGCAAGGTCATTAGCGCAAATTTTCCTGTTCAGGTCAAATTTGACAAGCGCTTTAAGGCTCACCTGCGTGAAGATGAGCTTGAAGTCATCGAGGCGTCTTAACGTCAGAGAGCACCAACCTCCACTGAAGCTTGGTGCTCTCGATTATT
>JBARXP010000353.1:0-3599 GCA_049647405.1 Elainellaceae cyanobacterium | reverse complement strand
GTCTCTGCCAGAAACAACGTGTATGGTTCAAAATCAGTCGATACAGCATCGATCTCATCTTTACTATTCACGGTCTTCCGTGGCGGATCAAGATGCAGCAATTCGGCTTCGAACGGCGGTGGAAGCAAACCCAACCTATGCCGATTTATGGATCAAGTATGGTTACGTTCTCTTAGAAAGCGGGCAAAATCAAGAAGCCATAGACAGCTTTAAGCAAGCCCTAAATATTTGCTCTGATTACAGTTTGGCTTGGCACGGCAAAGGGTTAGCGTTGGCCAAACTTTTTCGATATGAGAAAGCCCTGGAGTGTTTTCAGGCAGCGATTGATCTCGATCCGCAAGATGGACGGGTTTGGTACAACCATGGGACGGCGCTCAATCGCCTCCAGCGCTATCGAGAAGCCATTCATAGCTTTGACCGGGCGATCGCCATCCAACCTCAAGATCATCGTGCCTGGTTTAATCGAGCAAAGGGTCTAGGCGCACTGAGGCTCTACCGCTCTACGTTAGAAAGCCTCAATCAGGCGATTGAAGCCAAACCCGACTGCCACTACGCGTGGAGCTATCGCGGCATCGTTTTGGGACAGCTTCGACAATACGATGAGGCGATCGCCAGTTTTGATCGTTCGATTCAGGCGATCGGCCAAAACCCTAGTGCTTGGTTTGGCAAAGCCCGAGTATACGCCCTGAAAGGAGATACCCCTGCGGCTCTTCAGAGCCTTTCACATCTTTTTACGATCAATCCCCATCTGTACCGCGTCATGGTAGAAGCTGATGAACATTTTCGCTCTCTTCATCAACATCCTTCTTTTAAGCAACTTCTTTGTTCGAGCTAATGCTCAACCCTTATCGTTCATGCCAGATTAGCCATTCCGCATTCACCATTCCAGACCCACAGCAAAACTTTTCCTCGATTTGTCTCTTCTCCTTCTTCGAAACATTTTCTTCGAAACATCTTCTTCGGAACCTCGGGCATGCACCGTTATGGAACACCAACAAGACGCTAAAACATGGTTTGGGCAAGCCAGCTCTCTCTATAATGCAGGTCGATACAAAGGGGCCGTCGCTAAGTTTGACAAATTCTTGCAGGTCAAGCCTAAAAGTTATGGAGCATGGACAAAACGGGGGTATGCCCTCAATCGATTGAGTGCTTTTTCAGAAGCGATTCGGAGCTTTGAAATCGCGATTTCAATTCATCCTAAATATGATCTCGCATGGCATGGCAAAGGCCTCGCTTACGTTGGTCTAGAAACCTATGAGCAGGCAATCGACAGCTTTAGGCGGGCAATTCACTACAATCCCAAAGACTACAAAGCCTGGTACAACCAAGGTAAAGCATGGCTTTGCCTCGACAACTATCGAGAGGCAATCAAATGTTTTAACGTAGTCATCGAGCTCCAGCCCACCGATTATCGTGCTTGGTATCATCAGGGTTGTGCCCTTGCAGCCCTTCGGCGCTATGACGAGGCTCTGAATAGTTTAGAGACTGCTGTCACCCTCAAACCTAAATGTGATTATGCCTGGAGCTATCGGGGGCTGGTGCTACGAAAGCTAGAGCGATATGCCGAAGCGGTTCAAAGTTTTGACCGTGCTATCAAGTACAAGTCTAATAACTTCAACGCTTGGTATGGAAAAGCCTGTGCTTATGCCGAGATGGAAGAAACTGATCTGACCTTTGAGTGCCTGCGTCAAGCCATGCTGATCAGTCCTAATCTTTATCGAGTTTTAGTTCGGACGAATGGGGCTTTTGATGCGGTTCGCGATGATATGCGATTTCAGACTCTTTTGGAAGAATGCACCATTTGAAGAATGTACCATTTGATGTTGTTCTTCTCTTCAAAAAAGATGTTTGGCAGGACTTATACACAACTCGCCTAAGCCTGAATAAACTCGTTGCAAGGGTAGACACGCCGCGCCCACCCCAACCCTGATTGGGCTCGTATATCTGGGCAAGTCTTCGTTTTTTAAGGCACACTTTGAGGGAAAATCATTCTGCTTTGCAACTGGAGTACCTGTGAAAACTCAGACTCTTAAACTCCTGACCCAGGAGGTGCTTGATACTCAAGCAAAGGCAGCGGCGATCGCCCCTCGACTGCGAAAAAACTATAATTTGCACCACGAATCAGAACGGGTGCAGCGGTTTGTCAATGTGTTGCAGCCCGGTACCTACGTGCGACCTCACTGCCACTACCGAGATGACACAGTCAACGGATTTGAGCTATTTGTCGTGCTTCAAGGCGAAGTCGCTGTAGTGCTATTTGATGAGCACGGGCATCTTACAACTGCATTTCGAATCTGCGATGGCGGTGAGGTGCATGGGGTTGAGCTACCGGAAGGAACCTTTCACACCCTCGTCGCCCTCGCGCCCAACACCGTCATTCTAGAAATCAAAGAAGGCCCTTACAACCCTCAGCAAGACAAAGTATTTATGAGCCAGTTTCCCCAAGAAGGAACGCCCGAGGCCGCCGCTCAGGTGACGCAATGGGAGCAGCAGATTCGTGAAAATTACGCCGAATCGGATTCTTCTGTGTAAGAATTTCTGGAAAAATCTCTAGGCACAATCCATAGGCCATAGGCTTCAACCCATAGAATTTCTAACATGCTAGAAAACAATTAAGATTCCACCACTCGATAGACAAAGCTAAAGGTTGCCCAACTGTGGGCGTTGAGCGCGTAGGTGTCAGACGAAATATCGATTTCTGTCGGCAGCTCGTTAAGAGAGGCTTCGTTAAGGTCAGCCAAAACCGATTGAACGATGTTTGCAGGATCGGTCAGAATGCTTAGCTGCCGCAGACTTCCCATCGGACGCATCGCCTTGCTGAGGGCGATCGCCGTTCGTTTAAGCGGTTGGCGGCTACAGACAATATAGGTTTCAGCTAACCCAACGGGGCCACCCACCACCCACTCTGCTGAGATAGCGGGCTGAGGTACGGTGAGACTTTCCCCAGGCATGACGATGCTTTCTCTCAAGGAAGAGGAGCTGTCATTTCGACTATCGTTCACAACAGCCGGATAAATGGCGATCGCGTTGCCGCCACTGTCTAACCCCAACAGTGCGCAATAAATGGGGCGATCGCTATAATTTTGCAGCCGATATTGAATATGACTGCCAATAGGAATGGCAGGCACCTTGCCCTGGGGGGAGAAGAGAGCCGCAAGCCGACTCTCTGGGGCTGCCCACGGAGCACGCACCGTTGTTTGCTGCATCAAGATGCGCTCTTGGGGAGCCAGCATTTCTAAGGTGGCTCGCACGCCCAGCTGAGACGACCCCTGGTTGTCGGTCAGTCGCAGAAGTTTGGCTGCAAGTAAGGTACGCAACTGAGGTGCAATGCGGTTGACGGCTGTTTTGACTGCTTCTTCTGATTCAGCAATGGTGTTGGGAATGGCAGATCGGCTGAGATAAAACAGCCCGTAGCCTCCTTGAGGAGCCTCGTTACTATCGCTGGCTTGGGCGATCGCCATCGCTGATGTGTTTGCTCCGGGAGCCATGGCGATTGAGGTTTCGAGTTGGGCTCGGCCAAACAAAAAGTCTGCGGGTTGTTCGCCTGCGATGACTGAGGAAATGCGCGGAATGCTAGACAGAGCACTGGTCGCATCAAC
>JBARXP010000352.1:0-1557 GCA_049647405.1 Elainellaceae cyanobacterium | reverse complement strand
ATGAAACTCTAATGACTTCTTTCTGATATAGACGCTGCACCCCAACCTACATTATCTCCATTTCTCGAACTGCGATGTGATATTGCTTCAATTTTTCACAGAGTACACAGTTACATCGACAGCATCTGTAAGCATTAACGTCTCTTTATTTCTCTAATTTGGCAGATTATTTATGAAATGGGCAACTCACGTCAGACTTTTCTTGATATTCCTGCAACAAATGAGGCTTCATGCGGTCAGAGGTGATGGGCTGAGTCAGGCGATACACTGTCTTAATGAATGATTTATGAATGATTTTCATCTCTCTGTATAGCTTATGGTCAATGTATAGCTCATGGTCAATCAGGCCAAACTACAACTTCCACTCCATCTCAGTATTTCCGAAAAACTGAGGACACAAATTTTTGAGGGTCATTATGCCGTAGGGGAGCAACTGCCGAGTGAACATCAGCTAATGGAGATGTTTGATGTAAGTCGGATTACGGTGCGACGGGCGATCGCCAACCTCAGCCACCAGGGCTTGGTCAACGCCCAGCGAGGGCGGGGGGTCTTTGTCAATGAGCGCCAAAAAATTACGCGCTCCCTGGCTAATCCGCTGACGTTTGTTGATGAAGAGAGTAAGCGTCAGGGTGTCCGCTCGTCTGTTCGAGGGGTGTCATTTGAACTGGTCGATGTACCCGATGCAGTGCGTCAGACCCTGCGTTTAGATGCGTCAGTGCAGCAAGTTTATTGTCAAGAAAAAATCATTTTGGCGAATCAGCATCCCGTGGCGATCGATATCACGTATATGCCACAGAGCTGGACAGAGAGCCTGGTCGAAGATCTCCAATCTAATCTGCTCTATCCGACGCTGGAGCGTCATGGAATTTCTGTGGAACGAGTCGAGACGGTGATTGAATGCACCCATGCCACCTATGAAACCGCCGAGCCGCTCGACATTCCGTTAGGCGCTCCCCTGCTCGTCAATCGGTACACCACTTATAGCGACGGAGAGATTCCGATTTTATGTGGAGAAACGCTGTCTCGGGGCGATCGCCTCTCTTACTCCGTCGTCTTGGTTAAACAGTCCTCTATTGCTCCACAGCCATAGTTTCCCGCATCCATCGTTATCCCCAAAGCTATCCCCAAGAATTCAGCTCAAGGGGAAGTCGGCTGAGCCGCCTGCGATTTCGATCAGTTTGGCGTTAGCGTTTTGGTCTACACTTCAAAATGGTGAGGTCAACGTTGATGGTTCTCACCTCGATATTTTTATCTCTATGGTAAAAACGGCATTCATCTTGTTTGCGACGCCTCATTTCACTTGTCTTGCACATTTCTTGCACAATAACCCCACTCACATTGAGGAGATATTTAATTATGGGACTGTTTGATCAAGTCGTCGGCGCTTTAAACAACCCCAACCAACAGGCCAGCACCAATCAGCTCAGCACCATTTTAAATGTGGCGCAGCAGCTTACGGGTAGCCAAGGTGCTGGGGGTGACTCAACCCAGGCTCTGATGTCAGTGGTGGGTCAATATGTGCGGTCTTCGCTGCAACAAACCAGTCAGGCCCAGGGG
>JBARXP010000351.1:0-9659 GCA_049647405.1 Elainellaceae cyanobacterium | reverse complement strand
TAGCCCGTACCCAGCCGACACTCATCGATCTCTCCATTGCCATTGTCGCTGGAGCCGTCAGCAGCTATGCCAAAATTCGCCCTGAGATTGGAGACGCAATCTCAGGAACGGCGATCGCCGTTGCGCTAATGCCCCCTCTCTGCGTTGTGGGGTTAACGATGTCGCAAGGGCAATGGGGCTACAGCGGCGGAGCCTTCGTGCTTTACTTCACTAATCTGCTGGGCATCAACCTAGCCTGCACCATCGTTTACGTGGTCGCCGGGTACACTCGCCGCAATAACCAGTTCAGCCGCTCGTTAAGTTGGGGTGTCAGTGCTATTTTGGTGGGGCTATTGGTGATTCCCCTCGGCATCAGCTCCGTTCAGCTCGTTCGTCAGAGCCGTCTCAGTCACTCGATGCAGGCTCTTTTGACCGATAACCCACTGCTGGCTCGCCCAGATGTAGAGCTGTTAGAAACGCGAGTCGCCTGGAAAGCATCAGAAATTGAGCTGATCGTCCGTGCTTCTGAAATGATTACCCCAGAGGAAGTCGCCCTGGTTGAGCAGGCGATCGCCAACGAAGTTGGAGAACCCTTCAAAATTTATTTCAACGTGACTCAGGCGACCAGAGTTGGAACTCAAGCAACAGAAGAAACCTCAGCCAATCCGTAGCCACGAGGTAAGAGCCAGCCCCTTATGACATTGCTTATGCCATTGCTTCTGACATTGCCGCATAGGGTTGGCTCTCAGCTCAATCAGCAGGTTGAGTTTTCCAGAAATTAATTCTTCTTAAGACTGGCTTACAGGAACAGCTGATCGGCAAATCAGCCTGTAGCCTAGCCATGGAGGTCTTTGGAGCAAGCCATGACGATTCACACCCCAGACTGGGTCAAGCACGCAGTTTTTTATCAAATTTTTCCCGATCGATTTGCTCAGACGACTCAGCATAAAAAGATCGTTCCGATGCAAGTGCCCCGTGAGCCGTGGGATGCGCCCCCGACAGATCAAGGCTATAAGGGCGGCGATCTCTGGGGCATTGCAGAACACCTAGATTATTTGCAAGGTCTAGGCATTACCGCGATTTATCTCACCCCCATCTTTCAGTCAGCCTCAAATCACCGCTACCACACCCACGATTACTATCAGGTTGATCCGCTGCTGGGGGGCAATCCGGCTCTGATGGATTTGCTCGATGCCGCTCACCAGCGAGAGATGAAGGTGGTGCTCGATGGCGTGTTTAACCACGCGAGTCGGGGCTTCTTCTACTTCAACGATATTTTAGAAAATGGCCCTCATTCACCCTGGCTCGACTGGTTCAATATCGAGGGCTGGCCTGTGTCGGCCTATGATGGGTCGCTGCCTGCCAACTATGAAGGCTGGGTGGGCAACCGAGCGTTGCCTAAGTTCAACCACCACAATCCTCAGGTGCGCGAATATATTATGCAGGTGGGCGAATATTGGGTGCAGCAGGGCATCGACGGGTGGCGGCTCGATGTGCCTTCAGAGGTGAAGGTGGATGATTTTTGGGTTGAGTTTCGCGATCGCATCAAAGCCATTAATCCTGAAGCCTATATCGTCGGTGAGATTTGGGAAGATGCGCGATCGTGGCTCGACGGCACTCAGTTTGACGGGGTGATGAACTATCTGTTTACGGGGCCGACGATTGCCTTTACAGCGGGCGATCGCGTCGTCATGCGCCATGTCGAGCTACCCCCATATTTCCCCTACCCGGCCTTAGATGCAGCGGGCTACGCCACAAAAATAAAAGATCTGCTGGCGCTCTATGACTGGCAAATTCAGCTTGCCCAGCTCAATTTTCTCTCGACTCACGATGTGACGCGGATGCTGACCGTGGCCGGGGGCGAAGAAGATCGGCCCAAGGCGATGGCAGAGGCAGAAGCCAGCACTCGTCTAGGGGTGCTGCTCATGATGACGTTTCCGGGTGCGCCCTGCATTTACTATGGCGATGAGGTGGGGCTACCGGGAGCCTTTGACCCCGACAATCGCCGCGTGTTTCCACCTGAGGCCGAGTGGAACTCAGAAATGCTGACTCACCACAAACAGCTCATCGCCCTGCGAGAGTCGCAAAAAGCCCTGCGGTTAGGTGACTATCAGGTTCTCTACGCCGAAGAGATGACCTATATCTTCAGCCGCAGTCTGGATGATGAGGTGATCGTTGTGGCGGTGAATGCTGGCGACATGGATGACACCGTCACGCTGACCCTGGATCAGATTGGGACAGGTCAACGTCCTGGTCAGCTCCTCTTTGGTGATGGTTCTGCGGAGTGGCAGGGCGATCGCCTTAAACTCAAGATCAAGGGGCGATCGGGAGTGATCATCGGCTGATAGAGAACCCTATTTGATTTTGCCTCACGGCTCACTTGAGCGGAGGCAGAACATTGCTGTCACTCCACCGGGCTCTAGCGCCCGTCTGCTGCATTTGAAGGGTTAGACCGCGCTATCCTGCTGACTGCTCACGCTTGCCGAGCATTGTCATTTGCACTCCCCGTGCCGGAGCAAGGGTGACGCCTCGGCGGCGGGCAACTTCAGGCCGAGGGTCAGCCAACTCTAGGCGATAGTGTTTCACTACCGTTGCTAAAACGAGCTTCATCTCATACAGCGCCAGGGCTTCACCGACGCAGCGACGCGCCCCGTTGCCAAACGGAATAAATTCAAATGGGGAATATTTGCGCTCTAAAAACCTCTCTGGGCAAAACTCCTGAGGATTAGGGTAAAGATCGTCGCGCTGCAAGGTGAGATACATACAGCCCATAAAGATGGTGCCTGCCTCAAACCGATAGCCTTTAATTTCAACAGGCTCTTCGGCCATTCGTGGAAAGGTGAGCATGGCAACGGGCGATCGCCGCAGGGTTTCTTGACATACGGCGGTTAGGTAGGGCTGTCGAGCCAGGGTCATAGGGTCGATATCGGGGTCGAGGCTATCGAGTTCGCTCAGCAGTTTGGTTTTCACCTGAGGATTTTTGTGCAGCCAATAAAGCCCCCAGGCCATAGCGGTAGCCGTGGTTTCGTGACCTGCAAATAGCAAAGCCATGATTTCGTCTCGCAGCTCGTTGTCGCTCATGGGCTGACCGTTTTCGTCGTGGGCTGCCATCAGCAACGACAAAATATCGGTGCGGCTGCTATCGGGGTGGGCTCGGCGTCGGGCTAGCTCGGCGTAGACCAGCGCGTCTACCTGCTGCCGCAACCGCAAAAATGCACCCCACGGGCTCGACGAGCCCCAGTCTTGCTGGAGCGCCGGAAAAAACAACAAGGCTGAGGTCAGAGGAGAGCTAAATTTGTCAGCCATCTGAGTCAGCAGGTGCTTAATCGCCTCAGTCTCGCTCCCTTCTGATAAGCCAAACACCACCTCAAAAATCACCTGAAGCGAGACTTGCTGAGTCACAGATCGGGCAGAAAACACCTGATCACGGGGCAGCCGATCGCAAATTTGGTGGGTCAGTTTGCCGATTAGCTCACCGTAGCCCGATAGGCGATCGCCATGAAAAGACGGCATCACTAACTGGCGGCGGCGACGGTGGCGATCGCCCTCAATGCCAAGCACCGAGTTATTGCCTGTCAACGGTTCTAAAATACGGTTGAACGTACTCGGGCTGCTAAACAGTTTGCGATCGTTGGTGAGGATGTACTGCATCACCTCAGGATTGCTAGTCATGACGATGTTGTCACCCACGCCCGAGGTAATAAAGAAGTCTTGATTTTGATGATCGGTAGCTTCTAAATAACCCACCGGATCAAGAATCCAGCGGAGGCGATCAAACAGCAGCACAGAGTGAGGAGCGGTCAGAGATTTGGGAGCATCTAGGGTTTTCATCATTAAAGAATGAGTCCATCACTAGTAAGTTAAACGAGGCTTGAACAAAGGTTAAACACGGTCGATTAAGCAATGCTACATTCATTTTCAGCAAAGCATCTTATTGATCTTATTGAATAGATGACCAGAAAGCCTGCCGTCGCGCCGCGTCTTGATGGCGATCGCAGACAATCTCTAAAACCCGCAGGCCAGAATCAGGAAGAGTGTGGAGGCGATCGGCCAACATCTCCCAAGAGGTGATCGATTCATGCTCAATGCCGTAGGCGGCACAGAGAGTGGCAAACTCAACCGTCTGGGGTGTGGCAAAAAAGTCTTCAAAGGGCGGATTGAACTGGGCGATAGGCAAAAAGCCAAAAATGCCGCCGCCCCCGTTGTTAATCAGCACGATGGTCAGGTGCCCTTGGAGCTGATGGCTGACGAGCATACCGTTGGTGTCATGCAAGCAGGCCAAATCTCCGGTGAGCAAGACGCTGCTGCGATAGCGGTGAGCGATGCCGAGAGCTGTAGAAAGCGTTCCATCGATGCCGTTGGCTCCCCGATTGACAAACGGTTGAATTTGGCGATCGCCCGGTTTCCAAAACCACTCTACGTCTCGCACGGGGGTACTGTTGGCGATAAACACCGGAGTCTGAACGGGCAGACATTGAGACAGCAGCCATGCCACTTTACCTTCAAAGAAAGGAGGCTCCTGATTAAATCCCGTATCCGTTTGGGGATGAGGATTTGATGCAGATTGTGAACTGAATTCTGAATGACTGTAGTCTAAAGTCCCAGACTTAATCCCAGGATTAAAGGGATCAGAACTCGCCATTTCGTGGTCAATCTGGGTTCGCATCTGCTGCTCGGCTGCGATCCAATCTTTGAGGTAGCCAGAACCGGAGATATCTAGTAGGGCATTGGGCACAAAGGCATTGGGCACAAAGGCATTGGGCACGGGCAGGGTTTCGGCCAACTGTTCGATGGTGAAGGGCAGATGCACCGTACGGCTATGGGTTGGGTCGAGATTGCGATCGCCCCCATCAATCATCCACTGGCGAGCTTGGGTTGCTTGGAGCCACTGACGCAGAACTTTGCTGGTCGGCGTTTCCCCAATCCGCACGATCAGATCAGGCCGTAGGGATGCCGCCCGGTCGGGCGATCGCAGCAGGGCGTCGTAGGTCGATACCAATCCCGGAAATTGAGCGGCGTAATTGCGAATGGGCGACAGTCCTTCTGCCAATACAGGCCAGCGCAGGGTATCGGAAAGGCGAGCGATCGCCCGACAGTAGCCGTCGGGATTGATTGGCTGGGCAACTCCGGCAATGATAAGGCCGCGATCGCACTTGAGCCAAGCTTTGACCGCATCAGGTAAAGTAGCTGGTAGCAAAATGGGAGGCTCTGAGTCATCGAAAGCCGCGAAGAACCGCTCAGAATCAAAATTGGCTTCTAGCTCCAAAACGGTCGGATCAGCAATGGGCGGCAACGGATCTCGAAACGGTAGATTCAAATGCACCGGGCCGGGGACAGGAGCGTGCGATCGCGCCCAGGCATGGCATAGAGTCTGCCGCAGATAGGCGAGCATGTCAGGCTCCACCGATGGCAGAGCCAGTTCTAGAAAAGCATTAGGAAAGTCACCAAAGAGCTTTTGCTGGTCGATGGTTTGTCCGGCATTGCAGTGACGCAACTCTGGGGGGCGATCGGCGGTCAACAGCAGCAGCGGCACTCGACTTGCGTGGGCTTCAATCACAGCGCCATAAAAGTTCGCGCCTGCTGTGCCGGAGGTGCAGACCAATAAGGTGGCTCGTCCCGTTCGTTTTGCGATTCCGAGAGCAAAGAAGGCTGCCGATCGCTCATCTAAGATAGGAATCGCCTCAATTTCTCTATGACGAGCTAGAGCCACAGTCAGGGGCGTCGATCGCGATCCCGGACAGATGACGGCTGTCCTTAATCCCAGTCGATATAGCGACTCTGCCAGAATACTAGACCAGAGCGTATTGGTGTTTCTAAAGTCGAGTCCAGTCATGAAGAGGTATCGTTTTGAGCCTATCAGGGCTAGAAGAAATGGCTAAAAGGGAACGTCATCATCGTCATCGTCGGGAGGTTGCGAGGCCGCAGATGACGAACTTGAAGAGCTTGAAGCACTGGAGGCATCAGCCGGAGAGGGTTTGGGAGCGGTTTTATCAGCAGTTTTATCAGCCGTTTTATCAGCAACTGCATCGACACTATCTTCATCGTCCAACATCACGATCTGCCCATTAAACATCTGCGCCAGACTTTTTGCCGCTTTTGTGACTTCGTCCTCATCTTTCCATGAAAAGGGAGGCGGATCGAACGCAGGCTCACTTTCTGCCGAAACAGTCGTCGCACTGGGGGGAGGAACGACTGCCGGAGACACGCCTGTTGGAGGAGCGACAGATGCAGGCTTCTGCGGCGCTGAAGTGGGTTGGATCGGGGGGGAAGGAGTGTCTGGATATGGCGAAGAAGGTTTGGGCGGTGGCGATGGCGGAGCCGCAGTAGGGGCAGCTAGCGGAAGACTCTCAGCGCTCTCAGGGTGCGTTGTGCTGATTTCTAGCGTGATGCCGACCGTCTTGCCAAACACTTGAACAAAGGCGTGTTCGATATCAGACACTTTGCTTTGAGCCATGCGCATCAGGGGCTGAGATCGAATCCCTACCCGTGCAGCATTGCCATTAAACGACAGCAAACAGCCCTGCTGCTTCAGGAGAGCTTGAGTCCCCGGACGGGGAATCGCTGCCATCACCTGCTGCCAAATCTGGGCGAGCTTGTCTTGCTGGAATGCAGCATAGCCCTGACTCTGAGCCAGAGGATCATGATTCGCTTCAGATTGAGCTGCGGCAACAGGTTCAGATTGAGGGGGTGTCAGGTCAGCAACGTGAGCGCGATCGCCATCGTGATGCTCCACTGGTGCTGATGGCGCTGAATCTGAAGAGACACCTGAAGATACATCTAGCCCAGAAGATGAAGGGGTTGAGGAAGCTTCTGGCGGAGTAACTGGGGGTGAGCTGACCGCATAGGGCACAGAGTCAGGAGCAGACTTGTGTTCTCCGGTATCGTTTTGTGGGGCAGAGGGATGGGCTGCGGGCTGGTGAGCTGCGGGCCGGTGAGCTGCGGGCTGGTGGGCGGCGGGCTGGTGGGCGGCGGGCTGATGGGATGAGGGCTGGTGGGCGGCGGGCTGATGGCGAGCCACGGGTGGAGGGGCGATCGCACCCGTTCTATTCAGAGTTCCTGTTTGCTGCTGCTGCTGACTGCCAAGGGTTGATGGCAGCAAACCCAACAACGTGATTTCAAGCCAGAGGCGGGGCTGAGTCGTGTTTTTTACCTGAACTTCGCTGGTGCGTAGGTGTTGTTGACCCAGCAAAATGGTCGCCATGTCGATGATCTGGGTAAAGTCGCACAGTTCTGTCCAGGTGGGCTGCGTTAGAGTAACCAGATCGCGGCGACCGGGGGCTGTTTTCGCAATCAGCAAGTCTCGATAAAAACTCGCCAGGTTTTGCAGCACGATGAGCGGTTCTCGGCCTCGATTCATCAGATGACGCGCCTGATCAAGCACCGCCGTGCCGTTATCTTGGGCGATCGCCTTGACCAGGGTCAGCAAATCTCGCTCTGGCACCGCGCCAACGAGATCCCAGACCTTTTCGACGCTGATTTCGCCGTCGAGCAAACTCAGCTGATCGAGCAGACTTTCGGCATCTCGCAGGCCGCCTTGGGCAATCTGCGCCACCAACTCCACCGCCTCAGGCTGGGCCGCAATCGACTCTTTTTGGGCGATCGCGATCAAATGCTTCACCATCGCATCTAGGGGAATGCGGCGATAGTCAAACCGCTGACAGCGGGAAATGATGGTCGGCAGCACCCGCTGGGGATCAGTCGTGGCCAGCACAAATACGACTCGATTGGGCGGTTCTTCCAAGGTTTTGAGTAAGGCATTAAACGCTGCCGTACTCAGCATGTGAACCTCGTCAATGATGTAAACCTTAAAGCGACACTGCACCGGGGCAAACTGGGCTCGTTCGATCAGCTCCCGAATATTGTCTACTCCCGTATTGCTGGCCGCGTCAATTTCAATTACATCTAAGGCCGAACCTCGTGCAACCATGCGGCAAATATCACAGGTGCCACAGGGCGCATCTGTGGGCACGTCGCTGCTGGCACAGTTGAGCGACTTAGCCAAAATCCGGGCGCTGGAGGTTTTTCCGGTTCCCCTCGGCCCTGTAAAGAGATAGGCGGGGGCGATGCGCTGTTGCCGCAGGGCATTGCTCAACGTTGCCGCGATCGCCTCTTGCCCCACCAGTTGGGCAAAGGTTTGGGGTCGATATTTGTGGTGCAGCGGTTCGTAGGACATGGCTGGCTCAAAGACGCTAAGACGATATGAATTAGGGCGATCGCCTTTCCCTCATCCTACTCAATGGCTTCCTCAACGATTCCCTCAATAATTCTCTCGATGGCTTCTGCGCGATTCATGACGCTGAAGATTACCGCCTGAAGATTACCGCCTGAAGATTTTCTGTCCTGCTCTCCACGCTCTCCTATAGACAGTGAACAGACCGTGAGCCACAGCTTATGGGGTGGAGACCGAAATCAGGCTTAACCCAAAGAGAATCAAGCTGCCGAGGGAGCCGATGCCAAACATGAGCGATCGCAACAGCGGCACATTGAGAATATAAAACACCGAGTAAAACAATCGAGCCACCACATGGGCGATCGCCGCGCCAATGGCAAGAGTTGACTCTTGCCCCGTGACAAAGGCCATCAACGCCGCAATGGAAAATATTGAAAACACCTCAAACGAATTTTGGTGTGCCCACGTTGCTCTCTGGGCAAAGGGCGGCAGTTTGTCGAACATGGCACGGGGCGCTGCCGGGTCGTTTCCCACCTGAAATCTGCCATAGCCCACAACGAGAAATGGCAGATAAATCAGCGCTGCGGCAGCAACAATGCTGTAGAGAAGGTAGGCAGAACCCGGAATTGATTCTAAAAATGACATTGCTAAGCGCTCAAACTCGATAAGTATGCGGTCAAAACTAAGGCGAACGGTGTGTGCGCCCGGAGGTAGGCACACACTCAGATAGCATCGTTTACCTATGGCTACCCACTTAACGTCTGCATGAAGGATCTAGATATGGTCGGGTATGGTCGATGGTGCTGTTTTTCAACAGTGCCATCTTGCCAATGTTCTATCGCATGTTCATCGCAATCGGTCACCGAGGAGATTAAAGCAGAAGAGCCTTCACCCTTCGCTTGTCGGCATGACTCGTGCCACGACTCATCCAGATAAAACTGAGTCTAGATAGAACTTAGTCCAGATAAAACAAGGTAACCACTTTGCGCTGATCTTCCGCGTCTTGGCAGGTCTTAAGTAGAGTGGCGCTGTCGTGAAAGGCAAAACAAATGAGCTGCTGACACCGAGAAATGATTTCCTGGTTACACACAGCACTCGCTTCAGCTAAGCCTAGAGAATCATTATTAGCGTTTTCCACTAAATGAATGACTTTTTCTAACTGCTTGCGCGACTCACGGGGCTGCCGCTTTAGACTTTGCGGCAAGATCACAGTGAGCAGATTTGGGTCACCCCGCATCGCCCCTCGAATCGCGGCAGAGTTTGCGCCTGTCGCCCCTGAGGTCAGAATCTGATTGCCTGCTTCAACTAATGCAAAGCTGAGCAGCTCAATCATATTTTGATGAGTAATGGGAATATGGCGAGAGCCGAGAATAGCAACTCGCTTTGATCCGGTCTGCTGAATCGCAGCCAGTTCTTGTAAATATTCGTCAACTTGTGGCAGATCTAACGATTGACTCAACGTCAGTTCCGGGCTTTACAACCTCGATATTCTATCAGGTGTCGCTCGATC
>JBARXP010000350.1:0-19971 GCA_049647405.1 Elainellaceae cyanobacterium | reverse complement strand
CAGCTATCTTGAATTTTCGTGTTCAAGCTATCGCAGCTAGGCGATTTCGCCAGTAATTTATTGGCATTGAGTGAAACCTCAATGCGCCTCACTGTCATTGATGCCGCCAAGTTCAAAGCGATCGCCTTACCCCAAGCTCAGTGAATCTAAAAATTGAGCCAGAACCATTTACCATCCAATACCGTATCACGATGAAAGCCACTGAAGTAAATTCATCGCAAACTCTCATAATAGCCGCTGGTCTTCCTCACGATTCAGCATATTTCATGTCTTGCGTGGATGGACTGCTTGTAGTAGCTATCATCTTCTAACCTGACTTCATCTCCTTAACCCGGAAACTACAAGACTTTTTTAGAAGCGGGTATGCGCTTTTACACTAACTTTAAGAAACCCTAGAATAAAAAACCGCACTAGCTTCCTGTTTGACACATCGCGAAAGGCATCTCTGTAGCGAAATGTAACATTGCTGAGAGAGAAGTGCAATCATCCAATGTACAGACCGTTAGCAATTACAACGATAGCCATCCTGATCATTGCTATGCAGAATATTCTCTTGAGGGGGAACGAAGTCGCCTCTCAAGAAATGTCGGCTTTATGTCAGCGCGTAGCGCTATATTCAGCCACTTCCTTAGATTTAGATGGATTTAGATGGCATCTTTAAGGGCGTAAGCAACCTGCTGCTGCTGTTCGGCTGTCAACTCAGGAAACATGGGGAGTGACAGCACCTCAGATGCCGCCTGCTCTGCCTGAGGCATTGAGCCATGGGCGTACTTGAGCGAAGCATACACAGGCTGGAGGTGTAGCGGCAGTGGATAATAGACCGCCGAACCGACATTCTGGGCTTGAAGTTGTTGACGAACGCGATCGCGATAAACGGTTGCACCTGTTTCCGAATGCTGATTCACAGGATCATTTTGCACGGACTGAGAGGCGTGCTGAAGCCGAATGGTGTATTGATTCCACACCTGGGGGCCTCGTTCTAGGGGCTGAGGTAGACCAATGGAAGGAATGCTCTGTAGCAATGTTTGGTATCGTGCAGCAGCAGTGTTACGCTGCTGATTCCACTGGTCTAGGCGTTGGAGCTTAACAGAGAGAATCGCAGCCTGGAGGGCGTCGAGGCGACTGTTGACGCCTACTTCTTCATGGTAATACCCTGCGGTACGTCCATGGTCTCCTAAGATTCGGATGCGAGTTGCGATCGCCTCATCTTGAGTGGTCACGGCTCCGCCATCGCCGCAGGCTCCCAAATTCTTCGTGGGGTAGAAGCTGAAGCAGCCGATATGACCAATACTGCCGACGCGGCGGCTATCCCACGAGGCTCCTGTCGCCTGAGCGCAGTCTTCAATGACGGCTAGGTTGTGGCGCTCGGCGATCGCCATAATCTCAGTCATATTAGCGGGGCGGCCAAAGAGATGGACGGGCATGATGGCGCGGGTGCGAGGAGAAATCGCTGGGGCGATCGCCTGGGGGTCAATATTAAAACTTTCGGCTTCAATATCCACAAAAACAGGCACTGCCCCTGCGGCTGAGATCACCTCGGCGGTCGAAATAAAGGTGAACGGAGAGGTGATGACTTCATCACCTGGGCCGATGTCTAGCGCTTTTAATGCTAGAAACAGCGCGTCTGTGCCAGAGTTGCAGGCAATACAGTCACGAGTTCCGATATAGTTGGCAAACTGCTGCTCAAATTGCTCTACGATTGGGCCTTTAATATATCGCCCTGAACTAAGCACATCAAGCACTGCATCCGCAATATCTTGCTGAATACTTTGATACTGCCCCTTCAAATCAAGCGGCGGAATAAAATTCACACTCACACCCACCCGGCATTTCAAACTGATTATTCTTTGATATTAGACACTAGAATACTAGACACCAATGAAATCTTAGACACCACTGGACGCTAGAGGTTCACATCGGGAAGCTGCTCCCAACACGTGAAACTACTGGGGTCAGTCTACTCTAACTGTATCAACCCTACGAGGATTTGATCGGGTGTTGCTGATCTGAGGCTGTCATGAAGTCGTGCGTTCTCGCTCTTAGATTCCGGTGCTGGCCTACCGGGCTCAACCTTAGAGTAGACTAATGCCAGAAAACTGATGCCAGAAAACCCAAGAGAACCGTTGCCGATCTTTGGGGTTTTCCTTAGACGACCAGCAATTCTCAGTTTGGCGAGTTGGCTATCTGGCTACGCTTCTGACCCGCCCGCGAATAAATTTCGGGCTAATCAGTGAAAGCCCCGTTGGGGCTAAGATCTGTCGGCTATCAGTCCCGCAGGGACTTGATCATTTGTAGCCCGCAATTTATTCGCGGGTGTTGGGGTGTGACCACAATGAGAATTGCTGTTAGAAGACGCTTCGCAAATACTTCGCAAACACTTCGTTTAACGTCAATCGTTCGACGCCAATCGTTCAACGCCAACCAACAGAAGTCACAATTTTAGCTGGGTCGATATTCATGGATTCTTTGATTGAACTAGATTGGTTTCGGGTTGCGTGGGCTGGTGGACTCATGGTCTTGGCGATTGGCATTTCTCGATGGCAATCGCTGGGGCTGGAATGGGAACTGGCGATCGCCAGTGGGCGCACTCTGCTGCAACTGATGGTTGTGGGCTATGTGTTGTCGATTGTGTTTGCAATCCAGCAGCCTTGGGCGGTGTTGGGCATTCTCATGGTGATGCTCTCGGTCGCAACGATTGTGGCGCGCAACCGCATCAGCAAGTCTCTGAGCCGTTTTCCTTACTGGTTAGGGTTAACGTTGCTGCTCAGTACGGCGATCACGTTGGGCTACATTAATATGATGGTGATTCGTCCTGAGCGCTGGTATGACCCGCAGTATGTGATTCCCTTGTCGGGTATTTTGCTGGGCAATGCCATGAATGCGTCGGCGATCGCCGGAGAGCGCTTTGTCAGTTTGGTCAAAGCTCATCGCCTGAATATCGAGACATCGCTGAGCCTAGGTGCGCTTCCCCAAGAGGCGATCGCCCGCGATCGGCAAGACGCCATGCGGGCAGGCATGATTCCTATCATTAACTCGATGATGGTCGTTGGCATCGTGACGCTACCTGGCATCATTACCGGGCAACTGTTGAGTGGCGTCAGCCCATTCAACGCGTCACTGTATCAGATTGTGATTATGTTTATGCTGGCGTTTACTGATTTGGTCGCGATTTTGCTAACCCTACAGGGCTTGTATCGCCAATGTTTTAACGCGACAGCTCAACTCACCATGCCGTTTTAGGAATTTTGATATGTGGGCGCGATATGTGGGCGCGTAGCGCTACAGGAGTTTTGAGTTAAGCTTCTTTGAGTTGAGCTTCATGGGTTCAAATGCTTTTAGAATTAGCTCTCTTGCTCAGAGGTGGTTGCAATCTGCGGCTGTACATAGCCCTGAAACTCAGGCATATAGGTTCCAATCAGGTTGCCGGAGCTGTTGTATACAGCGACTTCAATTTGGGACGTATCTCCTGCATTGGCGATCGCCCTCAGCAAGGTTGCTGCCTTTGATGTTTCAGCATAGTTGCTGCTCACGGAGACCCCGCCCGCCAGCATCATCTGCTGCACAGTGGCGTCATAGCCTGCCCCGAGATAAATGCTGACTTCATTAGCTGCGGTGGCAAATGTACATAGGTCGGGCGTTGCGCCGCAGCCTTGGTCTAAGACAGGGCGAATTTGCTCGACAGCCGTCGCAGCGGTTGCTTGCCCCTCGGCTTGCCCTAGCGCTTCACCATAAGCATTCAGAAGAGATTGGGCCGGGTCAAAATAAGAAGTTTCTTGAGGAACCTGCTCGGCACTATTTAAAGCATATTGCCAGTGGGCGACCGCTTCTGACCACTGCCCTCTCCGTTCCATGTTGATGGCCTGCTCGGCCATGGCCAGAGCCTTGTTGTAGGTTGATGAAGACAGTTCTTCTTTAAGTTTGAGTTCGTAGGCTGCGGTTAGCCTTGGCTGATAAATTGCGGCAAGCTGCTGGGCTTCTGCATAGGCCATCGTTTGCTCAGATACTTCGTCGAGGCGATTGATCACAACCTGCCAGGTCACGTGAACCAACTGCCAGCTTTCTAACGATCGCGCGACGCTTTCTCGGGCTTCGGCCATTTGAATGGCATCTCGTGCCGATATGACTGCCTCTTGGGCATTTTGCTCTTGCTGGATGCGTTGATTCACCAAAGCAAGCTGTGCTTGATAATCGGCTAACTTATCGTTGACGAGGTCAGCGACGATCGCCCGATCGGCAATGTCGTCCAGCAGGGCGATCGCCTCTTGCCATTGCCCCTGCACCTCTTGCCAAACCTGAGTCGGATGAGGCGGATCTTGAGTTGTAATAGAGGCTTTTCTGGCAAGACGTTGAGCCGACACAATCTGAGAGACGAGATCAGCGTCTTCCTGAAACTCTCCGAGCAAAAGCTGCGCTTGGTCATAATACTCAGACCAAAATGGAATTGAGCTGAGAGTGTAGTTGGCTTCGATAATGTGGTCGTAGGCCAAAATGACGCTTTCGGCAGACGGATTGGTTTGCAGAAGCTCAAGGGCTTCACTGCCCGTAGTTTCAGCGCTAGAAATGATAGGGCAACTGCCGATCACGCAGGGACGAGTTAATCCGTAGGCTAAGGTGCCTGTGGCGATCGCCAGGGTGCTAATGACTGCTATTTTTAGACGCTTCCACCGACTAGGAGAAACTAAAGGAGCAGATTCTAAAGGAGCAGACTGTTCTGAAGTGTCGGTTTCAACTAAGGCACTAGGCTCTTTGGATTTGAGGGGGGTAGCCTCAGCGATCGCAGATGCGGTCGCCACAGGTTCGGTCGCCACAGACTGAGCGGCAGCAGTCTCAACGGCAGCAGTTTCGACAGGAGCAGTTTCAACGGCAGCAGTCTCAACGGGAACAGATTTCACTGGAGACATCTGGGACGAATTCGCGGTAGTGTCGTCTTGAGCGGTAGTGATGTCTTGAGTCTTGCCGTCTTGAACCGCGACTTCAAAGGGATTAAACGTAGGTGGAACTGAAGGTTGAGCTTTAACCGTGGTTTGATTGTGACGTGACTGAAGCAGCTTCTGGATCGAAATAATTTTTGCTTTATAGGGTCGAGATTTGCCCAGCAACCCCACATAAAGCTGAATCTTGCTCATGCTGCTCTGACCCTTGTCCGGATTGGGGGGACAGTCTATGTATTCAGGTAAGAGCTGCTGCAAAATTTGATGGACATGACTCAGCACCCCATCTTCAAACTCCTGGTCGGGAGGATGCTGAATCAGAATTTTTACCCCCCCCTGATTTGGAGCGCACTTTACACGAAGGGCTCCGCAATCAAACGTCGCTCGTAAGTTTTGCTGTAGGTTTTGCGAAAACGTTTTGGTTTCGAACTCAATCGATGTCTTCATCAGTTTGGTTCTGTTGATGTGGTGATGCGGATAGCGACCAGTCGTAGATTCTGTCAGCTTTGATTTATATGTGATTTCTCGTACCGTCAGGTTCTATTCGTCACGTCGCTATATTTAACAATATTAATAAAACCTATGGTTCACCCTGAATTACACCGTAACATTTTGGTTTGACGGGATCTCCTTAGAAGTCGTGGTTTTTCAGTTTTTTTATGAAAACATAGCAATGGCGATCGCAGGCTTCATACAAGTGATTTTTCTGTCTTAAAAGAAACAAAAAAGATAGCCCGGTCGGTATTCCGTGCCGCGAAAATGAATCGTTGTCGGTATGATAATGGCAAGGATTTAAAGCGTATAGGGTGAAGGTAATGCCAAAGTATGTTGCTTGGGGAAGCTACTGTGACAACGTTTTAGAAAAACGTGCGCCCCATCGTCAAGCTCACTTAGATGGCTTATCGACCCAAAAAAGTGCGGGTGTGCTGATGACCATTGGCCCAACCCAAGACTTAAGCATGTTCTTTGCTATCTATGACGCTGAAAGCGAGGTTGATGTTCGCACCCTAATCGAAAAAGATCCGTACTGGCAAAATGGAATCTGGACTGAGTATTTTGTTAAAGAATGGATTCAGGCGATGTGAGCGATGGGCGATCGCCCCTGTCATGGCAATCGAACTGGCAGTCGAACGATCGCAATGGGCGGATAGGTGAGGACAGATATTGATACGGATTAGGACAGATACCGGAACTGACTCAGTCGGGGTCTGGGATTACTCGCGACTGGTGACCGATAGCCCATTGACTAACACCGATGGCGTATAGCATGAGCCATTCCATTCGGCATCACTGCCTAGATCGATCAGTTGATTAAGGGCGGTGTAGACATTGCCCGCAATCATGGTGTCTTTGACCCGACCAAGAATTTTTCCTTGCTGCACGCGATAGCCTAAATCGACGTTGACGGAAAAATCACCCGAGATACCTGCGCTACCGCCTAGCATCTGATCGACAATGAGCCCGTCTTCTAGGGAGGCAACCATCGACTCAAAAGATGATGTGCCAGACTCAATCAGGAAGTTGAACATCCCCGGTGTCGGATAGCTGCCCAGATCGGGGCGAAACCCGTTGCCTGTGGTGCCGCTGCCTAGCGATCGCCCAACCGTGCGATCGGTGTAAAACAGTTGAAGCTCGCCTGATTGAACATAGGTAATCGGCTTGGTCGGGCTGCCCTCATCGTCAAAGGGACAGCTAAAGGGGCCTGCTTGGGGATGTTGAGACAAGGTGAGTCGCTTAGACGTGACGAGATCCCCAACGCGATCGCTCCACGGCGAAGCGCCCTCCATCACTCGTTTACCGTTGAGCGCCGCTTGCACCGTACTCCACAGCATATCTGCGGCCTTAGACGTAAACAGGATTGGAACTTTGCCCTTGGGGGCAGCGGCACTGCTCTCTGCCCACTGTAGGCGCTGAATAATTTGATCGGTGACCCGGATCGGGTCGAGGCTCGACCGCTGGGTCTGCCCATCGGACACGCTCAAAAAGTCGTCGCCCCGTATCCAGTCGGCTGTGATATAGCAGCTCAGAGTGGTGTCAGTGTAGCTGCTGTCAAGCCCCTGAGAGTTGAGCAGTCGTGTTGTTTCGGCATCGCTCTCCCACTCTGCGGTACACAGAGCTTCGGGATAGGCGGCTCGAATGCGGGCGATCGCCATTTTTCCCCATTCGATTAGCTGTTCAACCGATACGGCTTGACCCAAGTCAGGATAAATGTTGGACGACTTGGCGGCAAGCTCAATCTGTTCGGGTTCATTTAAGGCGCTAAGGGCGATCGCCCGATCAACCAATAATTGAGGCTCCACCGCTCCATAGGCAACGGCTAGCCCCGGTCGTCCGTTTTGCCATAGCCGCAGGGCAATGCCTTCAGACTGGGTACTTTCTAGCTGCTTGAGGCGGTTGGCTTCAAAAAAGACGGGGCGGGCAGCAGACTGGGTCAAAAACACCTCAGCTGCTTCTGTCCGAGAATGCGCCGCCAGTTCGAGCAGTTGCTCGGGCAGGTCTGCGCGTGAGCTTGCATACGCCATAACTTTGCTCAGATACGATATTCTCCCAACGGCGCAGCACAACGAAAGCGGTTAATCGGTACACAGCCTTGATGAAGACCTAATCTGTGAATACCCATGCAGAGCCTAGATTGCGTTATGCCAACTTCCATCATCCGAGATAATGAGACATTGCGCTAGATGGCACATCGTTGAATGGATCGATTGATAGGGCGATCGCCAGAGTTGATTGATTAGAGTTTATGAGCGTGACTGAGGCCGTGCTTGTGAATGGCAATACTGCCTGGGTTGGTCACTAAGCGAGATACAGTTCCTGCATGAGCCAAAATCCGGCAAATGCATCAGAGTTGGGCTCCGATTGCACCGCGAGAAAATGGACATTTTGAGCCTTTGTTTTTGCATCCTCAAATGCCATGCCTTCTTTCTCTAGCTCTGGAGACAAGAGGTTGGCGATGATCCAGGCATCGCTGGCTCCAGTCTCTAGGGTTAATCGTGCGGTGGCTCGACCATCAGAGGGAATCACTTTTAGAAATGCAAGCTCTAGCCCAGACATCCAAGCTGCAAGGGGCTGGGCTCGTGAGGAAAAGATAATCAACCCTGGGATGGCTGTCTTTTCGGGAAGCTGGAGCAGGTTGAGAGGAAAGGCTTCACCAAAATCAATCGACCATTCTGACATCTCGGTAAAAGATGCGACATCTAGGCTGACCAACATCCACTTCTCACCCTCTAGGGCATCAGGGAGCGGCTGCGGGATGCTGTCAGGATAAGAGACGGAGGGGTTGCTGCTGAGCTGGTAGTTGGGCATGGTGGGATAAACCTCTGCCATGCGCTGGTTGATCCACTGATACATGACAGGGGTGCGGCGACTGGCTGAGGCATCAATGCCTGCGTCTCTGCATCCTTTGACAATCATGTTGGTCATCTGGCGGCGAAAAAAACGAATGCAGTCGGGTGTCTGGGATGCTTGGGCGATCGCTTCTTCGATGGCTTCTTTCAGCCAGACAGAATTTACTTCTGTGTTAGCGCAAAATTTTGAGTAACGAAATACCTGATCCACGTTGTCTCGAACGTCTGTTGGACTTTCGCAAATCAACACCTCCCACCGCTTTTTTTGATTCTCATCTAGAACAGGGCGCGAATAAAAATCGAGTTCCCAAATAACAGCCATACAAATTGCTTGAAGGAATTTCACAACGGTTCAGGTTTGATCATACGAGGTTCTGAACCGATTCATGGTGAACCCGTCTTTTGGTAGAACAGCACAGCCTCCAATTTAATCTCTCTCGCGGAATTCCCCATCCGTCTATACGGTGGGGATGGATAGCGGGGCTGTATCGCGAAGCGGAGCAGCCAATCAGCCTACTTTTTTGGGCAATCGCTTGATATATTCTCTGACCACTTGAGACATCGCCCAATCTTTAGATTTCGCGTAAGCCTCAAGTCTGGCAAAGTCTTGATCAGACAACCGCACTCTCAGCATTTTTTCTTTGCTCATGTCGCTACTTTGTTGCTACGATAGAAGTATGCTAACACGTCGCGTAACCCACAGACTATATCCATCCAAAGCTCAAGCGGCAAAGCTGTATGAGTGGCGGCGGATGCATAAGGATTTGTATAACGCGGCTGTTGCCAATCGGAAAACCCAGTATCAAAAGTTAGGGCATTCGGTCAATTACTTTGAGCAGCAAAACTGCTTACCAGCATTCAAAGACGTTTGGCCGGAGTATCAGTCGTTAGGCTCTCAAGCCTTGCAAGCCACCTTAAAGCGAGTCGATTTAGCGTTTCAGCGCTTCTTCGTTGGCCTAGGTGGTTATCCCAAGTTCAAATCTATCCGTCATTACTCCGGCTGGACATACCCTGCTAAGTCTGGATGGAAAGCTGAAACTGATGGAGGTTGCGGTCATCTCATCCTAAACAATCTAGGACGGATACAGATGAGAGGACAGGCAAGAACATGGGGCACTCCAACGACTTGCACGATCATCTGTCGTGGCGAAAAGTGGTATGCCTCTATCACGGTCAACTGTGAACCCGTTCGCTCGACAGACACCGGAGCCGTAGGGATTGACTTAGGGTGCAAGGAAGCGATCACGCTTTCAACTGGAGAGCAGATTTCTAAGCCCGATTTCATCAAGACAGGCCAGCGCAAGGTAAAGGCGGCATCTAAGCCGTTACGCCGAAAGCGTTCTCCTGACGGGAAGCAAAAAATCAAAGCCTCACGCCGATGGAAGAAGCACCGCAAATTAGCATCAAAGCTGCAACGCAAAGTTACCCGTCAGCGTGAGGATTGGTTACACAAAGAAACCAGCAACATCGTCAGCCGTAACAGCCTAGTTGCCGGAGAAAAACTCAATGTCAAAGGGATGACCCGCAAGGCAAAGAAGGGGAAGAGGAAGGCTCAAAAGGCTGGACTAAACCGTTCTATTCTTGATGTCGGTTTTGGCATGATTGGTAAGATGCTCAGCTATAAGTTGAGCGAGGCGGGTGGATTCTATGTGGAATCTCCCACTCGACAACTGAAGCCGTCTCAGCGGTGTGCAAGGTGCTGGGAACTCACGCCAAAAACGCTCAAAGATAGAGTGCATATTTGCTCTAATCCCAAGTGCAGTCATATTGAAGACAGAGACATCAATGCAGCTCAAGTCAATTTGATTTGGGCGCAGGGGCTAGGAACTAGCCTCTCAGACGCAGAGTCGCCAAGCTCTACTCAGTGCGGAAGCATGAAGCAACTTGGGATGAAGAAGCGTCAGAAATCTCATGCAGAAGCGGATGGTGGGGCATTAGAAACCCCATCCGCCTATGCGGTGGGGTAGTTCATTTTGTGATAAATGACAAATCAATAGGTTAAGCTCGTGTAAGTTCAGCTAGGCATGTGTACCCTTCTCTGTAACACCGGGAATGTTAAATTCCATAAGCCATAGAGTTCTTTGCTCATTGTTCTTGGGTGGGGCTCTTAGGTTTTTCCTTAGGGGTTGACTTTGCATTACCACGTCTACACTTTTCCTTGCGCCCCCGTCAATGATGAAGTTGAGTACTTCATCGGTTATCTCCATCGAGCTGTCTATCCTGTCAGGGCTTTAGCCTGACGCTTAGTGCTTTAGATTGTGGTTCAGAATCATGATCGTTGACAGGTATCGAGCATTCTTAAAGGGGATAGGCCAGAGCTTTTATCAGGGTTTTTTGAACGGACTTTACATCTATGACGAGATTGAACCATTTCATAGATGTGTAACGTGCTCTACTTGAGTCTCATCACGTCAGGTTTGTCGATGATTTCTGAACATAGGAAACAGATTTTTGTCTCAAAATCTTTTTAGATTTTGATTGATGCTGAACTGTGTTGAGAGTCTCACGAGTACAGATACACCTGACTCAAGGGTTAACGCCAGTGTTATTGGGCTGCGCCATGCTTTCCTAATGGGTTAGCATGATTTGCGAGTTTGCCCCTGGCTGTCACTATGCAAGCCTGAACCAACAAGCCCAACTGCTGAGCTAGCAATGCTGAGCTTTACTTCTACCTGCGCAGCATCTTCACCACCTATTTTGTCGAGCGATCGCCACCATGAATTCTGTGATTCAACCTGACCCTCACTTCAACCCGTCTCATCCTACGTCTGCGGATTCATTGTCTGATACTTCGGAGCCCGATCTCCTCCGAGAGGAGGCCATGCGACTCCTAGATGAGTCTATTGTCTACTTCAAAGACAGCCCTGTTGGCACAGTAGGCGCAAAAGATCCGAGTGTCGAAGCGCTCAACTACGATCAGTGCTTCGTGCGTGATTTTGTGTCGTCTGCGCTGGTCTATCTCTTAATCGGCAAGCCCGAAATTGTCCGTAATTTTCTGATTGAAACGCTGGCTTTGCAGAGCAGTGACAAGCAAATGAACTGCTTTAGTGCAGGTCAAGGGCTAATGCCCGCTAGTTTTAAGGTGGAGTCATGGGATGGGCATCAGTATCTCCTGGCAGATTTTGGAGAACATGCCATCGGTCGGGTGACGCCTGTCGATTCAGGATTATGGTGGCTGGTGCTGCTGCGAGCCTATGTCAAATCAACGGGTGATGAAGAGTTGGCCCATCGGCCTGAGTTTCAAGATGGCATTATTTTGATCTTGAAGCTCTGCTTGGCCGATCGGTTTGACATGTATCCAACCTTGTTGGTGCCTGACGGAGCCTTCATGATTGACCGACGCATGGGCGTTGCGGGGCATCCTCTAGAAATTCAGTCGATGTTTTATGCTGCCCTGCGCTCAGCCCGAGAGCTACTCCGTCCGGGTGATTCAAAGCGCGAAATCTATATCCAGGTGATCAACCAGCGTCTGACCACGCTCAACTTCCACATTCGGGAATATTACTGGCTCGATTTGCAGCGGCTAAACAACATTTATCGCTTTCGGGGAGAGGAGTTTGGTGCGGAAGCCGACAACAAGTTCAACATTCAGCCAGACTCGATTCCGGTGTGGTTGAGCGAGTGGATGCCTGAGAAAGGCGGCTATCTGGCCGGAAATCTGGGGCCAGCCCAAATTGATTTTCGCTTCTATACCCTGGGCAATCTGATGGCGGTGATTAGCTCCCTCGCCAGCAAGGAAGAATCACATGCCATCATGGATTTGATCGATCAGCGATGGACTGATCTGGTGGGTTATATGCCCATCAAAATCTGTTTCCCGGCGATGGAAGGCGACGAATGGCGCATTTTGACGGGCTGTGATCCTAAAAATGTGGCTTGGTCTTACCACAATGGCGGCAACTGGCCTGTTTTGATGTGGCCTTTGGTTGCAGTGGCGCTGAAAACCGGACGCCCCGATCTGGCCCGACGGGCGATCGCCCTAGCCGAACATCGCCTCAGCCGCGACGAATGGCCAGAATACTACGATGGCCGCAATGGCCGCCTCGTGGGCAAAGCCTCCCGCAAATATCAGACCTGGACGATTGCGGGGCTGCTGCTCTCTAAGCTCTTGATGGAAAACCCTGATCACCTGAAGATTCTCAGCTTTGACGATGATCCAGAGCTAATGGAGTGGCGCTGCTTTATCTAGCATGAGAAAGTTCGACTAGCGAGAACCGCGCGGGTCGAGAGCATCGCGCAGGCCATCTCCCAATAGGTTAAAGGCCAATACGGTCAAGGTAATAAACAGCCCTGGAAACATAATCGTCCAGGGCGACGACAGGGAGTAGCCGCCTTTGAAGGCATCGGAAAGCATGGTGCCCAGCTCTGGCGTGGGCGGCTGCGCCCCTAGCCCCAGAAATCCTAGCCCTGCGGCTTCTAGGGTGGCTGTGCCGATCGCCAAGGTCGCCTGCACTACCACCGGAGCCAGACTGGACGGTAAAATGTGGAGAAAAATAATTCGCCCTGGCGAGGCTCCAAAGGCTCTTACGGTTTGGACAAACTCTTGCTCCCGCAACGACAGCACCATGCTGCGGGTGAGGCGAATAAACTTGGGCACTTGCACCACGCCAACGGCCATCATGACGCTGGTGACGCTTGGCCCGGTGACGGTGACGACGGCGATCGCCAACAAAATCGACGGAAACGCCAACATGACATCGGTCAGCCAGCCAACAAAGGTTTCTAGCCGACCTCGAAAGTAGCCTGCACTCAACCCCAGCAGCAGCCCAATCAATAACCCGATGCCCACGGAAACCAGACCAATCACCAAAGACGTTCTCATGCCGTACCACACGAGGCTGAGAATGTCGCGGCCTAGGCCATCGGTGCCAAACCAGTGCTCTATGCTGGGAGCGGAGAGACGGGCGGCATAGTCGCGATCGGTGGCGGGGTCGTAAGGCCGCAGCACCGGAGCCAGCACCGCCATCAATAGGATGAACAGGGTAATGCCGAGGCCGATGACTCCAGAGGTTGATTCTAAAAACCGCTGAACGGCGCGCTGTTTGAGCAGGCGGTTTGCATTAAGAGTGAGCGTCATGGCTAGGCGGCAGAGGGTTGAACACGGGAGCGGCTTCTACTGTTTTGGGCAGCGGGAAAGCCATGACCAACTGCGCCACGTTGTAGAGGGCTTCCATGTTTTCAACGACGCCCGGTTTATGGTCAGGGGCGATCGCCAATCCAATCGCTAGGCTGGCCTGCTCAACATAGGCTTCGGCGTTGAAACTTAAAGCGTGATTCTCGGACATAGAGAGTTGACCATTGCCAAGAGATGAACTGTCCGAATCATAGCAATTCCCCTGTAATTCTTAGGTAAGCGGAATACCGTTTCACGGATTGTGCTTATTCACCAACACTGAATCACCGTGAAAATCCTGATTCCCTACTGATAAATCAGTAAACTTTGGACGGAGGCTTGTGTCTATGGCTGAATGTCATCCAAGAATTGGGAGAATGGCCTGTGAGGTTGGTCGGGCGTTATGACATTGTCAAACAATTGGCGGAAGGGGGCTTTGGCGTCACGTTTGTAGGACGCGACATCATGCAGCCCAGCCAGCCGCTGTGTGTGATCAAGCAGCTTCAGCCCCATCAAGCCAGCGAACCCCGCATCCGGCAATTTTTCAACGATGAGGCCATTGTTTTAGAAAGACTGGGTAAGCATCCGCAAATTCCACAGCTTCTGGCTTACTTTACCGAAGCGCAACACTATTACATCGTTCAAGAATATATCGACGGTCAAGACCTGAGCTGTGAGATTGAGACAGGTAAAAAGCTGAGCGAAAGCTATGTGAGGCGGATGCTGGAAGAATGCCTTCACATTTTGACCTTTGTGCATCAGCAGAAGATTATTCACCGAGACATCAAACCTGCTAACGTCATGCGACGGCGCAGCGATGGAAAGCTGATGTTGATTGATTTTGGGGCGGTGAAGCAAATCAAGTCTCTAGTGGTAAATAACAATGGTGTGGCCACGTCAACAGTGGCTATCTATACTTCAGGCTATGCCCCGCCAGAGCAACTGCTTGGCAAACCCTGTCTTTCGAGTGATTTGTATGCTCTTGGCATGACGGCGATTTACGCCCTGTCGGGTCTGTCTCCAGAGCAGTTTTCAGAAGACCCGGCAACGGGAGAAAAGCTGTGGCAGCATGAGGTGCGAGCCAGTGATGAACTGAAGGCGTTTCTCTATAGCCTGGTGCGGCGACACTACAGCTATCGTTATCCGTCTGCGGTAGAAGCCTTAGACGCCTTTCAGGATTTATACAGCAGCACTTCGACTACTGCGCCTCCGGCCTCGCGTCGTTCGTCGTCGCCGCCACCACCCCGTGCTGCCTCGACTCCACCCCCTCGTCCGGCTCCGTCTTACTCTCCTACAACGCCTCTGGGGGCGAGACAAGCACGACGAGCTGCCCCTTCCGCATCTCCCCAATATTCTCCATCTCCTCCTAAACGGCCAAAACCTCAACCTGTGCCATCTCCGTCTCCTCAAGCTCCAGCATTCAAGAGTAGACGATGGGTGCTGCTGAGCCTAGCAATGGTGGGGCTGGGCACAACTTTAGCTACACGGCAACGATTGGGTGAATTGCCGCCTGCTGAACCTGAAGGTGAACCTGACCTGACACCTGACAACGGAGCAGAACCCAAGGCAGAGCCAGATCCAGAGCCAGATCCGGAACCGGAGTCAGAGCCTGAACCCGCACCGACTGGGCCAGGAGGCATTCCGCTAGAAACCACAACACTCAGCAAAGAGACGGTGAAGCTCAACGCCCAAGGAACCATTGTGGAGTCGCGCCCGGTGCAGGTGACGATGTTTCAGGAAGACTTGAGCAACGGTGTGATTTTGAAGATGGTGGAGATTCCGGCGGGGGAGTTTGATCGGGGGTCGCCCTCAGACGAACTTGATCGTGACGATGATGAGGGGCCTGTTCTGCGGGTGTCGGTGCCGCGTTTTTATATGGGCATGTTTGAGGTGACTCAGGCGCAATATCAAGCGGTGATGGGTGGAAACAACCCGACAGTTCAGTATGATACAGAACCTGTTCAGCCAGATAAGCCTGTAGCAGGAGTAAGTTGGCAAGACGCGGCGGAGTTTTGTCGTAAGCTGAGCGACAGCACAGGACGCAGCTACCGATTACCTAGCGAGACTGAGTGGGAATATGCCTGTCGGGCTGAAAAGAGAACTCCATTTTATTTCGGAGAAACTTTGTCAACGGACATCGCTAACTACGATGGTGACTATGCTTATGGCAGCGGCCAAACAGGCGAAAACCGTAGTGCAACAATGGCTGTCGGCAGCTTTCCGCCAAATGGTTTCGGATTATTCGATATGCACGGCAACGTTTGGGAATGGTGTCAAGATCACTATATGTCTCAGTATGATGACTCTTCAAACAGCAGGCCAAGACGATCAGATATTGCTGGCGTGCAAACCTTTGTAATTCGTGGAGGTGCTTGGAATACACCTCCAACTAGTTGTCGCTCAGCAGCACGAGACAGACTCCTTATGGGTAACTTATTATTTAATCCATTAAGCTTAGGTTTTCGATTAGTATGCAGAGCCATATAAGCAGCGATGATGGCAATACTAGCGTCAAGTAGGAGAGCTATAAAGAAGCGTAGCTTATGGAGAATCAGAGCCAAGTTTTTCATTGACTCAATGGTCCAGCCCTTTCAAGGTGGTTAACGAGCCTGCTTGATTCCAGCCATCGTGACAATGATCAAAACCCTGGAAAGTATTTTTCTTCTCTAGGAGCGTGAAATGTGTGAACGAGAAACCATAGGGTTTTGCTTATTCTCTGACCTGAATTTAACACCTTGAAAGGGCTGCTCAATGGTCTTAAACATTACCCAAGAATAGAGTCTGTTAGCTAACAGCTCTCATAATAGAAGACCTAAGTTCCCAAATTGACCTGAGTGCGATCGCTCACCCGTCTCAGCACCCCATTGATAAACCGATGGCCGTCTTCGTTGCTATAGCGTTTTGCTAGCTCGATCGCTTCATTGATCGCAACGGCCTTTGGCAAGCCTAAGTGCAGAAACTCAATCACGGCAATGCGAAGAATATCTTGGTCAATTCGCGCAAGGCGACTCATCTGCCAATCGACCATTGCGCCATTGAGAATTTCATCCAAAGATTGGCGATGGGTTCGCAGCGCGACCAAAATATCGACCGCATAGGTGCGCACCTCGCCCTGCTTGCCGAGCTGCACAAATTCGGGTAGCTCTAGCACAACGCCCATGCGATTGATCGCCGATTGAGTCACATCAATGGCATCTTTGACCATGACCTTTGACGTTCTAAAATCTGCGGCTCGTGTTTCGCTGCTGAGGAGGCGCTCACTGCCTCGATTTAGCTCCGCCGATGCGGTTTCTAGGGCATCGCGAATCTCGGTCGTGAGGGTGCGAATAGCCGCTAATACTAAATCTTGTAACCCCTGTTCGGCAATGCGTTCAGGTTGAGACGGAAGCTGGCTAACGCTCAGCAAAGCGAGTTCGCGAGCAGTGCGACGGGGTTGCATCATCATGGTGGAAAAGTCTCGTAAAAAGTCTCAAAGCGTCATCTCAAAGCGTCTCAAATCGTGAGGAAGGTGGGACGCGGCTAGTCTTCTTCTCGATCAACGGGGAGCAGGGTGAAGAGTTGTGGGCTCTTGATGTCGTTGGGCGATCGCTCAGGTGAAATATTCACCGACAAGCCCCCCGTAGACAAAAAGCTGACATTGACCGACTCATCTAGATTGTCAGTCAAGGACTCTGGTAAACCCAAGTCAGGCCGATTTTGGAGGGTATTGAGGGAGGTGTTACTTGTGGGGCTGGTTGCCACTGGGCTGTCCGTCACTGGACTGCTACCGAGATAGTCATCGGGGCGATCGCTCGTCAACGTGCTCATCAAGTCTGGCGTCGTGTCTGTGATGGTCATGTCAGCACCGTTTGCCGAAACCCCACTGGCAACAGAGGGTATCACCGAAGCCGGGGCAGGTGAATTGACTGAGAGTAGACTAGGGCCAACAATGCCGCCAGAGATCAGAAGTTTGAATGCATCTTCAATGGAGATGTCTAAGTTGATCACGTCTTGTTCTGGCACGATGGCAAACCATCCACTGGTCGGGTTTGGCGTCGTCGGGATGATGACGCTGAGCATTGACTCCGTTGCGCTCCCTTGAAGGTTGGTGCGCACGGTTCCGGTGACAAAGGCCAAGGCCCAGATGCCTCGTCGAGGATATTCCACCAAAACAACTCGACGAAACTTATTATTGGAGTCTCGCAGCAGCGTTTCGAGAATTTGTTTTAGCGTCTTATAAACCGACCCTGCTAGCGGAATGGCTTGCAGAATCCGTTCTCCTACATCGAGCAGCCAGCGACCCGCAATATTGCGAGCCATAAGCCCGATGAACATGATGAAGAGCAGCGGTGCGGCAAACCCAACCCCTAAGTTCAGCAAATTGCTCAAGATGGGGTTGAGATCGTTAAACGGGTTGATTTGTTTGGGAACTCTCGTCAAAAACTTGATCGCCCAGCTAGCAAGCGTAAAGCTTAACCAAATGGTTGTTGCCAGCGGAATAATGACCAACAGGCCTGCAATGAGATCGTTTTTGAGGTCTTGCTTAATCTGCTGAAGCACAGTTGACCGACGCTCCTTGGACTGATCGAAGGCTAACCCTTCGCGGATGAACGAGTGAAATAGATTGCTTGGGGAACCCTAATCTGGGCGCATAAGCCGTCGAAGAGGTGACAGTATGAGACGCAATTGCAATAGTGGACAAGACTCCTAGTTTACTATGCATTACTCCCTTCTCGTGCGATCGCCCATGTTGCTTTACATCGCTTGCGTTTAACGATCACCGTCGAGACTGCTCCCCGTCGATATAGATGAGCAGCGATAACCGCTCCTACCTCAATTGCCCCTCCCTCTTTTGTAGCGCATTTCTGAAATATGTAAAGAAAGATTACGATAGGGCTAGACGTTTAGAATCACTCTATCGAGGTCTCAAGAGAGGTTTCAGGGGTTTTTTTGAGTAGCCGAGGAGGCCAGCTCCTGATGGTTGGCTGTGGACGTGTGAGAAGAGGGCGGCAAGTGCCGTATCTCCCATACTTTGAGAAGAATCAAGTATTCATAAAAAGCCTGAAGCACGCACCAGCGAAAGCCTGCCCTGCCATCTAAAAGGCCGCCGAGCAAAAAATACATGTAGAAAAAGCGAATCACCGGACGCAGGGGAAGCCGCAGCGATAGATTTTTGAGTGCCCGTCTGCGAATGATTTCAGTGTTGCCAAACAAGAGGCTGCCCCATTGGACATTGCCTGTTTCGAGTTGGTCAATCGTTTCGCGAGCTTCATCGGTAGAGTAGCGGTTATGTTTCTCAATCCAGCGCTCTAGCCCTTTGCCACAGGTGTAGTGGGGATAGGTTGCGCTCAAGATGCCCGTGGAGCCGTCACACTCTTCTCGCTCGGCATGGCCGTAGTCAGAAAACCAGACTTTGCCGACCTGTAAGAGTCTTAGCTGATATCGCGGATATTGGGTGCTGCGGCGAATCCACTCACCCATGAAGATGACTCGCTCAGCCACGTAATAGCCGACATGCTCAGAAGCCTGAGTCGCAGTCACACACTCGTGAAACAATTCTGGGGTCATGCGCTCGTCTGCTTCTAAAATGTAGACCCATTCATATTTGGCAGGCACAGATTCGAGCATCCAGGTGCGCTGTCGTCCGTGGCTTTCAAATGCATGTTGGACGACGCGAACAGGGTACGTCTGGGCAATGTCGAGGGTGCGATCGCCACTGTATGAATCGACCACCACCACATCATCTGAGAGCAGTGCCGATTCGATGCAGTCTGCAATATCGATTTCTTCGTTGTACGTCAGGATGTAAATCGAAAACATAGACCCCAGCCCAGACGATGATGAATCACTAAGCTTCTTTGGTGTGCTGTCTCAGCCCAGACCAGCTGACAATGGCATAGCCAATCGCTAACAACACACTACTGAGCCCAATTCGAAATGTAGACTTCAGCGCATTGGTGCGAGCTGTGCTGATCGCAGCTTCACGGCGAGCACCGATTTCGCCTTGCTGCTCAGCTCTTAGGGTTTCGGCCTGCTGATCTAACCCTTCTAGATACGTATCGAGCTGCTCAGGGTTTTGCTCAAATTGAGTCAACTGCTGCGCATCTTCTTCTGAAATGGCTCCTTGAGCAATGGCCTGTTGGCGAATCTCAGGGCTTTGTAAGAGCTGCTGAACTCCTTGACGCCGCTGCCCAATTTCTGCCTCGATCCGTTGGTCAAGCTGTTGCTCTGCTTCAGCGGCTTGGTCGGCAATGTTGCTCAACTCCCGCGATTGAAGTCGCATGACGCTGTTGACATGAACGACGGTCAAAATCAGGTACAAGACAGACATGGCACAAGCCAGAATCAAAACCCAAAATTGAAGACTGCGCCAAGAGGCACTCATCTGAACCGGATTTCCTGCTAGGCTATCGACCCAGTTGCCTGCGATGAAAAGCGCTACACCTAACAGTGGAATAATGCCTCGATCAACAACCTGAGTGGTCAAGGCCAGCAGCCACTCTGGATCTTGAAAGCGATATGGCAACGGCAGAATCACGATATCGATTAAGGCCGCAATAATCATGATCAGCCCAACAGCCTTAAACGAGAGTGAAACCAG
>JBARXP010000349.1:0-5075 GCA_049647405.1 Elainellaceae cyanobacterium | reverse complement strand
TGGGAGAAGGGGAGCAGGAGATTCAAAGTCCCTCTCTCCGCTGGGAGAGGGATTTAGGGTGAGGGCGACAAAGGTGACATGCTCCCCCTCAGGCTTAAACGACATCAGCGGTTCTTGAACCCTTCTTTTCTTTTTTTGAAAGGTGGTTTCTAGAGCCGCTTTTTTCATAGGTTTAAATCCCCTAATCCCCTAATCCTCACTCGTCATAAGTAGCCTTAAACTCAGGACAAGAGCCTTCTGGCGTCACCTTGAAGCCAAATAAGGGCGATCGCTGGTTCCAACATTGCTGCCCGCGATAAAACGCGCAGTGATCGCAACATTCAGGAATCAGATCAGAAGCAGACGTGCGATCTTGGCTGAGCAATTCGGGCTGCTGCACCCCCCGCATAACCAGCTCTTCGCCTTGCCAGCGGGCTTCAACAATTCCTGTGTCAGCAAAGGTACGCCATCGTTCGTCTTGCTGCATCGATTTGGGCAAGGTGATCATGACCGTGGTTTTCAGTTCTGTCAGTTCTCCTTCATAGGTCAAATCAGGCGGCTCAGGCTGCACAAACACATCTCCGACAGGCAACTCAAGTCGCATATCGGCACTCGGCAAATGAAGCTGGTAGCGATTTTGCAGCTCTTCTAACCCTGTAAGGTCAGTTAAATGGTTGGGTGAACCGTGGATCAAAACCACATGCTGGGGGCGAACATTGTGGATAAATTGAGTCGTCCCTGGGCCGTCACAGTGATCGCTCACCGTGTAAGAGTCGATCGTGAGGTGAGCAGATTGAATCCGCTGCTGCAAAAGCTCAGACTGCTGCACCTGGTCGTAGATCGATCGCTCTACAGAGCTGGGCTGTCCGACTTTGTGGGTCAGCAGCAGCATCCATTGCCGAGCGGTATCTTGGCAAAAGCGCTCAATAGAGGAGGCTGCATCTACCAGCACAATCACCGGAGCTGGAGTCTCTGAGTCAGCCCGCGATTCTGGAAGAGAATCTGCCTGAGAAAAAAGAGGACTGTCACGATCGGCAGATTCGGCTGGGGGCGGCAGCCGCTTCACAAAAGGTCGAATCCGCTCATCCCAAAACAGCGACTGATGACGGGCAAAGTTTTGGACGGTGCTGGGAAATTGGGAAATCAGGTCGAGATAAGCGTCACAGGCTTGCCCAAGCCGATGATCGACCCAGATATCAATGGGTTGCCCGGTGAAATGGTGATGGCTCCGGAGCAACATTAACAGCTCCTGACCCAAACCCAAGACAGGCGTGGGCAGAAGAATCGAATGATTGCGGGCAATGGCCTGTTTGATTTTGTCGGCGAGGTGATTCTCTTGCTGTCGCCGTTTGGCATGACGCGCCGTGCCATAGCTGCCTTCTAAAATCAAGACATCTGGCTTTAGACCTCGCACTTCGTCAAGGGGAAGGCCATCGACCAAGCGAGAATTGGACAGCAAAAAATCTCCGCTGTAAAACACCGAGTAGGCGCGATCGCCCCCTTCATACGTCAGCAAAACAGAGGCTGCACCCGGCAAGTGCCCCGCAGGCCAGATTCTGATGGAGAGATCGGGGAAAATCTGGATGGGCGATCGCCACTCTAGCCCTGTGCAAAACTCTGGCACATCGTCTTCAGGCCAGTTTAGCGGCAGCAACTGCGCGGTCACTGCACTGCCGTAGACAGGCATCTGAGGAAATTTGCGGTGAACCTCAAGCAGACCTCGGGCATGGTCGGCATGGGCGTGGCTGCAAAAGGCAAAGTCTGCGATGGGTGACTGCTGTGCTGATTCAGAATCTAATGTTGGGCGATCGCCAACTGCGGCTTGTTTTGGGTCATCCCCCAGACTTGAGCCGACTTGAGCATTGAGAACGCTAACCGTACGGGTACCAAAATCACGAAGATTAGGTTCTGCCTCCGAGCTGGCTGATGCAGCAGCACGCACACGGGAAGGCGGGTTACTCTTCTTTTTGGGAAGCTGCTTTTCAGGCGACAATGGCGCTTCCAAAGTCTCTTGCAGCTCTTGTTGTGATCGAGATGCTTGTTCTACCTCAAATAAGGGAGATAGATCCCTAAGGCCGCAATCTAGCAAAATGCGATAGGGACCCATACACATCAAGATACATACCCCTTCATCAGCATGACCTACAGCAAAAGGGATGCATTCTAACTCAGCCACAGCTGCCTCACAACGGTTGGCGCAAACACACTGATTTTAGGCGATCGACAGTAATGCGATTGGCACCAGATAAAACCGCACCGAAAGAGTTAATCGCCTCAACGTTCGAATCGAGAACACCCGTGATCAATGGGCAGAGCCATTCCCGTGGTAGTCATCAGAATCATAGAAGCCGTTGCGCGTGCCAAAGAAAAGACAGGCAACGACAAAGACTGGAGTGATGGCAAGAAGAATGAGTTTAACGTCCATAAGCTCTCTTAGCGGGTTTGAACTGAGACTTTTTATCTAAACTACAAGACAGCATAAGCCACAGACTCTATCTGTAGCATGTCGCAGCCAAAGTGTGTTGCAGCCACCCATAGGTCTACCCAACGATGCTGGGAAGATGCGGCTAGTTGGCGTCAGGCCGAGCTAAAGGTAGGGCTGTCTGATAACACTATAGAAGCTCTCTAGCATCGCCAGCCAAAATATCCCAAATCCTTCAGATTCGTTCGACAGAGCTTGTTACGATGTTTAGAGACATGCCGAGACGTGCATAAGTCAAGCACCAGGCAGCTTAACCGCTCTCGCCACCTGATGCCCGATTGTATGACATTCGATTGTATGAAATTCGATTGATGCTGCTGTGAAACCTTCGCCCCTCGGTCTTGCTGACTATTTTTCTTTGCCGCTGGGCTATTCTGGTACAGGTCATGCAAAATCTAAACCCTGTAAAGCTCAGTCTTCAGGGGCTCAGTCGAGTAGCGCTGAATCACAGCCCCGATTATCGGCTCTCCGACCTGAGATTGATGCGACTTGGCTTGCTCGATCTTCGCCAGAGGTGGCTGCCGATTTGCTGGGCTGCTTCTTAGTGCGACGTTACCTAGATGGTCGCGAAACCCGTGCCCTCATTGTCGAGACCGAAGCCTATGCCCCAGGAGATCCGGCCTGCCATGCCTATCGTCGCCAAACCCCACGCAATACCGTGATGTTTGGCCCCGCAGGATTAGCCTATGTATATCTGATCTACGGCATGTATCACTGTTTCAATGTCGTGACCGATCAGGATGGGGTTCCGAGTGCGGTGTTGATTCGAGCGGCTGAACTCGACCACGTGCCCGACACACTTACGCCATCGCAGCGGCGATCGCCCCGTCGAGTGGCGGCAGGCCCCGGCAAACTTTGTCGCGCCCTCGATATTGACCGCAGCCTCACCGCTCATCCATTGCAAACAAACAGCGCTCTATGGCTAGAGCACCGCAGTCCAAACTTTGAAGCCGATCTTCAATCGGGGCAGCTTCACCTGATTCAAACGACCCGCATCGGCCTATCTCAGGGTCAAGATATTCCCTGGCGATGGTATGTGAATGAAAGTGTGGCTGTCTCAAAGCGCTAATGCCCCAAGACTAAGACAAATCAGGCTTCTGATTGTGCCAAGTCGTCGCCTGCTCATAGGCGTAAGCCACTCGCAAGACCTTCTCCTCTTGCAGCACATTGCCGATGATTTGCAGGCCAATCGGTAATCCCGCTTTGCTAAAACCGCAGGGGAGGCTCAGTCCGGGCAAGCCTGCTAGATTCACGGGAATGGTCATCAAGTCCAGCAGGTACATGCTCAGCGGGTCGTCGCTCTTCGTGCCTGCCTGAAATGCAGGGGTCGGAGCCGTAGGACAGACCAGCACATCAACGTCTTCAAACGCCTTCTCAAAATCTTGCTTGATCAGCGTCCTCACCTTTTGCGCCTTAAGGTAGTAGGCATCGTAGTAGCCTGCCGAGAGCGCATAGGTGCCGATCATGATGCGGCGCTTCACCTCTGGGCCAAACCCCTCGGAGCGGGTGCGGGTATACATCTGCATCAGGTCTTCGGCTTGCTCTTTGCGGAAGCCATACTTAACGCCGTCATAACGCGCCAGGTTTGCTGAGGCTTCTGAAGGCGCAATGATGTAGTAAGTCGGCAACCCATAGCGAAACTGCGGACAGGTGATCTCCTTCACCTCAGCCCCCATGGATTTAAACTGCTCCACCGCAGCCATCACGGCTTTTTCCACTTCAGCATCCAGCCCTTCCCCAAAGGTTTCTTTGATGATGCCGACTTTCGTACCTTTCGGCAGATCGGGCTTCAGCGCTTTGGTATAGTCGGGGATCTCAACCTTAAGGCTGGTTGAGTCTCTGGGGTCATATCCGGCGATCGCCCCCAGCAAAATGGCCGCATCTTCGACCGTCTGGGCAAAGGGGCCAATTTGATCCAAAGACGACGCAAAGGCAACCAGCCCATAGCGCGACACCAGCCCATAAGTCGGCTTCATGCCCACAACGCCACAGAAAGACGCAGGCTGACGAATCGACCCGCCCGTATCAGAGCCGAGAGCGATCGGGCATTCTCCTGCCGCAACCGCCGCCGCCGAGCCACCCGATGACCCACCGGGAACACAATTCAGATCCCACGGATTGGAGGTGAGGCCAAAAGCCGAATTTTCGGTAGAGCCGCCCATGGCAAACTCATCCAGGTTGGTCTTGCCGACCATGACGCTGCCCGCTGCCGCGATTTTTTGCGTCACGGTGGACTCATAAGGCGGCACAAAGTTTTCTAAAATTCGCGAGGCGCAGGTGGTCGGAATGCCCTGGGTACACAGGTTGTCTTTGATGCCGATGGGAATTCCGGCCAGCATCCCGATCTCGTCTCCTGCCGCAATCTGAGCATCGACCTGGCGTGCCTGCTCTAATGCTTTCTCAGCAGTGACATGGAGAAAACTGTGTAGTTTGGGCTCTAATGCTTCGATGCGATCGAGCGCTTCTTGGGCGATTTCGACCGCCGTCCGCTCTTTGCTAGTGAGTTGTTCGTGCAGCTCACGAATGGATGCCATGCAGCGACCTCGCTTCGTCTTTAATCTAAATGATTTAACCGTCTTTCACTGTAGTCGATTTTTGGCGGGACTTCCGCGAT
>JBARXP010000348.1:0-5233 GCA_049647405.1 Elainellaceae cyanobacterium | reverse complement strand
CTCCACTTCAACACGGTCTACCCCTCTGTCTGGAATTGGGGATATACGCTCTTTCCTAGCCCTGTTGCAGAACAAGCCATTGGTGCCGCAGTAGACCCTCATCCAGCCCTACAAGGTCGAGATGTATTAGCCGAAGCGGTTGAAGAGGGGCATCGTCTGGGGTTATCGGTCATTCCGTGGTTTGAGTTTGGGCTGATGGTGCCGTCTTACTCAGAGTTGGCGCGTCGTCATCCAGACTGGGTGAGCGCCCGTGAAGATGGCTCAACGGTTGTCATGCAGGGGCGACATCCGCGTCGCTGGCTGAATCCGTTGCGGCCTCAGGTACAAGATTTTTTGGTCGAACTTATTGCCGATGTGGTCACTCGCTATGATGTAGACGGCATCCAGCTTGACGATCATTTTGGCATGCCCATTGAGTTAGGCTATGACGCCTACACCGTGACACAGTACAAGGCGGATCATGGTGGGGATGAGCCTCCGAGCGATCGCCAAGATCCTGAATGGCTGGAGTGGCGATCGCAGCAGGTCACAACGCTGATGGAGCGAATTGTGCAGCGGGTTCGAGCGATTAAGCCAGATTGCATTATTTCTCTGTCTCCCAATCCCTCTGACTTTGCCTATGAAAACTATGCCCAAGATTGGAATACCTGGCTAGAAAATGGCTGGCTTGATGAGCTGATTGTGCAGGTCTACCGCACCGATTTATCGTCATTTACATCGGTGCTTAATGACTCGACACTCCAATCACAGCGTCAGCAAACATCAACAAGCATCGGCATTCTGACGGGGTTGAAAAATCGCCCGATGCCCGCATCACAAATTCAAGAGCAGGTCGAGACTGCGCGCGATCGCCAATACGCGGGCGTGTCGTTTTTCTTCTATGAGTCTTTGGGCGATCGCAACGAGCTTTACCAGAGTTTGTTTCCGAACATCGCCCCTCGTCCATAGAGACCGTTCTAGAGTTCTGGTTCGATAGCGATGAATCCTTAATCGCTGAGCAGCGCTTCCACAAACTCGTAGCTAGAGAAGGGGCGCAAATCTTCAATGCCTTCCCCAGCGCCAATAAACCGAATCGGAAGCCCCAATTGTTTCACCACAGCCAACGCCACGCCGCCCTTTGCTGTGCCGTCAAGCTTCGTGAGCACGACCCCACTAAGATCGGCGGCTTCTGAAAATACCACGGCCTGACGCAACCCATTTTGGCCCAGCGTCGCGTCTAAAACCAATAGCGACTCTACTCTAGCCTCCGGGGCTTTTTTATCGACAATCCGCCGAATTTTGCTCAGCTCATCCATGAGATTTTTCTTGTTCTGAAGGCGGCCCGCCGTATCCACAAGCAGTAACTCAATATCGCGAGATTTAGCGGCTTCGATGCCGTCATAGACCACCGCTGCCGGATCAGTGTTTTTGCCAGGATTCGCGATCACCTCGACGTTACTTCGCTGGCCCCAAATTTTCACCTGTTCAACCGCCGCCGCGCGAAATGTGTCTGCCGCCGCAATCAAACAGCTATAGTCTGACTTGCGAGCAAGATGGGCGAGTTTTCCAATCGTTGTGGTTTTACCTGCGCCGTTAACACCTGTCATCAGCCAGATGTTGAGCGTATCTTTTTCTGGGGCAAACGCCTGCTCATAGGTTCCCTCATAGGGCTGGTCGAGAATACCCCGGAGAATTTCCTTCAGATAGAGAATGGCGGCTTCGGGCGGTAGAGCTTCTTGCCGCAGCCGCCCTTGAAGCGCCTCGATCACAAAGTCTGTGGCCTCAATGCCGACATCGGCTTGGAGTAGCAGAGCCTCAATTTCCATCACCGCATCTTGATTGAGCGGCCCCTGCCCGACGATGCCGCGCAGTTGGTTAATCAGACTTCGGCGGGTTTTGCCCAACCCCTGGCGGAGTCGCTTCAGCCAGGTAATTTCTTCCACTGAGATATCATCAGGCCGACGCCCCTGAGCAGCCAAAACCCCGGCTGACCAGATGAAGTTTTCATCAAAGCCCTCCTCAGATACTGCATCTCCAGATACTGCATCCACAGTTGGCGCGACAGGCTCGGGATCAGCTTCCTCAATCGCCGTCGCTTTCAGTCGCTCTAGGCGCTCTTGCCGCTCGGCCTCAGCCTTGGCCCAAAACGGCAAGGCATTTTCTGGCACAGAACTCTCCGGCACATCACCTGCTGGAGTAGAACTCTGCGGCACAGCAATGTCAGCAGGTCGCTCAGATGTAGAAAGATCAGAGTCTTCAGATTGATCTAGGCGCGATGGCTCCTGAGTCGTTTCCTCTACTCGAATTGGAGCAGAGTCTCCAGCTTCATCTTCCTTGTCTGCTGACTCATCACGTTCTTCTACCGAAGTCTCTTTTGAAGTCTCTTTGACCGAAGTCTCTTCTACCGACTCGGTTACATCTGTCAGCGATGAAGAGTCTTCTTTAACTTGAGTCTCCGTTTGAACTTGAGTCTCCGTCGCAGGCTCTTGGGTAGCTTGTTCAGTTAAAGCTGGCTCAGGCGGTGACTCCGATTGCTCTAAAGATTCTTGGGCTGAAGGGTCAGCCTCAGAGCCAAGATCAGGTTCAGCGACGGGCGTTGTCTCAAGGGTCGTGGCGGCCTTCTGCTTCTGAATATTCTGATAGGCCGCCTTAGCCCAACTTAGATAATCTTCGTCAACAGTAGAACTCGCAGGTTTAGCGCTCTCTTCACTGGGGCGATCGCCATCAGAGCTAGGTTGAGATTGTTCCGTTTCCTGCTTCTCGACTTGAGAGTCAGTCGGAGTTGCGTCGCCTTTGCGGGTAAACCAGTTAAACGGAGCCATACATCTTCCTCAACGTTGCCAGAATCTGAGACAGAAACGTCTGCGAGGGTGAGTCGCAGACTGAAGGATTAGGAATCCAAACGTCCGCCCGACCTGATCATAAACGAATCAGGAACGCCTGTTTCTAGATGAGTAAAGCTCCGTGCAAATGACAGTATCTTGTCAGTTGCCGAAAATGAATATAATTTTGCCTAAAAAGTCTAGTGGCGTAGCTCAATGGCTGGCGATAAAGATGAACTACGCCACATTAGGGTAGGGCAGACCATCCCGCTGGAAGTCTTCTACGGAGTCATAAATATTGAACACCGTATGAGTATTGCTCATTTCAAAAAGCATTCGCGCTTGTCCGTTTAGACAGCACAAGCCCAATGTAGCGCTTGCTTTTTTAGCACGGTTGTTGGCAATGATAAGGGCTCCCAGACCTCGACTATCCATAAAAAGAACATCTCGAAAGTCGATAAGAAGATTCTCAGCTCCCTCTTCTAGCGCTTCACTCACCCAGGCGGTCAACGCTACTGATTCAACCGAGCTTAGGATACGAGAATTGGGTCGATAAAAACTAACATTTTTCATTTTCTAAAGGCTTAGTCCAGAGACAGTAATAGGTCTTGTGGCGATCGCCCTGATTTTCTACGTCTCGTCAGATGAGAGCATGACCTTACTCAAATGCACCTCAAGCATCAAACCCTCTAAGTCTGAACCCGAAATGGGAAAAGTCACCCTGCGGTCTTAATTAAGACACGTTCATCATCTTGGTGGTGAGTGCAATTACTCAAATCACTATTTAAATTTAGCCCAGGTAAATTAGTTTGCCACTTCATTGAGCCGTGTAATTACAGAGCCTTAACAGAACGATAAATGTTTGATGACTGCAATGTCACCAAGCCTGCAATTTTTCGGCCTTAAGTTAAGCTCAAGCAAAAAAGTTCCCATTTTTACCCAGTCTTTTTGGCATTGTGGATTGAAATAAGTCGATACAGGGCGATTTCGTATTATGAGGCATAGATTCAACCGTCAGCCGCCGCATCTTTTATCAATTCTTCGGCCCGTTTTCACATCATTGTCAAATCCAACACATCCGTGTTGATTCAAATTTCGCTGTGGGATTACTAAAAGATGACATTCTCAGATCGCTTTTGCAGTCTGAGGCTATTTTGGAAGTGCATCTATGACCTATCAACTGAGGGTAGCCGATCTGCCCTTGAGTGAACGCCCCCGTGAACGCATGTTGGCCCAGGGAGGGAGACATCTGGCCACGGCTGAGCTATTAGCGATTCTTTTGGGCACAGGGCAAGGGCCTGGAAAGCTCTCTGCTGTAGGTTTAGGACACTATATTTTGCAGCAGCTTGGGCAAGATCAGCGTGATGCTCTTGCCGTCTTGAGAGATGTGAATGCTCCCGAACTCATGAATATTCCAGGAGTAGGCGAAGCCAAAGCTTGTGCAATTTTAGCGGCGATTGAGCTGGGCAAGCGAGTCTTGGCCGCTCGGCCACCAGAAGCGATCGTCATTGATGATCCGGCGATCGCTGCATCAATGCTCAGCAATGATCTGATGTGGCAACCTCAAGAGCGATTTGCAGTCCTTTTATTGGATGTCAAACATCGAGTGCTCGGCATGCGGGTCATCAGCATTGGGACGGCCACCGAGACCCTTGCCCACCCGAGAGAAATCTTTCGTGAAGTCATCCGTCACGGTGCGACACGAGTCATCGTCGCCCACAACCATCCTTCTGGGAGCGTAGACCCGAGCCCCGAAGACATTACTCTCACTCGTCAGCTCCTGATGGGAGCACAGTACCTAGGCATCCCAATACTCGACCATCTAATCCTTGGCAATGGCGATCATATGAGCCTGCGGCAAAACACAACTCTGTGGACTGATTATCCCCAAGGTGATTAATCTTGCCGTTAATAACCCAAGTTGAATGCATCTCGCCGCTACGTAGCACGTCAAAATATCCTCATTTTTTGAGTTGCACACCTATCCTACCTTGCTCTATACTGTAGCCTCCAGCAGACAGCCTGGATTTTGACGGCTTATAATTATGTTGATGGGTCATCCAGTGTTGATGAGTTATCAAGGATAAGGAGGACATTATTCCTGAACCACTTACCCTAACCGTAAGTTTGAGAGGCACTCGCGACGTTAGGGAGACTTGCCAGCTATTTCGACTTGCAGGGCTTTTAGATGCTTTTTCAGAACCGACGTTCCGAAAGGTCATGGAAAAGTTCGTCGAAGCAAGTCCCAAGAACTTAATTCTTGACCTCTCCCAAATTGATTTCATAGATAGTTCAGGCTTGGGTGCTCTCGTCCAGCTTGCAAAGAAAGCACAAACTTCTGGAGGGACGCTACAGGTTGTGACTAACCCTCGTGTCACTCAAACCGTAAAGCTTGTTCGCTTAGAAAAATTTCTGTCTTTGCAAGCTTCAGT
>JBARXP010000347.1:0-1724 GCA_049647405.1 Elainellaceae cyanobacterium | reverse complement strand
AAACGACCTCTGCCAAAATTCGCTCTCCAAGGCGTGGCTTCAAGCCAGCCTTATGAACCAAATCGACTTTGACGCCCAGGTTATCGCTGAGATAGTTTTCTAAATTGATAAATTTCAATAAGCTCGGTGTCTCCGAAAACTCTACGAGCAAATCCACATCGCTGGTTTCCGTCTGCTCCTGCCTGACATAGGAGCCGAAAACTCCTAGCTCCTGAACTTTATAACGTTCTTCTAACAATGACTTGTGCTGCTTTAGCCATTGCTTGACTTCCTCTAGTGTTTTCATCGGTGCTATTGATCCTTGAGGTAAGCACAGTACATGATCTAGCTTATCCTGCGCTGTTCTGGAACATAAATCGTGGATCAGCAGTCGCCCACCCATCAAGAGGTTCTATGGCATGACTTTAGTGATGCTGATTTAATCTAAGCGATCGCGGTAGGCATAACGCTCTAGATCCACCGTGGCAACGCCCATCGGCTAAGACTTACAGCCCTGATGAAAAAATGGCGATCGCCGCAATCACAATGACTATGGCGATCGCCACAATCCACCAAACATACCCTAACCCGGCCTGTTTATAGATGAGTTCGAGATCCGTCTTGGCTGTGACGTAAATGGTGACGAAGGTGTCCCAGTATCCGGCTTCAATCAGATTCATTTCGTGGAGCGGCAGCGTCACATCAGGTTTGCGAAAAATGAGTTGCCTCACAACGATGTTGATCGTCCCCGCCAGTTCATCGGTTCCGATGGCCCGAGCCTCAAATCGATATTGGGTCGGTATGCTGCTAAAACTACGGGTAAATAGTTTTACCGTCTCACCCGACTGGAGTGAAATCATTTTTGGCATTATAAACTTGGGGCAAACGCTCGTTCATCTATAGCAAAGCAGATTATTTCCTCCGCGCACAAGTTTTTATATCTGAACCCGTCAAACTTTAGACGTTCAGAACTGTTGCAATCCAATTGAGAGCATCCTGGTTTATGTGAGCTATGATTACTGGCTCTATTTACCTATTCGGCTAAAAGCGCCACTATCACTAATTATGCTTAACGCTAGCAATAAGATGAATGATATGAATAACAGGATTAGCTCAAATCTTTGAATATTTGTTCGCCTTATGAGTAGCCATAATGCCAACAAAAGAAAATGAATTGCACATCCTATGAAGAAACCAAAAGGTACACCTAAAGCACTGTTGTAGTCTTGCTGAATTCGGTGATTAATCAAGCTGTAAATCGGCAGCGCCCAGGAGATAAGAGGGATAAGCCAAAAGATATGAACGGCTGAGAACCTTGTCATAGGAATAAACTGGTAATGGCTTCAAATATTGGGGGCAAACATTGGGGTCAAATATTTCTCAATCAGCTTAACGTGATGCGATCGCCATTCTAAATCGCCATTCGAAAAAAGTGGAAAACGAAGAATGGAGAATTGGCAATCAAGAGCGATCGCACGTTTGCGGGATGCATCTGACACTTATTGATAGGGCAAGTGCTGAACGTTTTGACTGAGACCGTCTATGATGATATTCACCTGCGATCGCCCAGTAGACGTTAGCCTCTTAGCAAAACTTGAGCTTCGTCGTCCCGTTGATTGACTCAGAAATAGATGACCTCAATCTACGCGGGTTGATCGAAATACTAGCTTGCAATTCCAGATTACGCATCCTTACATAGCAGTCTCACATAAATCGTGAAATAGATTGTGAGAGGTGGGGCGGGC
>JBARXP010000346.1:0-6431 GCA_049647405.1 Elainellaceae cyanobacterium | reverse complement strand
ATTCAATTGTCGCTGGCGACCCCAATATTATTTCAGTCAACGTTAGGGGTCTCAGAGAGATTATCGAAAATGCCTGTTCTGGAGAAGCTACGATCGTGGCTATTCGAGAAATGCGTCAGGCTTCGGTGAATTACTTCAAGGAAGATGCCTCTGCTGCTGAGATCGTGAGTCAGTATTTTGATGTGCTACTCACTGAGTTCGAGTCACCCACTCCTTCTAATAAATTAAGGCAGCGTCCATCAAACGATCAGCAGGGTCTACAGCTGCCTCAGATTTATTCCAATGCAGCTGAGCGACGGCCTAAGTATGCCATGAAGCCAGGGCTTTCGGCTTCAGAAAAAATTGACGTGATCAAGGCAGCTTATCGTCAAGTTTTTGAGCGTGATATCAAGCGAGCCTATTCCCTTGACAACTCTGTTTTAGAGTCTCAAGTGAAGAATGGCGATATTTCGATGAAGGAGTTCATCCGTCGCCTTGCGAAGTCTCCGCTCTACCGCAAAAACTTCTTCGAGCCCTTTATCAACAGCCGCGCCCTAGAGTTGGCATTCCGCCACATTCTGGGTCGCGGGCCTAGCAGCCGCGAAGAAGTGCAGAAATACTTCTCTGTTGTGTCTAGCGGTGGCCTATCGGCTCTAATCGATGCTCTGGTTGATTCACAAGAGTACTCAGATTATTTCGGGGAAGAAACCGTTCCCTATCTGCGTGGTCTGGGGCAAGAAGCTCAAGAATGTCGTAACTGGGGAGCGCAGCAAGATCTATTTAAGTTCAGCGCTCCGTTCCGCAAGATACCTCAGTTCATCACGACGTTTGCGGCATACAATCAACCGTTCCCAGACCAGCACCCTTACGGTTCTGGCAATGATCCTCTAGAGATCCAATTTGGCGCGATCTTCCCGAAAGAAACTCGGAATCCTAGCGCTAGCCCCGCTCCCTTTGGAAAAGACACTCGTCGTATTTTGATTACACGAGGGCCTGGGATCAACAATCAGTTGAGCAACCCTGCGGCACGCCCGCTTGCTCCTGGATCTCTTGGAGCTAAGGTCTTTAAGTTAGACCAACTGCCTGGAGGAAACACATTTACGAATGGGGCGACGGGCTCTAGTGTGAAGTTTTCTGAGGCTTCGACTCAGGCTGTGATTCGTGGAGCGTACTTGCAGGTCTTTGGTCGCGAGGTCTACGATGGGCAGCGGCTGAAAGTTGCCGAAATCAAGCTAGAGAATGGCGATATCCCGGTTCGTGAGTTTATTCGTCAACTGGCTAAGTCTGAGACCTTCCGCAAGATGTACTGGACGTCTTTGTATGTGATGAAGGCGGTTGAATATATTCACCGTCGATTGCTAGGTCGCCCGACATACGGACGGCAAGAGACAAATCAGTATTTCGATATCTGTGCGAAGAAGGGATTTTATGCCCTTGTTGATGCCCTAATTGACAGTGCTGAGTATTGCGAGGCTTTTGGGGAAGACACCGTTCCTTATGAGCGTTATGTGACGCCCTCTGGCTTGGCAATGCGATCGCTTCGTGTGGGCAGTATTGGCAACACGGGTACAAAGCCCACAGTTGAATCAACTCCTCGATTTGTGGAGTTGGGGCAGGTCAGCGATATGCGCACTGCGCCTGACATCCAGTACCGGATTAATCAGGGAGTGAGCGTTAAGCGCCAGCAATCGAAGATTTTCAAACTCACGTCTTTGGTTGAAAAGGCAGATGTTCAGCGGGCGATTCAAGCTGCTTATCGGCAGATCTTCGAACGTGATCTGAATCCTTACATCGTCAAGAATGAGTTTACAGGTCTTGAAAGTAAGCTTAGAAACGGCGAAATTAACGTCAAAGAGTTCATTGAAGGGTTAGGAACATCTAGTCTTTACACCAAGGAATTCTATACGGCTTATCCCAACACGAAAGTGATTGAGCTGGGTCTGAAGCACTTCTTGGGCCGAGCACCTCGTGATCAAGCTGAAATTCGGATGTATAACCAGATTTTGGCGCGACAGGGAATTCGGAGCTTCGTTGGGGCTGTCGTCAACAGCATGGAATACTCCCAAGTGTTTGGTGAAGACACGGTGCCCTACCGTCGATATCCCACCCTGCCTGCGGCTAATTTCCCCAATACAGAACGCCTGTATAACCAGCTCACGAAGCAAAGTGCTGACATTGTCGTACCAAGCTTCTCTCCTGTGAGCCCTAATAGCTAGGGAACCTGGGGAAACTTGCTCAAGTTCAGATTAAGATCTAGTGCTCAATCGTTGATACTGTGGGCACTAGATCTGTCTTGAGCTTGAATTTAGAACTCTTTTCAAGAGGGAATAGCTTAGCTGAGGGCACTGTTTGTTAGTGACGCTGCCTGTCAATGTCATTGCTTACAGGCAATGCTGTTTTTCAGGGGTGCGTTCTCTCGGAAAAATGGAGCTATTTGAGCTAGTTGTGAGCGATCGCCAAACAACTATCTGTTTTCCGCAGCTAGCCGTTTTTGCAATCACGTTTCTGACTGGAGCATAGAGCTTCAGCTAGAGGTACGTGAGGGAAAACACCGCTGCCCCTGTTTTATGTTTCGACAAGGCCAATCTTGAGGCATTGTCTGGATAGCTAGTATCCGAAAAATGAGGAGCGATGTTACAAAATATTGCAGGCAGGCCAAGAGTGTGAGCGCAATGCCGCAGAATATTTGCGGAAGGTGAATGAAATTAAACACTTGTGTCGCTGCTTTTCCGATAAACTCTCGGAGTCGGTGATGGGATGTGTTTAGTTGCGATCGCCCGACTAAAGTTAGGCTTCGAAAGCTCTAATCTTGTCGTCTGAGTGACTAGAGCGCAACAGTTTTGTTTTCGAGTGCCAGCACTGAATATATCTGGTTGAACCTTTCGGAGGAATCCATCAATGAGTATAGTCACGAAGTCAATCGTGAATGCTGATGCCGAGGCTCGTTACCTTAGCCCTGGCGAACTAGACAGAATTAAGTCCTTTGTGACCTCTGGTGAGAGCCGTCTGCGCATTGCTCAAACCTTGTCCGACTCCCGTGAGCGCATCGTGAAGCAGGCGGGTGATGCTTTGTTCCAGAAGCGTCCTGACGTTGTGTCTCCCGGCGGCAATGCATACGGCGAAGAAATGACCGCAACCTGCTTGCGTGATATGGACTACTACCTGCGCCTCGTGACCTACGGTGTGGTGTCTGGCGACATTACTCCTATTGAGGAGATTGGTATTGTCGGTGTTCGCGAGATGTACAAGTCTCTCGGCACTCCTATCGAAGCAGTTGCTCAAGGCATTGCTGAGATGAAATCTGCAGCCATGTCAATGATGTCTTCTGACGATGCAGGAGAAGCCGGTGCTTATTTCGATTACGTGATCGGCGCAATGCAGTAATTGGGATACTTCATCCACTATTTCAATCACTTTTGGGTAGATAAGCGAATCAATTTAGGGAATCGACAATTATGCAAGACGCAATTACTTCTGTAATTAACTCCTCAGACGTTCAGGGCAAGTACCTCGACGGTTCTGCCATGGACAAGCTAAAAACTTACTTCCAGACTGGTGAACTGCGCGTTCGTGCCGCGACCACCATCAGCGCTAATGCAGCCGCTATCGTCAAAGAAGCCGTTGCTAAGTCACTGCTCTACTCGGATATCACCCGTCCCGGTGGAAACATGTACACGACTCGTCGCTATGCTGCTTGCATCCGCGACTTGGACTACTACCTCCGCTACTCTACCTACGCAATGTTGGCTGGAGATCCTTCCATCCTTGATGAGCGTGTATTAAACGGCTTGAAAGAAACCTACAACTCTTTGGGTGTGCCCATCGGTGCAACCGTTCAAGCGATTCAAGCGATGAAAGAAGTAACCGCTAGCTTAGTCGGCCCCGACGCAGGCAAAGAAATGGGTGTTTACTTCGACTACATCTGCTCAGGCCTGAGCTAGGGCTTTGGAGGTGGGAGATAGGGGTTAAGCTTTATCTTTGACCTCAACTAGGGTTTGGAAGCTGAAATTCATATTGATACTCATTTCTAGGTTGAAAAACTTGAATGGTGATCGATGACTTTGGGCTTCCAGACCCTACTGTTTTACAGAAAAGACTTGAGACAACTCATTAATGCTTGTTGGTCACTGTCGAGTTCAGAGGCGATCGCCTAACCTTCAGTGCATCGAGTATAAGAATATTCATTTAACTGTCAAGGAGAGAAAGCCATGCGGATGTTTAAGATTACAGCTTGCGTACCTAGCCAAACTCGAATCAGGACTCAGCGTGAGCTACAAAATACCTACTTCACGAAGCTAGTTCCCTACGAAAACTGGTTTCGTGAGCAGCAGCGTATTCAGAAAATGGGCGGCAAGATCGTTAAGGTTGAGTTGGCTACGGGTAAGCCAGGGATGAACGCAGGTCTAGCCTAAACTCGACATTCGTGCTTTCTTTCTGCTCCTCAACATATGCAGCCTGCTGCACTTCTAGCGGATTGTGCAGCGCGGGTCTTGCAGCTTAGATAAGATTGGCTCAACGTTGGTCTCATCATTCACTAAAAAAGAGAGCGCACTACGCTCTCTTTTTTTATGGTGCTATGCGTTATGAACCCTATAAGCAACTGACTTATGAAAAATGCGTTTCTCATATAACCGCTAGTCCACTGACAAAGCATATACTCTGAATTGATAATGGCTCTCAATGGCAGGCATGACACGATTTCAGTTTTGGCCGTATCTCAGACCCATGCTCAACTGGTCTTCTCGCTCTTGGGCATGGGAAGCTCGCGTTTTGAAGTGGCTCACACTGCTTTGGCTCGTGATTGGCTTGGCCGTGCTGTTTTCAGCATCTTACAACGTAGCTCAAGATAGCCTAGGCAACGGTCTCTATTACTTCAAGACCCAAATGATCTGGATCGGTTTGGGGCTAACTGCGTTTAATGTGCTCGTCCATTTGCCTCTGCGATACATCGTATCTGTCTCGAATTTATTTATCATCTTCTTCTTGATTTTAATTTTCGCTACCTTGCTACCCGGCTTGGGAACAACCGCCTATGGGGCCTCTCGCTGGCTGGTCATTGGCTCCATTGGCATTCAGCCCTCCGAGCTTATGAAACCCTTTTTGATTCTCCAGAGTGCGCGAATTTTTGGCCAGTGGCCTCACTTGCCTCCAATCGTTCGGTGGAGTTGGCTATCCATATTTGCCGTTGTATTGATTTGCATTTTGCTACAGCCCAACTTAAGTACAGCTGCGCTATGCGGCATGGTTATTTGGTTTATTGCACTGGCTGCGGGGCTGCCGCTTTACTCTGTTGGAGGGGCCGCCGTGGGCGGATTGTTGCTTGCGATCATCAGCGTTAGTTTTCAAGGGTATCAGCGACGGCGACTGATCACATTTCTCAATCCCTGGAAAGATCCGACTGGTGATGGTTTTCAGCTCATCCAGAGCCTTTTAGCCATCGGCTCAGGGGGGCCTTTTGGCGTGGGCTTTGGCATGTCTCAGCAAAAATTATTTTACTTGCCCATTCAATATACCGATTTTATCTTTTCGGTCTTCGCTGAAGAATTTGGCTTTTTAGGGTGTTTCTTATTACTCGCGCTGTTGGCGGTGTACGCCACCTTGGGGCTACGAGTTGCGGTCAGAGCGAGGAAACGAGTCTATCAACTTGTCGCGATCGGATCAGTCACCCTTTTGATCGGGCAAGCGCTTCTAAATATTGGGGTCGCTACTGGAGCATTACCCACCACCGGGCTTCCCTTTCCGATGCTGAGCTATGGAGGAAGTTCGATGATCGCCAGCCTAATCTCAGCGGCACTGCTGATTCGGGTGGCAAGAGAAGGTCGAGAAGCCGAGGTTATTCCGCTCAGTCATTCCTAGAACCAATTCAGACAAGACTTACGCAGTGTGTTGAAAGGGTGGGCGCGTCGCGCCCACCCTTTCAACGAGTTTATTCAGGCTTAGGCGAATTGTGCGTAAGTCCTGTCAGACTATTTTCTACTTCGTTTTTTGCAGAATCAGAAAGTAACCTTCATACAGAACATGGAAACCTGCTCGGGTGACGATGCGGCGATTGGCGCATCGATTTTCTAAGCTTGAGGGCACATAGGGAGGGCTGATGTAGAGCAGCCCCTTTGAAACAAGCCCCCTTCGTAGCCCTTTTAAGAATGCTGCTGCTGTCTCTGGGGTTGCGTAGTTAAATAAGAACCCCTGGCGGCTAAATAGGTCTAGGCCAGAGATAACCTCAAATTGCTGCTGGGTATTTTTTATCCAGTCAGCGATCGCCTCAAATTCCATCGTGAGGTGTTTGTACCCCACTTGATATTCATAGTCCTCAGCAAGATTTTTACGAGGATCAACACCAATCGTCTTTGCCCCCAACATTTGTATCATCTCCGCCGTCAGTGGAGGGCGATCGCCATGGAATTTAGTCAATAAACTCTGATCTGTTTTAGTTTGGCTATATCGAGATAGCG
>JBARXP010000345.1:0-35936 GCA_049647405.1 Elainellaceae cyanobacterium | reverse complement strand
TTGCGAAAATAGGGCGATCTCTGATATCAAATTAAGACAAACAAGATTGAGGTGAGACTAATAACGGCGATCGCCAAATATGAAAAACCGAGAGCCGGGTCACGAGTTGCGAGTGCATGGAAAGACGAGTTGGAAGGCATTGCTCGGCTATCAAATTGTGCATGAGGCGATCGCCCATCCATAGCGCCATCCTTCACTCGCTCATCTTCTCCAATCAAACTCTTAGGGGCTTCTCAGGTTTAGGTCAGAGCAGGTTCAGACTCCACCCGCACTATAGAAATTGAGCAAGGGGCAAGCAACACACACCGCCCCAATCACCAAAGGAAATCAAAGGAGTCTGACATTATGAAACGCATCTTCACCGCACTACTTGTCACCGCCGCCACTGCTGCGATCGCCACTCCCGCCGCTGCTCTCGAAGGCCGCCACGCTGAAGAATTTTATGATGGTCTAGGCAACAAGCTCTCTGAGCGGACTGAGCAAGAATTCTATTCTGGTCTAGGCAATAAACTCTCCGATCGCCAATCTGAGGAGTTCTACGAAGGTCTGGGGAATAAATTGAGCGATCGCTTTGAGGATGAATTTTTTGATGGACTCGGCAACAAAGTCTCTGGCCGCCATGCTGAAGAGTTCTACGAAGGGTTAGGCAACAAGGTTTCTGGCCGCTTCGAGGAAGAGCTTTATGATGGTCTCGGCAACAAAACCTATTCTGACGACCAAGCGGATTTGAGTGAAACCTTTGGCAACTAATCCACTCTCCTCAACGATGACCGCTCTTTTTCCTCACACAACCGCATTACAGTCTTGTCCAGTTTGACTCCTTGGTGAATCAGCCTCCTTCGGGAGGCTTTCCTCGGACTCTGCTGGATAAGGCTATTTCAGTGGCGGGCGTTGGCTTGCCTGGGCGTAGCCCGTATCACGACCATTAAAAAAGCCCCTGCCGGATAGCAGAGGCTCACTGATAACTTGGTGTGACATCAAGGCTTAAAGCCTGAAATCGCGCCCAGTGTTTGCAGGTGCTCTAACCGCTTTCCAGCCGCTAAGGGGTTTTCTAGTCCCATTGCCTTAGCCAGCTTGCCAACGGTCGTCATCGTGAAGACAGCGCCTTCTTGCAGAGACACCAAAATCTCATAGAGCTTCTGCTGACCAGGAGACAGATTGAGGCAATAGTTCGTATCAACGCTGATGTAAGAACAACCTTCGAGAACTTCGGATTCAGTATCAGCAGAGTCGCCATGAAAGACCAGCTTCGGCATCCCGGCCTCTTCAGTGTCTTCAGGCGTCAATTCCCAGCCGACATAACCGCTGTCATGCTCCAGATAGAGTTCCAGGTTTTCCAGGTTATTCGAGGTTGTGTACATAGCTCCTCCTAGCGTGGGTGAGAGTACACCCATACTCCCACATTGTACAGATGACTCAGAGATTAGCCAAACAGCCGCCAGCCACCGCTAGCCGACTGCTCATCACGCTCAGTAATGGTGTCGTCATCCACTTCAGGCTCTCTGTCTTCATCATGGTCAACCACATCATCGGTGTGATAGCGTAACTCGTCATGGTCACGCCGATTCCATCTGCGTTCGGCATCGTACCGCCTGCCCTCTTGCTCATCATGGTCATTCCTCACACCGTTGTCGCGCATGATGCGATCCACATCGTTCTCGCCATCAGCAGGGATGTCAAAGACGGCATGATCGCCTCGGTCGTTGCTGATCTCACCCATCACGCGATCGCCATCTTCTTCTTCAGGCTTTAACCATCCAAAAATTCCCACAGTATTCCTCGCTTCATTTCAAATAGGACTCAATGAGGGTCAACCTCGGCAGATGCTCTAAGGGTTGGATTGGCCTCGTTTCTGGGCTCTCATCTTGCGGAGCTGGTAGTAGGCCGAATCTTCGTTCTCCGCCTCAATCTGAAATCGCATCACCCCACGCTTGGCACCAACGGCTCGCATGGCGGCAATTTCGGCCTCATCAAATTCTGCTTCGACCTGAGATTGAGACTCAATCAGGGCTTGCAGTTCGGCTAACTGTTCATCGGCGGCAGTCTGTAACTGACTGCCCTGGTCGCGGAGTAGGGCGAGAGCACCCCCCAACTCTCCAGACACACCTTCTGGCGTTAATCCATTGGGCATAAACTCCCGGCTGTAACGCTCCTTAGCCTCACTCACCCAGCGTTGCCGATTCGCCTTCTTGGTCGGCAATGTAGAGAACTCACAAAACAGCGATCGCGCTAGTTCGCTATAGCCAGAGTCATTCACCAGCAGCTCAACGGGAGCCACCTTCTGAATCCAGGGAAGCCATCGAGTTCTGAGGGTCGATTCTGCGATCGCCAACTCAGTCGCCAGCTCAGCAGCGGTGTATGGAGCCGGATGACCGATGCCGGAGTCTTCCACCAGTTCCGCCTCAACAATTTCGTGCGGCAACTGTGCGGCAGTGTGCGCGTCCTGTGCGCGTCCTGTGGTCTCAACGGTGTTGAAATCGTGCTCAGGTATGATCATAATTGTCCAAAGTCCTTGTTTTTCAAGGGTTTACGATGTGCGGTTTCGTGCGCTCTCTTGTGCGGTGGAATGTGCGGAGAGTGCGCGATACTGCACAGGACAAATTATAGGACACTCACAGGAATAAACACAGGACAGTTACAGACAGGCAGGATAGGACAGTTACAGGACTCATCAATAAGTCACATCTGCAAAAACCCAAAACCCTTACAAGTCAAAGATATTAATGACATGCAGGACGTAAGACAGGTCAAGAGACAGGATAAGACAAGACAGGACAAAAAAACAGCAGGACACAAGACAGTACAGAAGAGAGGACAGGTCAAGGGACAGGTCAGGAGTATCCTTTGAGTGTGTTCTAGGGAGAGTTATGACTGACATCGAACTACCTGTTGCTGACTTACCCGATCGCTACAATGTGGCGCGATCGCAAGTTTATTCACGCCTGGATGCACTCAAGCAGCGTGACCCGACCCTCGTGCCTGAGAAGCGAGGGAAAAAAGCTTATGTCAGTGGGCACTTGTTAGAACTGATGGATTCTCTACACGTCCTCATCAGCCAGCAAGGAGAGACGGTCGCTGAGGCCACTGATATGGTGCTCAATATTCCCCCGCAAACTCGTCCTATGAGTCCTGTAGGACAGTCAGACAGGACACAGGACAGCGCCATCATTCCCACGGCTGAAATTCCTTCAGAGTTGGCGTTGCTGGCGAGTGCGATCGCGGCTAATCAGCCCCCGCCTGATCCACTGGCTCGGTATCGGCAGCTTGAGGAAATCGCGGAGCATGGGTGGCAGCTCCCCACCAGTGAGTTAGCCCACCTACTGGGGCTGAAGACCTTGAGCGGTTCGGAGCTGGAGCGCTATGGCTTTCGGTTTGTGAAGGTGGGAAAGGCCGGAATCGAGAGTGCTTGGAAAGTGGAGAAGTTGGAGTGAAGGGTGCGTTGGCTTGCCTGGGCGTAGCCCGTATCGCGCGGGTGTGATTCGTCGGACGCTATCAATGGCTGGGGTGGATGTGCCGAAGTGAATGGGGTGAGAGAGGCGATCGCAATAGATAGCCTAGAAGCTAAGCAAGTGCAGTAAGGCGTGGAATCATCAGAGACTGTTCTAGTTGAAAAGATTTTCTAGAAACGACAACCATAGAGGGCGACTTTTATTCTCTGACTTTTCAGAACACACGTTAGCAGAAAAGTACACGGTCAAGGTTGAATGCTCTAATAGTGCAAAAGGATAATGCAATCCAGCCAATTGCAGCTAATGAAAGCACTTGTTTTGATTGGTTGGATTCACTTTATGAGGAAGTACACAAGAAGTGGCACCACAAGCTAGAGAAGCCAATACAGAAATAAGCACCTTTTTCATAGGCTGATTCTCATTGGACGCGATCACATAAAATCCGAGGCATGCACCTAAAATAAAGCTTAGTAATATATAGTCAATTCTAGAAGACCTTTTACCTTTTTGATTGCGACTCAACTCCTGAAAATGTTGCTGTAGTTCACAATCTTCAGGGATTACTAAAATACTCAATTCTTTCCTAGCAATAGCTAAGGCAAATTCTCCTTTCTTTATCTCATGATTGGAATATTCTACATCAGGCTGATTATAAAATTTAGCAGACCAAATTGTACCGCCAAACCATACTTGCCCCTGAGTAGAACCATCTATCGAAATTGTATTTTCCACTTTGACTCTTTTAGGAGTCATCACCTGAAAGCCAGATAACAAATCTTTTTGCAAAAAACTCCCACCTCTACTGAATTTTAATTTTTCCCATGTTAGAGAAGACTCTTCTGGGATTTGAAAAATACTTGGTAGCCAGCTAGCGCATGGAAATTCAGTCTCTATGCACTGAAGCTGTGTTTTCGCATGACGCACGGCTACATGTAAAGGATTACCTCTGGAAAAACTGTCTAAGAAAAACTTCAAAAAGCACTGCGCAACTTTATCAGGAACAGATTCACGCATCACTATTACTTGTGGAATATGAAGCTTATTCATCATTTGTGCTAAGCCAATACCATCACAAGAATTAAAAATAGCCAACTGCAAGCCTTTATTAATAGATTTTCCTAGAGCTTCTTCTAGTTGGTTCAGTGAAATTTTATCTTTTTTATTAATGTGAATTATTCCTTCATCTTCTGTTTTACTATGGCCTGAAAAAAATAATATATCCCATGATTTTTGGCTTAAAAATTTATTAATATCTGAATGAGTTGGTTGATTCAAAAATTCAACTTCTGCTTCATCATCAGGAAGTTTAGAAATTAACTCTTTGTCTTTTTCAGTATCAATTCCTTCGTCATTTCCTATTATGGATAAAATTCGAATTTTATTTCCAGTCCTTACAATATTTCTCTTTATTCTTTCATAGGATGCATGATTAAATACAACCTCTGAATTTGGATATTTATGAATAATACTCCATGCATGCCATGGTAGTCTTTGAATCAAAGTCTCATTACTACAAATAGAAACTTTGATGTCACATTCGGCTGGATACGATGGTAACGATTCTTCAATATAATTGTTAATATGATTAAAATTATCATGGAGTAGCCAATCTTTAAGGAGCGTTTCAACCTCTAATGATAGATGAAGAACTTGCCCAATCAATTTATTTTTTGTTTCTTCAGGAGAAAAATCATGATACACACCTAAAATACGTATTTGATTAGAATTTAAGTCTCGACTTAAGCCTAAAGCCATTAGTCTTTGATAATTTTCCTGCCAAGTATTAAAGCTTTTAAGTAATTTCATATTCTGTTGTAAATAACCATAACAACCTCTTCTTGCTTGTTGTCCATACTGCCTAATATCAGAGCTGACATAAAATCCCTGATGAAAATTTCCAGTTAAACTTAGGTTGATTGAAATTTGCATCTATCTTTCCTCAAAATCAAAATTATTTTTTTTCAGTTTACAAGAAAAATAATATCCCTACAAAATAAACTTTAATGGTAGTGATTCATCTTTTAACAGAAATTGAAGTGTGAATGAATTACCTGGAAACCCAACTAGTTCAAAAACAAAACTTCTAGAAAGATGCTGAATATATTCTCTTAGCACTTCTGTTCCATTATCTGCAATGATACTTAAATTTAGACCTTCTCTAGGAAAAGTTTTACCATCAACATGATAAATTCCTCCAGTAATATGAACTTTGTCAGAAGAATAGCTTAAACAAGATATCACTAATATAATTCTGTCACATTCTTCAAGTCCAATCCTGATAAAGTAACCTCTTTTAATAACCGATCTTCTAATTCCCCCTGCTTCAAATTCTACTGTAGATAGAGAAGGACTTATTTCATCAAAGGGAATCCAATTAGAGTCAAATTTGTTTTCAATCCAATTGCTTATAGTTACTTGTTTTTGGAAGTCGTCAACTAATTTGCTTAACGATTCTAAATTTCCTACTGCAAGAGATAACTTGTCTGGTGAATCTGTTAAGCTATTCTCTTGCATGTAAGATAACTCAATAGATTGAAGATTGAGAAATCGAAACTCTTCTGGTGTTTGAGTAAGAATTATATCTATTCCCCAAAACTCAGCACAGGCAATTACTATAGCGATGTCGGATGTTACACGGCCAGATCTTGACACAACATTTTTTATGATTTCCGTCGCACGCATCCTGATCCGAGGCTCCAGATCAGGGATATCAGGGAAGACTTGGACTGATTTTGTTAAAGCTGAGATAACAGTATCAGCAATTTCAACTCCTCGTTCAGCTCTAATACTCTTATAAAAATTCTCATACTGTCTATATGAAATGAAGAGTTCAATATAAGGATGATTTCCTAAAAGCCTCCATATGTGATCAAAGTATGGATCTCTCTTTTGCGAAAAAAACCTCTCTTTAAGAAGAGGGGGGCAAATAATAATTTTCACAGCACCTCCTGATTGTGGCATTGAAATAGAAATGATTTCTGAATTCTCTTAAAGTATTTAGAAATCAGATTCAGCCATTGGAGAGACTCAATGAGTTAGAGCTTTAGTCCTTATAAAGACTGGAAGTGCTGGTTTTTAATCCTTCAAATTATTCTAAGGATATATTCACTTCTTTACTCGTCTCTCTTGGCCAAGCCTGAATAATATGAACAGTTTTAGATTGAGTAGAATTAGCCAGATCTTGCATCTCTGAAAATGAAAGTTCTTTAATTTTGTCGTTATTTTTTTCTCCCTCTTCTTTAAAATCAGGCACATACTTGACGAGATCTTCTAATTGACAATCAAGCGCACGACAAAGTCTTATAGCACGGTCAAGGCACTCTAACCCACGTCGCTCTTTTTCCCAATTAGCGATAGTTGTTTCAGTAACACCAACCTCTCTTGCAAGCTCAATCTGAGTTAAACCTTTGCGAGCCCGATACTCAGCAATATTAGATTTGAGCTTTATGTCATCTGAATAGAACATATGTTTTATTTGAATAGTCCTGCGGCACCCATCATAGCAACACTTTATATAGTTTTTGTCAGGAAATCAATGTTGTGGCAAGAAGTATTCGTAAATTTTTTACCCTAACATATGTTAGGGTAAAAATGTTATGTTTCATGGTGATTGTCAGATGCCGAATCAAATCTTTGTCGAGCCGGAAGAGAGAAGTCTTTTGCATGAGTGCCCTCGATGCCGAAAGTCGTCGCTTGTGGCGAGGAGCATAGATGAGTATGTATGTATTAATTGCGGTTTTCGTCGAGATATCTCAACCGCTTCTGAATCAGCATTTTTAAGCTTCTTGGTCGGTTCTCTCGGAGGGCTACTACTCGTTTTCCTCATTCTCTAAGCACTTGTACAACAAGCTTTTACCAATCGCGATCAATTCAAGGAGGTGAGTAGTGAATAGCTCGTTATTCTATTTATTTCTCGGGATGATTTCAGCCTTGTTCGTAAGTTATGCCGCAAAGCTAAATTCCTCTTGGAATTTTATATCTGAGTCATCTTCTGAAAGGCAGTTAACTGCAACCAATGCACCAGTAAATCATGCTTCACTGCCTGAAAGGTCAGAACCTATATCGCCAGTCAGTTCAGCATCTGAAAGTTCTACATTGCCGATGCTTGTCGTCGTCTCGATATCTCCTACTGGCTCTACTGAGCCAAATGTTCAAACAAATCCAAATTATCCTGTTCAGGTTAATCCTAGTCGCTTGACTCCACAAGGTAGTCAATATGTCGGCACTCCGGTTAACCAGCTTACATACTTTAATGATGCAGATCATGAAGCAATGACTTGTAACGATCTGCCTAACAGTGCATACCTGCGAACAAATCCAGGAACAAATCCTGCAACGATTCTTGGAGTTGTTCGACCAGGAGAATGGGTACAACTTACTGGTCATGCCGCTTCTTCCGAAGGAAAACTCTGGTATGAAATTGTTTCGCCGCAGCTAGCTCGTAGTGTTTATCCTGGAGCCATTAATCGGTTAGAGCCTGGTCAACAAGGGTGGATTGATTCTTGTTCACTCTTTACAGGACAGTATCGCTAATAGACTTGTCGGTTAATAAGAAGAGAAATGGCTGTAGCCTTTGTTCAGCATATCTTCCAGCTATTTTTATTAAAAATCATCAAAATGCTTATCAGGTAAGGCTTTCAAGGATTTTTCATCTTATTTCCGGGAGACTCTAATATTAGAGACGCTTCGTAACTCACTTCAACCTTTGACTATGGTCAGAGTGCATCCTTTCAGTTAACCTCTCTATATCCTCACATGAGGGATGGAAATCGGACAGGCACCTACGTAGCTAAATAGGGTACTTCTACTAATCTCTTATCTCCTTTCCCTTCTAAAGTTTGGCGATCGCCTCCATCTTCTCTTCTTCCGACACTTCTAAATATCGCTGGAGAGCCGCCATCGAAGTCCAGCCGCCCAGCTCCTGAATCGTCTTCAACCGCACCCCTGCCTTATCGAGTTTTGTTGCCCAAGTGCGTCGATTGCTGTGGGTACTAAAGCCCCGCAACCCCAGGCGATCGCACGCTTGCCTCAGCGCCCCATCACACGCCTGCCGCGTCACACAGCCCGACTTGCGACCAGGGAATAGATACCCCGATTGCGGTAGATCTGCCTCATTAAGAATCTGCTTGAGCTGAGGATGCATCGGCACCGCCCGCGTTTGCTTCGTCTTCGTCGTCTCCTTCCGCAACACAATCGAGCGACCGACCACATCTTCAGCCTGGAGTTGCCGTGCCTCACTCACCCGACAGCCCGTGTAATAGCAGATTGAAAAAATCGCCCGCATCGTGGGGCTCATCTCCGCCAAGACGAGACGAAACTGATCCTCCGTCCACATTTCCGCCTGACCGTGGCGATCGCGCTTGGGCATGTTGGGCTTGACTTGCTCTTTTTTCAATTTCAGCAAGTCAATTTTATTGCAATATCAGGGGTTTGGGCGATCGCTCAAAATTTACATCGCTGCTATTGCGAATGAACCCTCACTATTGATAGTGGCGATTGGCTCTACTCAATATCGTGTGAAGGCTATCCCGGTTAGCTCAGTTTGCCGATGGGATAACACCTCAAGCGACGGGAATATTAACGGGAGTACGTCAACCCGGTTAGCCCTGCAATCGTCTCAGCCTTGCACGGCTCAACCTTAATCCCAATCCAAAATCCTATGAGCAACGGTCAACGTCCGATGGTGGGAGCACGAGTGCCCCATAGCTGGAAAGAGCAGATTCAAAGCCTCTGTCGTGAGTCGGGCAAGAGTGAGAGTGAAGTGGTGCAGGAGGCGATCGCTCAATATCTGGCTGTGACGGATGCGAGTTCGGTGATGTCGCTGTCGAAGCGGGTGGCGGCGCTGGAGCGGCAGTATCAGAAGCTGGTGAAGTTGGTGTGATGAGATGGAGGGTAGGGGCGATCGCCCGCCTAGGTGTAGTCTTTACTGCCTCTTCAGTTTCGCAGCGGGTTTTATTCCTCTAGACCCATCTCTATCAGAAACTGCGATGGTTTTTTCGACCATCCATAATACCGGCGCGCACGGGTAAGTATTAAGCTATGCTTCGCTCTTGTGATTGCCACGAAGCAATTTCGGCGTTCTTCCTCAACTTCGCGGCTCTCAGCTCCTTTCTTCAGGGCTAAAAAGGAAGGAAAAATCTCTTGGGCCATGCCTATGAGAAACACATGTTTGAACTCAAGTCCTTTGGCTCCATGTACGGTTAAGCACCGAACGGCATCACTGGCCGGTTCGCTCGTCTTAGGGGACAAATCCATCAACTGTAGATAGGCATTCAAAATGAGATTCTCGTGTCCATATTCACTTACGAAGTTCCCATGGAGCGATTGCCAAGTTTCAATCTCATCCTGTAGTTCTATGTCGTTTTGGTCGTCCCAGGGTTGCCACCCTTCTTCAAGAAACCAGTCCACGATTCCGGGAAAGTCGAGCCTATCAATGAGAGCTGTCCGAAGCTTTTGTGCGAGAGCCTGTAATTGTCCTTCGGCTGTAATCTCGGCAGCATCAGCCCAAGCGCGAAGAAAATCACCACCTATCAAGGCTGCGCTTGCAACAACGTTTTCAACTTCAATTTGGACGTCTGAAAGTACTTTCCACGCGACGCAAAGCTTTCGAAGTGTGTCACGATCATGTCTCGCGTTTGCGAGCCTCATGGCCTCAAATACCACACGAATAACGGGGCTTTCAAAATCACTTTTTCTCTTTGCTAGGTAGGTATTAAGACCAGCATCTTGTAGACCGTGAGCGACGTTCTGTAATAGTTTTTTCGTACGCGCGAGAACTACACAGTCCTTGGAAGGCAGCTGCTGCTCCTGCATAGTTTGGACAAGAAAAGATGTTTCAGCTTCGGGTGTCTCAAACACTTCGTATTGAATAGCATTTTGTCCAATTACAGACTCTCGGTATGCTGCAAGTGGTGTTTTCCCCGCAGTACGCTGTTGATTATGGGATATCAGTTTATTTGCAAGTTCTACTATTTCTGGAGGGCAGCGATAATTTTCCGGAAGTTGAAGAATCTTTGTGTCATAGTCAGAGACTAGTGACTGCAAGCGCTCCGGACTAGCTCCATTCCACTGGTAAATAATTTGGTCATCATCTCCAACAACAAAGAGATTGGGCGAGTCTGAACCGACGATAAGCTTTAACAGCTCATATTGGGCTTTATTTGTATCTTGAAACTCATCTACACAGACGTGCGTCCAGGTAAGGCGCAAAACACGAGAAATTCCCCTTTTCTCTCGTAGAAGTTGGCTGGTAAAAGCTAAAAGGCTTCCAAAATCGACTCGATTGGCAAGTATGAGAGACTCACAGTATTGGCGAAAAAGAAGCGGCAGCCATTCTGGTGTTTTTGTCAGTGATTGAGCTTTGTCCCCTCCATCATATGCCTCAGCAAAAAGGCGGTCTAAAAGAGTCATTAGGCTCTTACGATCTGTGGGTATTAAATGTCCTGTTTCAGATAGAGAAGATATTGCCTCTTCAAGAACCGCGATTCGATCCTCATCCTGGATTAGCAGTGTAAAGTCTGGTCGTAGCCCCAGATGTGACCCGTGTTGCCGTAGCACTTCTGTGGCAAAGGAGTGGAATGTGCAGAGGTGAGCACGATCTACCCGTTTCCCGAGGAGAGTATCCACCCTTTCTCTCATTTCAGCCGCAGCTTTGTTCGTAAAGGTGAGAGCTAATACAGAAGCATCCTCTTGCTCCTGAATCATTCTGGCTACTCTGTAAGTAAGGACTCGTGTTTTCCCCGAGCCAGGGCCTGCGAGTACGAGAAGGGGACCATCTTGCCAAAGAACGGCACTTTTCTGATTAACGTTAAGGAGATCAAGATCCAAATTCATTAAAGGCCTCCAGAGAGGTTTACCGATGCTTTGACGACACTTTCCAAGAGTGGTGGGACAGAGATGGTTTCATTGTGAATCAGATCTACTACGCGTAATGCTGCTTCCGGCTTTGCGAAGCTCTTGCTTTTCTTTATAGCAGTTAAGACCTGAGGCCAATATTCAGGTTCGTTACGCGATGCCATGACTCGTGACCATGTTTGGGGAGAAAGATAGGACTCGTAAACCTGACCGAACCCAGCAGAGCAGAGGTGACATTCAATGTCGCTCTCAGACATAACGTGAAGGGTATGGTTGATCATCTTAGGCTCCAGATACCTATGAGCGCACTCCTGATCTTTAGCCCCTTGATCATCGTTGTCTGCGAGTACACAGCAAGCAATCCCTAGATCCCTTGCGACCTTAAGGAACAACTCAATGCTGGCATGGCGATGGGGAACGCAGCGTACGCCAGCATTTTCAAGGTTTATTCCGAGATATCTAGCTACCTCAGGCAGTAGAGTGACCTCCGTCTCTCCTTCGACAAGCAGCCAACATCTTGCAAACAGCAGTTCGCCTCTTGCATACCTTACGTGAAAGTTGAATTTGCGCTCGTCGTCTGGTGTGAGAGTTGAAGACTTAAGGCTAGAAATGCGAGTACCTTCCTGCGTGCGACATAAGCGCCTTATTGCACTTGCTGGGATTTCAGATAAGAGATCGCCGCTATGAGTGGAGATGATTTTCTGGCCAGGGAAGTCACTCACTATTTTCCAAAGTGATCTAATCGCAGATGGATGAAGATGAGCCTCAGGTTCCTCAAGTCCAATGATAGGAAAGCCGTTAGGCCAGGTGTCCAAGAAGGCCTTAAACAGCGTGAGGACGGCAAGACTCTGTGTGCCTTCACCGTGTCTTTCAATTGGCACCTTTGCTCCTGTTGATGTAGCTAGGAAGACCTGAGCCTTGGCTAGCATATCGAACATCCGTCCTGGCACAGCTTCTATCGACACCACGTCTCCGGATGCCATAGGAACTACATCCTGGACGCTGCGCAAGCGGTTACATGCTTCCTCGAAGCTTGTATGTGAAGCTATTACGAGATCATTTACCTCTTTAAGTTTTTGTTCGATCTCTTCTTTCTTCTCATCAGACAACTCACTATCTCTGAGAAACGGTCGCCAAAAAGGTCCCTTAGCATCAAAGTGTTTCGACGCATCCCTAAGAGCGGACAAGTAGAAGTACACAACCTCTCGCTGAAGCGTGGTCAGAGCTGAATCAGCTACTCCAGGCAATGGCTGATTATCGAGGGTATGAAAATCCCAATTCTGAGCAAAGTCGCGAGTTGCTGCGTCGTAAGTACAAGTTACGGCGAGAACAACATGACCCTTACCTTCGTCGTCTATTTGGAGAATTTTTTGCCGATTAAGTCTTCCTACAAGGGTTGAGTCCCACTCACCCTCAGCATCTTCTGAAAAAGTGAAGATGATTTGAATTGGATTTGTTGAGGTCGGTGTGGCATTTTCATCCACTAAATGAAAGTCGAATGGATTGAATACGACCCGGCGGCGCGATGATAAGTCCCGGAGGCATAAGCGCAAAGCATCTAGTATGGCAGTCTTGCCCGAATTGTTCTCACCGATGAGTACGACGAGGTCATCAAGAAAAAGCTCTAGTTCTCTAATTCCTCGGAAGTTTGAGATTTGTAGCCTTCGGAGCTTCATGAGAAGTGTTTCCTTATCTGCTTAAAGCGACTAGCATATACCTTCCAAGAAACTCGATAGGATTCCTAGGCATTAGTGTAGCTCCTACTCCGATCGCTGAAATCCTTATTCTTTTCCTAAGTAAGGCTAGAAGGAGAGCATGGCTAGAGAGCATGGGCAGAGGGACTTTCAGGAAATGTGGTCAAAATTGCATGAATCGATGCCATACCCGTCACTTCGGCACATCCACCCCAGTCATTGATAAAGTCCGACGAATCACACCCGCGAGCTCTACGGGCTACGCCCAGGCAAGCCAACGCCCCCCTCACTAATTCCTCTGCCTCCAATCCCACGGCTTCTCACTCGCCGGATTCGCCCACACTCCCACACGAGCTTCCTGAGCGATCGCCTCTGCCTCAACAATTGCGCTCTGACTCGGACAATTCCCTGAATATTGGGCGTAGTGATAGGCCATACCATCAGCCACCATCTGAGCGTTGAGGTTCATCTCGCTTTCCCCCAGCACACCCATCACCTCAGCGACGGTGCGGCCATATCGATCGCGCTCTACCGTCAGAATTCGGACTGAGTTGTTGCTTTGGTCGATGAGCGATCGCAAATGGTCACGGCTCTGAACCCCTAGCGCCTGGTCTTTCTCTGGCGCATCGATACCGCAAAAGCGAATCTTCAGTTCTTCGCCATTTCGCATGACTCTGAGGGTGTCGCCGTCGTAGACGGAATCGGGAACCACCTGCCACAGATCAGACGAGGGAGATTGAACGGCTGGAGCATCAGTCTGAGGAAGCAGCTTCAGCAGGATCAGTGCCATCAAGCTCAAAAATGGTAGTATCCCCCTCAAATTCAATCGTTCCATCATCGTTTTGCTTGAGTTTGACAACCTGTTCAAAGTCGTGGGGTTCGATGCAGTCGTTGCCAGAGGCTTTGACGAGAGAGCCATCGGCCAACATGCCCACGCAGCGTACAGAGGTGAATGCTGACGGATGAATCAGCCGAAACCAGAGAGGAAAGGTTAGGGCGATCGCTCCCAGTCCTAGCAGAATAATCAGTCGTCGATTGAGTCGTGGCATGGTTGCACCCTAGTTCTTGAAAAATGCTTCTAGTCAGAATTCCCAACCGTTTCAAACCCAAACACTAGACGCTCTAACCCTTGACGGGTCTGGGTCTGATCGATTTGTGTCTCTATCAATCGAGCTTCTAACTCTTCGGCGCGTTGCCACACGGTGAGCATCGTGGCGGTGCTGCCTGAGCCTGTGCGGTAGCTAGCTTCCATGACGGCTTGCTGTTGCTGCTGGGTGAGCATCTGCGAGTCTAGGAGTTCGAGCTGCCGATCGAGCCGTTCCCAGTTGAGCACCTCATCGATGATGGTTTGGGCGATCGCCTCACTCACTTCCCAGCGTCGTCGTACCAGATCCGCTTGCTGTAGCTCCAGATCGGCAATGACTAGGCGATCGCGCTGCACATCGCCACCGCCTAAGAGATTTTGCACCAGCCGTACCGGATCAGTGGTGATGTAGTTTGTCCAGCGACGGCGTCGGCTGTAGTGAATGCGGTCATCTCCCAACTCTAGCCGTTCATCAATGGACTGAATCTCAGGATTACGGGCGATCGCTCTCTCCGTCAGGGTCGCTAGACAGTCCAGGCTCGATTCCAGGCAGGGCAGTTCCTGTGCCGTTCTCGCCTGAGCCATCCCGGACGAGCAAAGTAAGCTCCACATCGAGAGAACCATCAGGATTTTGCCCCAGCCATTGCACCTGCCGAATGCGACCTGCATAGGGCGAACGAACCACAGCCAGATTGGCGATCGCATTGTTGACCTCATCGAGCCTTAGTTGAGTTTGGGATACTTGGTAGTCTCTATCGCGCAGGCGCTGTTCGTAGGTGAGCCACTGCTGCTGATAGTCGAGGGCATCTCGGTTTTGGGCGCTGACGGTCTCAGCCGAGACGATGGAATGCTGATATTCGCGGGTGCTGCGTTTGCCCAAAGCCAATTGATAATCTCGCACTTGGGCTTCGAGCTGCTGCTGCAACTCCTGTCGCTTCACCTGCTCATGTTCCAAAATCAGCGGGTTGAGATTATCCAGCTCCTGCAAATACGACAGCTCTTGTTGCTTGAGGGCGATCGCCTGCTGCACGTGCTCCACCGCTGCCGCTGCTCTGGCGATCGCCGCTTCTTCTTCGAGATAGGTCGGCTCTAATACGGCGGGTGGGGTATCGGGTGGTAGAGGTGTTGAAATAGTTGCGGTTTGCAGGCGCTCTAGAGCTAAGACAAGCTGCTGTTGCTGAGCTTCGAGCCGCTGACGTTCACGGGTGCGATCGGCAATGAGATCACCTACAGAGAGGCGATCGCCCACCGCTACTTTCAGATCATCAGGGTCAGCGACGGCGACAGAAATGGTGAGGCGACTGGGAGCGGTGTCTGTCTCAGGCTGGGTGATTTGTTCTGGGGGAGATGGAGTAAAGGCAGGTATCGTGAGGGTTAAGACTGTGGCGACTGCACCGCTGATGATGTGCCTCATGGATGAAGGGAGAGAGGGTCGGGTTTAGAATTCCCAGATTGAGAAGGAAGGGCGATCGCTCCCCTTACAACAACACAAAAGATCAGCTTCTTCATACATGTACCCGTCGAAAAGCTTAATGGGAGAATGCCCACAGCGCTACTAAACCGTTTCTTTTAGTACCGTATGTAAAACCAATACGTTTCACTGTTGGGGCATGGAGCTCTCCAATGACGACTGCAGAGCCCTACTTGAAGAGATTCGCTGGCAAGGGACGCCCAGATGCCCCTACTGTGGCTCCACAAACAGCACATCTATTAAGAAAGAGAATAGACATCACTGCAATAGTTGTTTTAACTCGTATAGTGTTACTATTGGTACTATTTTTCATGGAAGTCACGTTCCATTGTCCAAATGGTTTAAAGCAATATATCTGTACCTAGATACTTCCTTAACTCCAAAAACTTTGAGCGTACGTTCGCTTGCTAAGGAAATTCGTGTTGACAAAGATACAGCTTCTTCTATGCTGAAGCGAATACGCTTTTGTATTCAGAATAATCCGGCATTGTTAATATCTATTTTGTCTAAGAGGTCAAAAGATAGAGATGAGTCTGAATAATTTGAAATCCTTATTCAGGGTTAAATTGGATATCGGATCAGCAGTGTTATTTCTATTTGTTATTTTTCTATTAACATTTATTCTAGGCATATATATAGGTCGTATTGATCCGTCACAAGATTTAGACACATTTCAAAATATACTACTAGGAGTGATTCTAGTTAGCCTTATTCCTATTGTTGTAAGCTTGACTAGTTTCATCATCAAAGAAGAAGCATCTAAATTATCTAGAACCCAGCTTGAAGAAAAAGAAAAGGAAATTGAAAATAGAGACAAAAAAATAGAAAGCCTAAAAACAGCTCATCACAGAAGGTTATCTATAATTTATAGAGTAAAGGGATTTATTGACAAGAGTGAAAACCATATCAAGGATGTGAATTTAAGTGAGCTCCGTAGGGATTTAGAGAATCAGATACTAGAACTTCAGAAGGAAGAAGAAGCGGCAAAAAAAATCATTGCTTGGCTATCAGAACAAACAAACAAAGTACTACTGATGCAACATGCTACGAAAGAAGCTATGTCTGCCCTAAACCTTGATGATTTTAGGCATTACAGAGGAGCAATCGAAACATTCAAGAAGGATATCTTCAGATGTATTGAGTGGCTTCAGGCTAGCTTAACAGAAGGATTTCCTCTCAGAGTTAGAGCCTCCAAACTCGCCAATTCTATCTACAAGCTTCCAGGAGAACTGAATAATCACAAAATTGCGTTGCGTGCTATCGAAAGGCATCCCATTCTTCGTGAGAAGGCAAATGGAACAACTACTCTCAATAAGCTTATAGACGATCTGATATACGAGCTTGACAATGAAATCAAGTTCTCTGGCGGAGCAAACCGACTCACGCATATTAGCCAAAGATCAAGCCGCTGATTGACCGCTCTCAGAAATTCTGATTTCGTAGCTTTCTAGCTCTTCATCCGTGCATTGAAAAATGTCATCATCCTGCTCTGTGTAAACAGGATCAGTCTCAGCTAGAGTATCGATCCTTTCTTTTTCTTTTTCAAGCAATAGCCCTGCTTGAACAATCTCTGCGTGAAGTTGATCATAGATCTTAGGGGTTACTACACCTTGAGCTTTACTTTCTGTGAGCATGTCTCGAAGTTTTAAAATCACTTTTTGGGTTCTGTCCATTGCTCTCACAACCAGTTGATTTGTTGTTAGATTCTCTTCCGATTCCATGCGCTTACTTGTCTTTAATTTGACGGCAATATAATCCTACCTAGAGATATAAAGGAGCGCACTTCCATCAACTGGGACACCAGCAACACTACGTGCACACACTCTAATCTGAGGTTAGATTTTTTCTGCCCACAGGAACCGAGAAAGGAGATGACTAGTCATCATTGTAATAGTTCAAATGAACTATATCACAAAAAGAAGATTAAATTTCTTGAGGTTTAATTTGTGGTTATGGAATTCAACCGCTCTACAGCGTCCCCGCCGCATACTGCTCCCTCAACATCAACACTAATTGCTCCAACAGATGATGATCTATCGTCAGAGTGTCTCCAGTTAGCGTTGCTGTGCTGCTTAGGATCGATTGGTAGCTGTATCTCTTCAGGAAAATCAACCGCGATCGCCAATCATCACTGCACCATCACCATCACACTTCCCGTCACCCACTGATCCGTCAGTTGCACCGTAGCCAGCTCCAGCGGATGCAGATCCAGTGTCAACGACTCACCCGTCAACACTGCCGTCTGATGAGAACGCCCTAGAGGTTGCAACACCAGCCCTTCAGGATAATCGACTGTCAGCACTCCAGAGAGATAGATACGCTTACCCGGATGAGCGATCGCCAACTGTTGTAGCGTTGCAGTCGGTTCTTCATCGGCAAAGCTGAGCCGTTCGGTGCTGCTCTGGAGCGGTTCGGCGGCTCTGGCCTTGAGCGAATCGACGACCATGCTTTGACCTGTGTGATAGATGCTGCTGCCATCGGTCACCAAAAACTCATTGCCATCGCGCTTGAGAATCAGATACGAGCCATCGGCACTGCTGCGGTCATCGAGCCAAACGCCTTCAATGTCGGCATAGACGGCCTGCTCAGGGCTGGCATTGTAGGTGGCGATCGCCGTATCTCGCAGTCCCAACGAGCCTCCTACCGCCACATTGACACCGCCGCTGCCTGATACCTGGAGGCCAATCAGTAAGAGGGCGATCGCTCCAGCCAAAACCCAATATTCACCAGGGCCACCCGTTCTCAGCCTCCGATTTGGATTGCTCACCGACACCGCCCACACAGGCTCCGGCCAAAAGAGCTGCACCCCCTGGCGCGTAAACGTGTCGCTAAAACACGACAGCCCATGTCCCAACGGCAACGCCAGCAGCATCCACAAATCGCCCAATAGCCACCCGATGAGGATGGCCAAAACCGTTAGCCCTGCCGTCGCCACCAGCGAATGAGTCAGCGTCCGGTGAGGATAGCGATCTTCAATCCAGCTCGCGATAGGAAAACACACCTGGCCAATAATGCTGCGGGTGTTGTCGATGTCGGGCAGTTGAGAGCCCACAATAGCCAGCCCCAAAATCAGCGGATCTGAGGTGGAGAAAATTAGGGAAGCGCCCGCCGTCGCGATGCAGGCATGGGTAATCGCCATCATGGGACATGCACCAAGTTGAGGAAGGGATTCTCTCTAGATTTCCCTGGTGAGTGGCGATCGCCCTCTCACTACTGCCCTAATCGCTTCCTCGCTCCACGAATACCACCAAGCTGCTTCAGCGCCATACCGGACACCAAACACACCCCACCCATGATGTAGAGGCTCTTATTCTGAGTGCCCATGCCCACAAATCGCACCACCCCAAACGCCATCAGCGCCGCAATCAAAATCGGCATGATCACCACGTACTGAGTATGTTGGGGCTTCGCTTTTTGAGTCAGCCCCAACCGATGATTTTTCACCACCTTTCGCGCCAGCATCGGATTACGTCCGGCTAGGGGTTGCAGTTGGGCTAGCTCCGTTGCCGTTAATGTCAAACCTTGGGCGATCGCCTCTTTCTCCATCACTTCGCGAATCTGGCGATCGCTCGGTAACTCTAGCTCGATTTCAATCATGTCGAGGAAGATATCTCGCCCCGGATTGGCCGCCGCAAAACACACGACCCGCACTCCCGCCGAGATTAGGTCTTCCAGCCAATAGCGAATACCCGTGGTCAGCCGTTTAGCTTCCGGCAACAGCAGCAGCGTGTTGTCATCGACATTCTGAGCAATCTCATCCTTGAGCTGATCCATCGTCAACGGCCTCGGCTTCTCCGCCGAATAGTCTTCAGTGGGAATATCAAGCTGCTCCGCGATCGCCTGAAAGAATTTCTTGCCTGATCCTTTGTAGACCGCAGAGGCGACGGCATAGTCCGACGCATGACGCTGGGCGATCGCCTCTGGCAATGTGCCAATCAGCCCCACCTCGCCCAACACCAACACAGGCGACCCTTGGGCGATCGCCTCACCGATCAGCCGTGCTTCATTTGATATCTCTGCCGCATAATGCCGAGACTCAGCCTGATGCTCTACGCTGCCATTTCGTTGCGCTGCTGTCGCCACTGGTTCAGCAGGTTGGTGGCGATCGTCTCCGGCTGAAACTTTGGGCGCGTCGCCTCCCGCACTCGATCCACCTTCGTCCGCACCTGGTCGGGCAAGTCGTCATAGGTCATCTGCGACGCAAGCTGCAACACGAGCTGATCGCCCATTGTCATCCGATGCCCCGCCAACTCCGCCGCCTCAACCATCAGCGCCTCGAAGTTGAGCCCATAAGCTGCTCCCTCATCCGCAACGGTCTCCGAATCCTGACCGCTCATCGCTCCCGCATCAGCCCACACCAACTCAGATGGGTCTGAATTCTTGACAGAAAACTCCTCAATTTTGCCCCCCGCCAACACATGAGAACGGAGCTGTCGCATCAGATTAGCCTGCTCTTGGTTCAGGTAAACCTTGCCTGTTGAATCCTTCTCTGCCTTGATCTCTAACTGCTTGAGATAGGTGTAGTAAGAGTCCTTTTTAATCCCTAACTCGTCCATCAGGGCGTCCGGTCGAATCTGGTGCTCAACGGTAGAATTCTGGTCGTTCATCGTCAAAAAATTTCTTTACAGCTCTCCATATAATGGGAACTGCACGTAAAAAATAATACGGTGACTCTACCGAATTCTGGTGGGCATACCCGAAACCCAGATCAGCAGATTCGGGCTAAACATCTAAAGTGTTTAGGGTGTAATCCTGTTGGTTATTCGAGATTTTTTTGATTTGAGTTTCTGTGAATAGCAGATGAGTTTGCTAATACTTTTAGTGGTAAACGTTTCGTAAGAAATGTCACTCTACACGGAGAAAGCGAATATCAGCCAAAAACGAATCGCGATTCGCTTCAGAAACAGCCCATCTCCCTAAGAACGTGATTCCTACTCAGGCTCAGGCGCACTTTGTGCTGCCTCTTGCTGAGAGGCAGCAGATTCCAGTTGCACTCTCTCTTCTAGCCAAATATCGACGTACGTTTCCCACGGTCCCCGAACCTTCAGCCCTCCTCCTGAGAAGGATAGAACCGTAAAGCAAAACAGAGCTATAGCAGACACTCCACCTAAAACCAGAACAGTCGCAACATATTTCATTGGTTTACCTCCAAGCAGCTCAGGTCACTGCCTCAGTATAACCAAATTTATTTGGTGTTGTAATTTGGTTTTATCTATAGGTTGATTTATTAAGTGTTGAAACCAAGCTTTGTTAGTGACATAATGGAGTCAACGTTGATCATATGTCGGGTTTATTATGCGACTAACACCAAAATCACGAGTCGCAGAGCTTCGCGAGCAAGCTGGATTGACCCAAGTTCAGCTTGCAGCGCTTGTTGGAGTGACACCTAACACGATTCAGAATTGGGAAAAGCCTGATGGACTGAGCCAACTAGAACGATATCTCAAGCTAGCTGAAGTTTTTGGATGCAATGTCCCTGATCTAGTTGAGTATGTTGAAGTCCCTGAAGAGACTAGTTCCAAGACTAAAGGATTCTCGCTTCAAGAACTACGAGAATTAAGAGAGCGCTGGGGAACAGGAACTAAGGCAGAGCCGCACAAACCTGAACTTGATAACACAGATGGCCTAGACACTCAGGAGTCAGAAATAACCAACATAGTGAGCGGAGGAACTCGCGACAGATGAGGTCTTCGGGCATGCGAACAGTATATCTTGAGAAAAAGCTGAGGGTTCTTGCTGACGCAGATCTAATTCTAGAGCTGATTGCAAACCGAGACGGCTTTGTTGAAGCTACTGAAGAACTGATGGAATTGAGTCGAACCTCTGACTTGGAAATTTACATCACAGATAAATGTATTAAACGATTAAGAATTGACTTTGAGTCAGACGAGTTTTCAGAGCAACCATCTGAGTATATTGCGCAGCTCTTCGCAGGTCGTATCTTTCCAATTACAGTAGATATCAAAGAAAAAGCTAGGCATCTTAGTCTGATTGACCTAGACTCTGCAGAAGAGCATGTTTGCGCGGAGAAATATGCTCTCAATGCGATAGTGACTCAAAATCCCCACAACTTTAATGGCGACGCTGCTTTACCCATCTGGTCACCCAAAGATATACGAAAGTATCTCCCACAAAAGAAGCGTCTTCCAGGCAACTGTTTTTCCCTACAAGGTATTCTCGAAGGGATACCCGACGGAGTCATGATTGTAGTAAGCGATGGTACGGTTTTGCAGAGTAATGCAAAAGCTCGTGCCCTATGTCGTAAGCTCGATTCACAGACTTCACTCAAAGCTTTGCCCCTGTCTATTCAGCGCTTGTGTGATGCCTTGGTCGATAGCTGCGAGACTCTAACTGATGATGGAGCAGCAGATGTTTCTCCCTATCTCGCTCTTGAAGATGACATTGCAGTCACGTCAACTAAACTGATTCGCGTTCGCGTGCAGTGGTTGGAGCAAGGGTCGAGTAAAGACAAGATGCTGGTTATTTTGGAAGACCGCTACCAAACTGCTCGCAGTCGCGCGATCGCCGAAGGTCAACGCTATGGTCTGAGTAATCGCGAATCGGAAGTGTGGCTTTATCGATGCATTGGCTACACCTACAAGCAAATTGCGAGTGAACTTTTTATAACGACCGATACGGTGAAAAAGCACATTAAAAGCATCAACCTAAAGCGCGATCGGTTTCACTGTTTGAACATTGTTCTGGAATGACTGGCAATCCTGGCGATCGCCCCTCATCCCACCAAATACGTCACAATCTCATCCACAAACGTACCTTTTGGGGATATGACGGGCACACTTTGGGATGAGAGCGTCTAAGTCGCTTGCTCAGGGGAGCTCGGATTTCGGCAAAAGCGTCGAGTCAAAGCTTACTTAGATTTAGGAGTGGTGATGTCTTTGTCACTCCTAAGTAATGGTGCTTCTTTTAGCAGTGACAGTCCATGCGACTTGAGAATTCCGAGATTCAAAAGGGCTCGCAAATTCGTTGAACTGTAGCGGCAAAATGTAAGAGTTCTGAATTTCTCTGGTATAGGAAACTACACAAATTCATTTCTATACAATGGTTTCAGGCTAATTGGACTTCGTTATAGTTGCGCTTTAATCTCCCCATACAAAAATCTGGATACAGGGCAAGGCGATCGCTCCACCCTGTCCCTATTGAAGGAACCCATGCAATTTTTTAATAAAGAGAAAGTGTTTTTTCGCAGTGGCGGTCGAAGGCAGACTGCGCTTGTCAGTATTGTGTTCGCTTGTGTTGTTGCTACTGGCTCATTGTTCGCTCGTCCTGTATCTGCACAGTCATCTTTAGAATGCCGACCAGGACAAACTGTGGAGTACAGATCGAGCAACCTTGTCATCTGTCGAGATGAAGGAACTGTACAGTCAACTTTGATTTTAGATCGTGGCACTTTTAGTTTCTTCATGGCTCCAACCACTTCCTCTGATATTTTCGTTGGGATGATTTCGGGAATTGACGGACAAGTTATTGGTTGCTCATGGAATATGAGTCCTGGATTCAGAGGATTAGTTTTAAGAGAGTTTGTATCTGATCCATGTCCTGAAATTGCATCCAGTTCAGAAGCGATAATTGATCTGATGTGGAACATCCATCTCGATCGCCTCTAACCCATCTTGGAAAATCGCCCCTCATCCCACCAAATACGTCACAATCTCATCCACTGATTTTTGCTCATGCCAAAGCTGCTGAACTCGCCAGAGCTTGCGCACGGGAATGTATTTGCGGTGGCGTCCATCTTTGTCGTCCCAGCAGTAGTAATAGCTGACGGAGGGCTTTTTTCGGCTGCGGTTGCCTATGCGTTCTTCGATCCAGCCGCAGGCGTGGCCTTTGGGGATGTGGCGGCGAGTTTTCCGACCCGATAAAGTGGCGCGGTGTTCTAGGGGAGATGAGATCGGGTTCACATCAGCGGGATTCGAGAACACGGGTGTGCTCTCAACGGAGAGAAGTTCGTTTTGGATGGGGTTCATAGTCCTGACAGTCTGAGTTGTCCGTGACGTTCGCATTTGAGGTGTTGTTTGCGTTTCATTTGCTGGAGGTCATAGCGTCCGTGGCAGGGCGCACACCAGGCGCGTAGGTTTTCTCGGCGGCAGTCGCTGGGCTGGTGATTGAGATGAGCCGTGGTGAGAACGAATTGACCGGGTTTGGCAACAACGGCCTCTGCAACGGTGCAGTTGAGCCGTTTCAAACACTCGATCCACGCTTCTTTAGGCTGGCGACAGGGACGGCCACAGGCTTCGCAGCACCAGTTAGCCTCTTGCTTAATCGCGAGAGTAATGGCCTTCCAGTTCGTTGGATAGAGACTGCGATCCATTGGCATCACTGACTTTCCCCCAGAACGCATTGAATCATCATGCGATTTGGCCTTGCAGCAAATCGAGGAATTCGGTGAGCTGGTCATCGCTGAGCTGGCTGCGGTTGGGCTTGCCGAAGGTTTGGGAGAGGAATGATTGGATCTGACTTGGAATCCAGCCAAGACGACGAATCTCAACGTCAATGGCGACGATTAGATCTGACAAGTCGGTGTAGAGCGACCAGGTAGGACGGGGGCTGAGTTTGGCGCGAAGGGCATCCCAACTCAGATGGCGCAGGTCATCCCATCGATGGCGATCGCCATTTCGGTCAAACACCCACTGAACGCCTTGGGCTTGGGTGCTGCCAATCACGCCGCAGTTGTGCTGCTGAGCGGCGGCATACCATTGGCTAAACTCATTGATGGCTGGCTGTTCGGGCTTCCAGGCTTCGATGATAGCCTTCTCTAAAAACCGGGTGGGATATTTGACGGTTGAGGCTTTCTCGATGAGGGCATTGATGGCGTCGGGTAGGCGATCTCGGAATCTGGCGATCGCTTTTTGCAGTTTTCGGTCGTTGAGGTTGACGCCCAATTCTTTCGCCTTTTGTTGCAATTCATGAAGCAGCGGCGGCGCGGAACTTTCTTCTGGCTCGGCTTCGATAAACTCGCCTAAGAAATGAAGAGGTGTGTGTTCGCTCCGGTTTTCTTCGGCTTGTTGATTTACATCTTGATTGAGAAGTGCATCTTCTTTTCTCTGTTCATCTTCGACACACACGGTAGAGGTGTGAGTAGTTTTAAAGGTCTGATCAGTCTGTATAGTATGAGGCGATCTGAAAACCTTATCTGGCAACGGTTCTAGCGGCTGATTGTTGTGTAGAGATCGCGTCTGTTGTGTGGCGATCGTCATTGTTGTCTGTAGATCGTCATTGTTGTCTGTAGATCGTGTTTGTTGTCTAGAAACAACACTGTTGTCTGGAGACAACACCGGAGCCGATTGAGTCTTGAGCTTGACGTTGACCCGCACCAGCTCTAAATCAATCCAGCCTTTTTGACTGAGTGATTTGAGGGCTCGACTGACGGTGCCAGGGTTACAGTTGAGCGTAGCTGCTAGCTCTCTGACACCAATCTCGATGGGGCGATCGCCAAAGGGGTCGAGGGTTCTCAAGTAATACAGCACCTTGAGTTCGGCGGGTTTTAGTTCGCGGCAAGCTCGCGCCCACTCTTGGTTTGTGAGAGAATAGAACTTAGAGAAGTGACGGGGTCGTTCAGCTCTTGTCATAATGGCTCCAATTCTACAGGCCTTGTTTAGTTGTCAGCTAATTTTAGCGCAGAATATGACTAAAAAAATCAGTTCTCAACTAATTTCCTCTCAAGTGTTTGACAGCACACTGAAAGCGTTTGGCATTAAGGGAACTGAACTGAGCCGTGCTTCGGGTGTGACAGGAGCCGTGATTTCAGATTTTCGGAAAGGCAAAGCGAACCCCTCGACAGCAGTGGTCGAGAAGTTGGTAAATGCTATGGAAGAGCTGCATCCTGGGGCTTGGCAATTTTTCTACTCTGAACTGGCGGCGGCTAGAGGACCTTTAGATGTGGCTGCTCAGCTCGACTTCATCGCCAATCAGATAAGAGATATTCATCAAGTGAGCGGAATCAATGCCGCAGCGGGCTAGCGCAATTAACACAGAAAAATCTGGTATTGGGGGTTGAGTAGTAATGGAACAGTATCCTACGCTAAGGCTGAAAGCCTTGCGGGAAGAGCTTTTCAGAACCCGTTTTTTTACGTTCATTAGTAGACGCTCTTGTACCAGTTGAATAGTAGGCTAACTGGTACAAAAAATCAGAACGAGATTTCAATGGTTTCAGCCTCTCAAAGTCAGGAGGGTTTAACTGGTACAGAGTACGAAGGTGCTTAGCGTAACGTGAGTTCGGGTTAAGCAAAAGGTTCAAAGCCTTGTGTTTCCTGCGTCTGAAAGATGCAGAGCCTATTCATCATTCTCAACAAGGCTCGCAGCTGAGAAAATTCGCATTAGATAAGACTTATTGAGAATACTTTTGTTTGCAACTTTCTTGAAATGAACGGTAAATCAAGCTTCCTGGGAATTCCTTATCCCGAACTCACGTTAGCGTAGGTTTTGGGTCGCCTACTACTCAAACCCCAGGTACTGTTGATGCCACTATCTATGACCGCCTCTCAGAGCGCATGAGGGGTCACTTCGACCTCTTTGGCTCTTTGCCAGACACAATCGAAGACACCTGGATCGAAAATATCGAAACCCTTGATGAAAAACTTGATGACTATATCAATGCTCAGAAACGGGTCAATGGCTTTGACATTCGCGACAACGCAAATTTTGATGCTGAGGAAGACGAATGGCGAAACTGTGCAAGGGTACTCTCCCGCCGCAGCATTGAGAACTTGATGCGAAACGGCTGGTGAAATTAAATGAATTTCGCCTCAGTTTCGACCGGTACTTGCAGCGACCTCAAGCAGTTAGAAATCAAAGCCAAGAAGGATTCAATAGGTAAATGTAGTAACCTCTCCTTTCAGTTCCAGATAATGGTGAAGACAATTGCTACAACTGAGCCTGGAGGGAAGAATTTCAATGTGTCTCTATGATTGAAGAGATTTACGGTCAACATTCAGGGCGATCACACGGTCAGTCAAGCAGGAGTTCTGTGTCTTCAATATCCAATCATTGAGTTGATTATCCGCCTGCATCATCAGCCTCCAACAATGAGAGTTGAACCCAATTGTGATTGACGTCTTCAGGAAAAGCGAGCTCTTGCTGAGCCTCCACACTCCTGCTCCGCCGTGTCATATCTCTCTGTACATACTTCTTCGGGGCAGAACGCTTGCTGATCTCTTCATCGGAAAGCTGCTGCAATGCCGGTAGTCGACGCCTGACGTAACCGACCAAGTTCAAATACTCCTTACAGCCAGCACATTTAAGTAGCTGTCCTGGAATGATACAGTGACACCCAGGCACATCGTCGAGGGAAAAGGTGTGACGACACTCGTTGCAGATATGAGACTTGCGCCCTTTGCGAGACATCAATTTGCCAAAGGAGGTTGCATGGCAATGTGGACACTTTACATCTGACCATTCAGGCGGGTGCCACTGGAGAACCCATTCCTGCCTCGCTAGCTCGACGCGTTGATGATGACATCGGAAGACTGTGAGCTCATTGTCCATAATTCCTTGACTTCGCTCTCTGGTTCAGTTCGGAGGTTTATCTGAACGACTTCTCCATCTTTGATATATATTCTATCAACCACTTTGGAGTAGATAGACACCTTATCGTCATTAGACAACGTTTGCCAAAAAATCAGATTTTTTCCATTGAAAATGATTTCTGCTGCCGTCTTATCAAGGGCACTGCGCTCGCGACGTTCCTCTTCTGCTATTTCTTTATCCAGCTTTTTCTTAGCTTCCTGGATACTATGGTGAGGTTTCGCAATCAGTTCAAGCTGTTGGCGGGATTCTCGTAATCCTTCTAAATTCGACTGAACTTGCCATCCTGAGGGATCTTTCCAATACTTAAACTGAGGATGTGTCGTAGCTGCTACCTTCTGAAACTCCGCTTGAGATGCCCCACGTGCAGCCAGACATAAATACTGTAGAGAAACTCTAGTACTTCTTGCATCCATAGCCTCTTCACGCATAATCTGAGAAGCTCTAACTAGTTCCTGACATAGTCTCATCTCAACTTCACTTTTAGGAGCACTCCCCCGATTAATGCAACTAGCACCGGCATATCGACAGGAAAAATATTGATATTTCCCCTTTTTTGCTGTTTTGGGTGTGCAGCGAGCATGGCATTCATGACAATAGACGAGGCCATTTAGATACGCATACTGGCTATACACTTGGTCGCTTTTGGAATCCTTCTCGTAGTCACTGCCAATTCGCCTTGAGGTCTCTATCGCTTCTAAAATATTTAGCCAATCTTGGGGTGAAATCAACCGCTCACTGGAATGAGAATTTTGAATCAGCGTCGTCTTGTCAGGATCGCTTAGCTCTGTATTGACTTTTGAAACACCTGGCAAATAAAAGGTATGACCCTGCAAAACTGGATTTTTTATCCAGTTAATAAACCCATCAAGAGACCAAGAAAAAGCTCTTTTAAGTCCACCTCTCTTACCTTTCATGCGTCGAACACCATACTTGTTAAAAATTTTATCTAGTGTGGCGCGAGCACTCTTTGTCAAAATAAACGTGTGAATAACTTCCTTAAGTACATCATTCAAGTTCCGACCCTCAAATTCGATCCCAGGTTCTTTGGGTCTATCTTCTGAAATCAGACATAAGAAAGGTTCTCGATCCAACTTATATTGATTCTTCTCTGTACCATACCCAAGGGGTGCAACGGAGTTTGCGCACTGATTTTTGCGTCGATGTCTTTTCTCACTTTTCCCCCGTTCGGAAAGGTTTTTAGACTCCATCTCAGCAACCATGCTGAGTGCAGCGATCAGCATCAATCCTTCTGGTGTATTGGGATCGATCGCTGGATAATCGAGAAATTGGATGCGGGCACCCGCATCCTCAATGATGCCAAGTATGCGATGAAGCTCTCTTGAGCTTCTCGCAATTCTGTCTAAGCGAGGGGTGATCACCAGATCAATTTTTTTGCCCTTGACTAAATCCAGCAGCGCCTCTAACTTTGGCCTTTTCTTACGTTTACTAGCTGTCTCGACTTCCTCGAAAATAAAAGTCGCTCCATTTTGTTCAACAAGTTCCCTTTGTCTTTGCAAAGAAAGAGAATCTGTCGCCTGTTCATGAGTTGATACGCGAATATATCCAGCAATGTTCAGTGCCATAAAATTGTCAGCCTATTTCTTGATGGGGCAAGTAATGGGTGCCACTGCTTGAAGAGATAATGCGTCTAGACAATTTGAGAGGAACATCTAGATGCCAAAGCAGTAAACTTACACTAGTTTAATTGTACTACAAGATACAAAGTTGTGCAGATAAAAGCTTGCTTTTATCTGCACAACTTTGTATCAAAACAAACAATTTACTGTTCCCGTCAACCTGCTGTATTGTTTCGAGCTTAGCGCTCTTTCATCACTCTAGGCAGAGGAAAAGAGGTTTGTAGCAGACGGATCTGGCTTGGGAATGACTCCGGGAAACTGATTCATCATGGCGATAAGTTGAGCAAATCCGCTGGCAAGCTGAGGTATCGCAAACACCTTTAAACAGGGCTGTATGAGATTGTAAGTCAAGCCATTTTGATGCCCAAACGCCTCAAAATGGCTTGACTTACAATCTACGAATCGGTACGACACCAGGAGGCATCGATGTCATGGCTCCAATGTCTACAGCCACAGGGCGTCGCCAGACTCCTACCATGGGCAACGTTAACCACAATACGAGTTGGGTCATCCGAAACCTTGCACCTGGAACCTACTATTGGTCAGTGCAGGCAGTTGATACAGGCTACATGGGCTCAGCCTTTGCTGAAACTCGTAGTTTTACGATCACCTAAAACAGCTCACTCGGTTGAGGTAGCAGCTCAACAGCATAACGCATCAGACGCATTTCAAAACCCAGAGGCGATTGAACGATCGCCCCTAAGCCACCTCAAAACCAGCATCCAGCGCCGCCAGCTTCTCATCGACGGCACTCTGATCCACGCCCAAATATTCCTGAAGTGCTGCCAAACTCTTATGGCCTGAGACCCGCATCAACTCAGACAGGCTCCAGCCTTGTTCGTGCAGATGAGTGAGGCGCGATCGCCTAAAGCTGTGCAGACTCACCCCCTGGTAGCCCAACAGCTCAGCCGCCCGTTTCACCCGATGCTCAACCGCCCGTGCTGTCATATGCCCACTCTTGCCAGAGCCAGAGAATAGATAGCCCGACGCAGGCTTCACCCGCTCCAACACCTTCGCCATCGGTGCTGTGACCTTTGCCGTCCGTGACACCTTCATCTTGGTATTGGGAGCTGGGAACAGCAGATACCCACCCGTGACATGGCCCACCTCCAGCAACAGCACCTCACCGATGCGCCCTGCCGTCAGATAACAAAGTTGGGCGATCGCCCGATAGGGGTCATCTAATTCAGCAAACAAATTCTGAAGCTCATCGGGTTCGAGAATGGCTGCTTTACCCGAGCGATTCTGTTTTCCTTCTCTGGGCATAAGAACTAGAGGCTCAAACAATAGCTCTATTGTACGCAGCACATTCGTATTTTGAAAGAAACACGAATTAACTCACCTCTCCTAACATCGCAATGTCAGTACTCTGAAAGAGGTAGGTTCTGAGAAGGCAAGTCTATTCTTTTACAAGAACAAATTCCCCGTTTTCATTGACTGTGACTAGTACTCCTAAACCAGCCTCAGCAAGCTGTTCGGTACGGATTCGATCCCCGTTACTGTCAAACTGGATGCTTCCTACAACGCCATCTCCAAACTCTTCAGCCCTCATCTCATTCAACTGAGTAAGAAATTCTTCACGAGAAGGTACACCACTAAGCTGTGAGACGACGACTCCAATAACTTTTGACGCTTCATAAGCCATCGCTGATCGCCAATTGATATTAAGGTCTGGATACAATTGGCTTGCATCTTCTTCAAATTCAGAACCCGAGCGATACCAAGGCACCGCTACAGTTAATTGCTTGTCATAGATTCCATCCTTATTCAAGGTTCGGGAATTGTAAACTGAATCTCCTCCAAGCAGGATAATATCTTCATCAACTTCAGCTATCTCTAGAGCGATTTCAAGCTGAGGGTCTGTATCTGGAACCATCAAGATTGCTTCAGCACCTTCAGCAAGTGCATCAGCGACGCACTGCTCGGCATCAAAGTCGATTCCACGGGTTAAATCGCAGCTTCCTTCCTCATATACATAAGCTTTTGAGGGAAGATTGTTGCGAAACTCCTCAGCAAATGAGACGCTGAATGCGCTAGTTCCATCGGGTATGTTTGCAAGGGCTATCTTATCAACTCCAAGCTGTTCGGTAGCGTATTCTGCAAGATATTCTGCTGCAATAGCATCGCTCGGAGGCGTTCTTAGAAAATTGCGATATTGAGACAACTTGACTGAAGTCGATATTGGAGAAATTGCCACTAGATTTTCTTCTGCGTATTCAGGTGCTGCTTGCAGTGAATCTGTACTCGAAAAGTGACCAATGACAGCCACGATAGGATCAATCTGAGAGATACTTTGTGCAACTGGCAAAGCATTTTCACTGCCTGCAATATGCACTTTCAGCATTTTCCCACTAGTTCCATTGCAACTAGGCATTGTTTGATCATCAATTGCTGATGATATTTCGCCTATGCCGCAGTTAAATTCACTCTGCCCTTGTGCAACCCCTCGGAGTACTTCACGCGATACTCCTAAGATATTGGTAGGAATAACAACTGCAATCTCTACAACATCCAGACTTGATGCTTGGCTTTCTGCGATCGCGTTGTTGAGATAAATCCAGCTTTCAGGATCATCAGAATTTTCATTAAGGGTAGTGACAAACGATGAGACTGCTGAAGCATAATCTGGTGGATTCTGCGACATTGCTACATTCCCATCAACTTTTGCACTACTATTTCGACCAGTATCAATAGTTTCTTGACCAGTGCTAATTTTTACCCCATCTGGGGATGATGGGGGGGAATTAGGAGTGTCAATTACTCGTCCTAGAACAACTGCTCCTAAGACACCTAACAATCCTAAAGCCGAGTATAAAACCCATTTTTTCTGCCAGAACGGTGGTGTTGGTGGTGCTACAGGTGTTGGTGGTGCTACAGGTGTTGGTGGTGCTATAGGTTCCTTATCCGGCCATATAAACTCTGGTTGAACAGGGTTTTGATAAACCACGGGCAACCAGGACGCACAGGGGTATGGATCTTCGTTGTCACTTTCCATCCAAGAGATGTTGGCGCGAGCTTTACGAACAGACAAATAGAGAGGAGTTCCTTTCCTAAACTCTTTAAGAAAGGCTTTCAGAAATTCGCGAGCCACCTTATCTGGAACGGGTTCTTTAAAGACCAAAACACAGGGAATCTCTAATTCTCGGGTTAGATAGTCTGCTATTCCTAATCCATCACATGAATTAAAAATAGCTATTTTTAATCCTTTTCTAGAGGCGCTTTTCAAGTCAGAAAATAAAGCCTTTAACTTATATACGCCTTCTTCACCAAAACCAATTTGTAACGAACCACTTGAGAGATTGTCATTGCTAAAACTGTGCCCAGCAAAAAACAAAATATCCCAACCTTTATCTTCTTGAGTTAATACTTCATGTAACTCTCGACGGCTAGGGGTTAATTTTTGAGTGACCTCCGCACCTGCAACTTCTATTTCTTGAATGCTTGCTTTGTCATCAGAAAGGTCTAATCCTCCTTCATCACTGCCATATACAGCAAGAACTTTAACTGGAGAAGCAAATGAGCGGATGTCACGAATACAAGGACTGTTCAACGTAGGCTCTACGTTCTCGATACGTTTGAACATCTTCCAGTGCTGCCAGGGAAGCCGCTTCAGTAAAGCATCTAAGTGGGGGCTCCCTGTATCAAAATCAAACACAATGGGAACAGATCTATCGTCGCTCTGAATCCTTCCGTGTATCCATTCCTCAAAAAGCTCAAAAGTAGGGTTCTTGAACCATTTTTGATCTAAATAATTCTCCAGAGCTTCTGCGGATTGAATACAATCACTGACTACAGAACGATTAGTCTCTTGTGCAGGAATGTCTATGACTCGACTTCGAGAACGAAGGCGGGATAACTCCTCATAGAAATTTTTCCATTCTTCGTAGAGTCGAGGGGCTTCTGCAGCTGGCGGTGTAACTCTGCTCGGTGAGAGCTTTTCTTGCTCTCGACCCTGTTTGTCTAGAAGTCTGACTCTAACTCGAAAACCTTGTTCAAAGCTTCCGTGTCCAAAGCCAATCGAAATAGAGGCGCTAGGAATTGTTTGGCTGGGCTGTGTCATGGGGGCTAGATGCAGGTGTAGAAATGGGGGACTCTAGGCTGATGTTAATGACTATACGCTGAATGGCTCCGTGATACTGGAGTCATTCAGCACAACTTGAATGCTGAAGCGATCGCCTGGATCAGCGACCAGCTTTAAGTTGATTTGATCATCTTGTGAGCGTGCAACAACTTCAAGGAGTGGACTACCCTGTTCATTAATAGCAGAGAGCCTGAGTCCTTCTGGTATAAACCGTTCGGTTCCTACTGGGTAAACCCGAAATAACATTGATAGCTTTCCATTCGGTAGTGGTAAAGCTGCTCCTAGAAGCCCTAGTGAAAATCCTTCGACATAGAGACTGAGGTCAAAAACTCGCCTCACTCCACCAGCTGGATTGGTTGGATCGATTTGCCACAGCATTTCAGCAGCTTTAAATCGAGTTTCCTCTTCCTTGGAGTGATGAATCAGATGAACCAAAATCGTCTCAGAATCAGCATCAGGTTCTACAGGAGGAAGATTTCGTTTTTCAACGACGTACATCTGCTTTATCAGTTCGATCTGTCTCGGGTCAAGACTCAGCTCATCAGATTTATCTGTCTGCCTTACAGAGGCAAACGCGATTCCGCCTGAGGGAAGGGAAGGAGTAGGTTGCCATGCAGGTCTGAATAATCCATCAAGCCAGTCTGATATCCGATTGACCGCGTATTCCATCGACTGGGTAACTGATGCAGCGGGCTCCGGTTCAGGCTCTGGAAGGCAGTCGAGGAAGTCGTCTAGCGGAGCTAGCTCTTCTAAGCTGATTGTTGCACTAGAAACTTCCTTGACAAACCCAAGCATGATGCCTTGGTTGTATTGGGCATCCATTTGCACAATCATGTATCCGACACGGTCGTTCAAAACATCTTCAGGAATATAGCAACTGCTGTCTCCTGGTTGCACAGCGCGACACTCTAGACGCCCATCTAGCTCTGGAATATATAAATCAGCTACATCCATCGTCAGGTGAGAGGCCAAGTCCCAGCTGTAGCTACGCTCTAAGTCAGAGTCGATATCGAGCAAATCGAGGTAATTACGAGTCGCTAGGACTGCCAGTGTATTTCGATAGACTTGTGCTGCTTTTTCTTGAGTTGGCTGTAGCTTAGCAAATGTCTCAGCTTGTTTTCGGTAGCCTTGGCTGATTGGAACCTGGATTGTAGTGCGTTCAGATGTGTAACTCATAGCGTCCTTTGGTGAAAAATTGCAGAAAAAGTTATGGCATCTAACATCCACATTCTGTAATGTATCGCTGAAGATGCGGAAGACAACGCTCTCTGTGAAACCGTCTTAGCCGTCTGTTCGTTGCTCCGAGTTCGGCTGCAAGTTCCTTCAAAGTTGGAGGATTATCTGTATTGATAAAGGCAGACAATAACTGATAAGCATTGATATCTGGGCGATCGCCCAGATGAATCTTGTACAAAAGCTCACTATTGTTCTCTACTTTTTGGCTCAGACACTCTCGCAAGCTCCGAGCAGCAGCATAATCCATTAGAGAGTAGTGTGATGCAGGTACTTTATCTAATGGATTAATTTCGTTACCTTCTTCATTGTGAGTCGGAGGAAGCTTAATCGAGGTATCTTTTTTTTTCTCTCTCAATACGTCCTTGAGCCGCCACTTGAGAATGTTATTGACTAACACTATGACTCGACTGCGTGTTTCGTCATAGTCACAAAGCTTACGGTTGATCTCAATAAGTGTCCTCTGGAGAGCCTCTCCATAGATCTCTTTGTATTCAGATGGACTATAGCCTCGCAGCATATCCCTAGCTTGATAGAGTTGAGGAGACTGCTGAATCGTACCGATAAGTTGGTTAACTAGCTTCCGATACTCACGGCTTTTTCTCGGATGCTGACAAGCTTTTTTTATCAGCTCGCACAAAAATTGCTGTTCTTGCTCTGGAGTGGGGCCTATCTCATTAGTTTGCATAACTCGGCTTCTGAGGTAGATGGGGGTGGATTTTTAGAGTGAAATGGGGCTGTGGTCGAACAAATAGTACTCGTGAACTTCAGCGTGGGATAGTTAGTACTTTATTAGTGTGGTAGTATCCTCTACGCTTCAAGAGGCATTAATTATCACGCCAGCGCGTACCTCCTCCCTCGGTTCTTTCGGGCATACCAACGACAGGTGGTGTATAGCTGGCCAACATCGTTGTAGAAGCAAGAAATCTATCTTCGTTTAGACAGCATTGTAGATCTCGTTGGTCGGCAGGATTGTGAGCTGACAAAAAGTTGGCAGAAGCAATGAACAATGAGAGTAAAGAAACGGCCAAAGGGAGCTGTGCTAAACGAGCCATGATAATTCTCCGTCTTGTACAGAGGCTTATCGTGCTCTTTTTGCATTTGGAACGAAGAAAACAAACTAATTTTTGAAATTAACTTGTTTTAAGCAAACCTTTAGCCAACACAGCCCCTTGACAGCATGGGTTTCGCTAGGAACTAACCCGTTTTACAGCAACCCTGCTTATTGATGACCGCCTCCTTAATATCCCGTATCGTTTTGGAGGCAGAGCATCACTACTATCTCCAGCGTCCGATTAAAGGAATTGTGTCACTAGGAGCGCTAGCATCAGAAGGAGGAATGTAATCAATTAGTGAAGTCGTACCAGCTGGAAATTCATCTGTTCCTAGACAAGGCTGAGAGAAGTGATGACAAGTAGAGGCTTGGTTTGACAAAAAGTTAGCAACAGAAATCGACAATGTAAGTAAGGAAGTAGCAAAGGATAGATATACCAACCGCGACATACAAAATCTCCGTTGTTTACAGAGGTATATCGAGTGTTTTCTGTTTCTTGCACGAAGAAATCAAAAAATTTTTGAGCTTGATTGAATTTCAATGAGAACAGTCGAGCATCTCCAAAATTTCTTCTCTGGGGATGAGACTCCTTCTTGCTCAACGTCCTCCTTACTGTTTCGTATTCTACAGAAAAGACGAACGACGAATATAGAGGTGAGGGCGATCGCCATCAACCGAAGGCAGCTATTGAGAACGCACCCCCTCTTGTTGCGAAAATAGGGCGATCTCTGATATCAAATTAAGACAAACAAGATTGAGGTGAGACTAATAACGGCGATCGCCAAATATGAAAAACCGAGAGCCGGGTCACGAGTTGCGAGTGCATGGAAAGACG
>JBARXP010000344.1:0-1641 GCA_049647405.1 Elainellaceae cyanobacterium | reverse complement strand
ATTCAATTGTCGCTGGCGACCCCAATATTATTTCAGTCAACGTTAGGGGTCTCAGAGAGATTATCGAAAATGCCTGTTCTGGAGAAGCTACGATCGTGGCTATTCGAGAAATGCGTCAGGCTTCGGTTAATTACTTCAAGGAAGATTCCTCTGCCGCTGAGATCGTGAGTCAGTATTTTGATGTGCTGCTCACTGAGTTCGAGTCACCCACTCCTTCTAATAAATTAAGGCAGCGTCCATCAAACGATCAGCAGGGTCTACAGTTGCCTCAGATTTATTCTAATGCAGCTGAGCGACGGCCTAAGTATGCCATGAAGCCAGGGTTTTCGGCTTCAGAGAAAATTGACGTGATCAAGGCAGCTTATCGTCAAGTTTTTGAGCGTGACATCAAGCGGGCCTATTCCCTTGAAAACTCTGTCTTAGAGTCTCAAGTGAAGAATGGCGATATTTCGATGAAGGAGTTCATCCGTCGCCTTGCGAAGTCTCCGCTCTACCGCAAAAACTTTTTCGAGCCCTTTATCAACAGCCGCGCCCTAGAGTTGGCATTCCGCCACATTCTGGGTCGTGGGCCTAGTAGCCGCGAAGAAGTGCAGAAATACTTCTCGATTGTTTCGAGTGGTGGTTTATCGGCTCTAGTCGATGCTCTGGTTGATTCGCAAGAGTATGCGGATTACTTCGGGGAAGAAACTGTTCCTTATCTGCGTGGTCTGGGGCAGGAAGCTCAAGAATGTCGTAACTGGGGAGCGCAGCAAGATCTGTTCAAGTTCAGCGCTCCGTTCCGCAAGATACCTCAGTTCATTACGACGTTTGCGGCATACAATCAGCCCTTCCCTGACCAGCACCCTTACGGTTCTGGCAATGATCCTCTAGAGATCCAATTTGGCGCGATCTTCCCGAAAGAAACTCGGAATCCTAGCGCTAGCCCCGCCCCCTTTGGCAAAGACACTCGTCGTATCTTGATTACACGAGGCCCTGGCATCAACAACCAGTTGAGCAATCCTGCGGCTCGTCCGCTGGCTCCAGGCTCTCTTGGGCCTAAGGTCTTTAAGCTAGACCAACTGCCTGGAGGAAACACCTTTACGAACGGAGCTACTGGCTCTAGCGTCAAGTTTTCTGAGTCTTCGACTCAGGCTGTGATTCGTGGAGCCTACTTGCAGGTCTTTGGCCGCGAAGTCTACGATGGGCAGCGGTTGAAAGTTGCCGAAATCAAGCTGGAGAATGGCGATATCCCGGTTCGTGAGTTTATTCGTCAACTGGCTAAGTCTGAGACCTTCCGCAAAATGTACTGGACGTCTTTATACGTGATGAAGGCGGTTGAATATATTCACCGTCGATTGCTAGGTCGCCCGACATACGGACGGCAAGAGACAAATCAGTATTTCGATATCTGTGCGAAGAAGGGATTTTATGCCCTTGTCGATGCCCTGATTGACAGTGCTGAGTATTGCGAGGCTTTTGGGGAAGACACCGTTCCTTACGAGCGTTATGTGACGCCTTCTGGCTTGGCAATGCGATCGCTGCGTGTGGGCAGTATTGGCAACACGGGTACAAAGCCCACGGTTGAGTCAACTCCCCGATTTGTGGAGTTAGGGCAGGTCAGCGATATGCGCACTGCGCCTGATATCCAGTACCGGATTAATC
>JBARXP010000343.1:0-8844 GCA_049647405.1 Elainellaceae cyanobacterium | reverse complement strand
TCTTTCCATTCAGACGCTTGCGTTTTTTAAGCATTCAGGCTCTTCATCATAGATGCTCTTAGTTTTTCAAACTCTTGCTCTGGCAAGATGCTGCTTGAAAAGATGACTCATTATCCAACGATGTTTGAGTGAATTCAACTTTAGTTGATCCGCTGAAGTTGATCCGCTGAGTGACCTGCCGCAATACGTTGAAGACAATATCTGGGAAGACAAAATTTGAAAGAGAACCTGTGGAGACGCGAAGTGCTTTCACAGAAGCGTTTATGTTGAGTCTGAATTTAGGGCGTGGCACAATCGAAGAATGGGATGCACCCGAAGAATGTGTTGGCAAGGGCATAGGATTACCGTGCTTCTACAGCAGGTAAGCTATCGCTTGAATATTTTCTCATCATTTCATACTGGGCAGTGCCAAACCTGGGCAGTACCCAATTTGGAGAACGGGTATTATTCAGTTTCCTGAGGATTGGGTGCAACCCGCCGCACAATCCAGTAGCTAATCGATAGGGCTAAAATCGCCACTCCGAGACCAATCAGCTCTAAGCCTCCAGCTTTGCTGAACTCAAAAATGATAATTTTACGGGCGATCGCCGTGAGAGAGGTGACGATGACCAACTCCACCTGCACAACGTGGCGCTTGAGGTAGGCGGTAATGTTCTCCAAGACCTCAAGGGCAATGAGAATATTGAGGAACAGGCCAAAAATTTCGAATAGGGTAACGGCAAAAAATCCATGGGGCGTCGCAAAGATTTCTTGGGTCAGAAAAATGAACAGGTCAGCGACAGCCACGACCAAAACAATGACCATGGCGATCGATAAAAGCTTTGAGGCGATTGACTCAACGACCTTCAAAAAAGCCAGGAAGTTTTCGTCACTGAAGAGCGATCGCAGCCATGTGAGGGGAGATCTACGGGGTTCCATGCGTCATTCATGCGTAATTTAAGATCTATGCTGGGTCAGGAATCAGATTTAACTCATTAAGTTCAAAGTTTTGAGTTTTGAGTTTTGAGTCTTGAGGTGAGCGGCTCATTCAAAATTCAAAACTGTGCCCTTAAAACTACTCTATTCCTTAGGCCATCATGGCGATACATTCGATTTCAACCCGCACATCTTTGGGGAGACGCGCCACTTCGACACAGGCTCGGGCTGGGGCCGTCGCTTCATCAAAATATTGAGCATAGACTGCATTCACCGTTGCAAAGTCGTTCATGTCAGCGAGAAATACGCTTGTTTTAACCACGTGGCTAAAGTCTGCTCCGGCTGCTTTGAGAATCGCCTCTAGATTTTTCATGACTTGTTGAGTTTGGGCACCCACATCGCCCTCACCGACAATGGCTCCGGTCTGAGGATCGAGCGATACTTGACCTGCTACAAAGAGCATGGTGCCTGATGCGGCGATCGCCTGATTGTAGGGGCCTACTGGAGCTGGAGCTTGATCGGTTTGGATAACGGTTCGTTGCATCATGATTACGATAGAGGAACAAGTGGAATCGCTAGCAATGGGGCAAGGCAAAGATCAACATTGAGTCTAGAATCAGTCGCAAACGCCCGGTAACCCGTTGATTTTGCAGATCAATTTGGGTGAATCAATCTTGATGGAGCATAGGATCAACTCGACTTGCAATGTACCATGCCATTGCATCTCCTGCGATAGGCATGTGTTATCACAACCATCACAAGCACATGAGCGCTGATACGAGCGCTATTCAGGTTGGGTCAGGCACGGCTAGATATTCCTCCATGACCGCACTGAGAGAAAGGGTTTGACCCGTAGTCCAGAGATGGTTAAAGGCATCTGTGCCGATCTGTGCCTGAGCCGCTTCAAGGGCTTGGTCGTGGAGTTCCTGCTCGAAGGGGGCGACCGGGCATTCTATTTCTTTGCGAATTACAGAGGCTCGACTCAAGAGTTGCACGGCGGCTTCACACGTCTGGTGGGCAATCTGTACTCTGGCGATGCCTTCTAAACACAGGATGGTCTGGAGCTGCTGATTTTGTTCTCGACAGATCGCTAGCGCTTGCTTATAGAAAGACTGAGCTGTGACAAAGCTGGCTTCTTTTTCGGCGACACGTCCTAGATAAATGAGAGAGTTGGGCATTCCGTTTCGATCGCCCAATTCTCGCTGTATGGACAGGCCGTCGTTGTATAGCGATCGCGCTCCGTCATAGTTTCCCTGCCTTTCAGCCAGACTGCCAAAGCAGATGAGAGAAAAGGCAATGCCCTGGCGATCGCCCAACTCTCGCCGCATATCGAGACTTTTTTGGTAGAGCGATTGAGCCGTATCGTAGTCTCCTTGTTTTTCTGCTAGATTGCCTAAACCCTGAATCGCATAGGCCAAGCTGTAGCGATCGCCCGTTTCTTGCCAAATTTGAATACTCTCGTTGTAGAGCGCTTGAGCCTGATCAAACATGACCTGATATTCGGCCACCAAGCCCAAAACATACAGGCTGCTCGCCATGGCAGGCCGATCGTTGAACTGTTGCTGAATCGTCAGGCTTTTTTGAAAGAGCGATCGCGCGGCTGGATAGTTGGCCTGACATAAATCGACCAGGCCAAGGTTGAAAAGCTGTCTGGCAAGGTCTAGGGGGTCACTTGCTCCGTCGGTTTGGGTGTGAGACGTTTCATGTAGAGAATCTTCGTAGAGCTGTTTGGTCATGTCGTAATCGCCCTGACGTAGCGCAATGCCGCTAATGTAGTCGAGCACCTGAGTCCGAGTTTTGGGCGATCGCACCCATCCTTTCGCGAGCACTTTCTCTAACCACTCGCGTCCCTCAACCCAGTGACCGCGCAAAGTCCAAAACATGACCAAATGAAGGACTAGCGTGAGCCCAGCCTCGGCTCTATTGTCACTGCGCTCGTAAAATCTGAGGACGGCGCGCAGATTATTCATTTCAACATCGAGCTTAGCCAGCCACTCGCCTGCCGCAACCGTCTGCAATTTTGGGGCAGCCTCTTCAGCCAAACGAGAGAAAAAGTCGCTATAGCGTTGCTCTAGCTGATGCTTTTCGCCTCCCTCTAACAATCGCTCTTGCCCATATTGGCGAATCGTCTCAAGAAATCGATACCGTAATCCCATATCCTTCTCTTCGACCACCACCATCGAGCGATCAATCAGAGACGATAGCAAGTCTAAAACCTCAAATTCATCAATGCCATCTCCGGTACAGACGGCTTCTGCCGCGTCGAGAGACCAGCCCCCGACGAAAACAGAGAGTCGATAGCAGAGTTTTTTTTCTGCCTCAGAAAGTAGGTTGTAGCCCCAGTCTAGTAAGGCTCGCAGGGTTTGCTGACGGGGTAAAAGCGTGCGGCTTCCTCCAGTTAACAATCGAAACCGTTCATTGAGGCGCTGGTTGATTTGATCGACCGTCAGCACTCGAATTCGAGCCGCAGCCAGCTCAATGGCGAGAGGAATGCCGTCTAAGCGATGGCAAATCTGTGCTACCGCTGGGGCGTTTTCGCTCGTCACGGAGAAGGATGGCCGAGCCACCGCAGCTCGTTCTACAAATAGCCGCACCGCCTCATATTGAGTCAAGCTCTCTAGAGTCGGTAGCTGATGCGGCGACGGAATGGATAGCGATGGAACCCGCAGAATGGTTTCCCCCGGAATTCTGAGAATTTCGCGACTGGTGACCAAGACCCGGAGACTGGGGTTTGACTGCTGCAACAGATGTGACAACAAATCTCGTGCTTGCATCAGATGCTCTAAATTGTCGAACACCAGCAGACTAGACGTATTGTGCAAAACCTTGAGCAACGTTTCGTTGAGAGAACATCCTGGCTCCTCTTTGACGTTCAATGCCTTAGCTACAGTTTGAGAAATTAGGTTGGGGTCGGTGACCGGAGCCAAATCAATGAACCAGACGCCATCGGTGTAGTTTTCTAGCACTTCAACCGCTGCCTGGAGAGCTAGTCGCGTTTTGCCACAGCCCCCCGTGCCTGTTAGGGTCAGCAACCGTGTCGTTTTCAACAACTGCATGACTTCGCGAGTTTCTTGTTCTCGTCCGACAAAGCTGGTTAACTGCTGGGGCAAATTATTGGGAACGACATTGAGCGATCGCAGAGGCGGAAACTCTGATGGCAGATCGGGATGGATGAGCTGGAAGACTTCTTCGGGACGCTGCAAGTCTCGTAGGCGATGTCGCCCTAGATTTTGTAAGGTAATCGCCTCTGGCAGGCTGTCTTGAACCAGTTCGTAAGTCGCATGGGATAGTAAAACCTGCCCGCCGTGACCGATCGAGCGCAATCGAGCACAGCGGTTGACGGTCGGGCCATAGTAATCACCATCGCGTAAGTCTGCTTCGCCAGTATGGAGCGCAACTCGAACCTTGAGAGGAGTGTCTGGATGCCATTCTTCTTGGTCTAGGCATTGCTGGAGATAAGTTGCCGCAGTGACGGCCTCTGTCGCTCGATTAAACACAGCAAAAAAGCTATCGCCTTCACCTCTGGGCTTAATCGTCAGACCTCCAGCGTTGCGAATACACTCTTCGACCAGGGCATCGTGTCGCTGTAACGATTGGCGCATAATCTCAGGAGATTGCTCCCAGAGACGTGTGCTTCCTGCAATGTCTGTAAACAGAAATGTAACCACTCCATTAGGAAGCTCCATCATGGTAATGAACCCCATTTTTGACGACGTGATGCACGAGAAGCGCCAAGACAGTAAGTGGCATTGTTTGCCTGTGTTTATCGATCACTTATCATGCACTTGTGATTGGCGATCGCCCCAGACTCCTCACATCACTAACTCAAATCACGAAACCTTGCATTTCACTTAATCCCGCATAGAAATCCCGCATTTGGGCTTGCCCACCGAATCGGTTGCCTTCCGTCAGAGTCAATCTCAAGATATGCAGCTTTAGAATTGTAAGATATCCTCTCTGGGCTGATCCTTGATGTTGCGCAGGTAGCGGATGTAACGCTTCTAGGATAGCTTGCCCATGGGATATGCAAATGACATCTCAGTGATGACATCTCAATGATAAAGGGTGAGATCTCCCACCGAAGAATTCTCACCCTTAAACACAGCTCAAGTGACAGTCATTCCAGAAACTGTCGTTATCTAGTTCACTATCTAGTTCACTTTTTTCTCGACTTAACAGGACTTACGCACAACTCACCTAAGCCTGAATAAACTCTTTGAAATGGTGGGCGCGTCGCGCCCACCATTTCAACAAACTGCGTCAGTCTTGCTTAAGCAAAAAAGGCTGGCTGATGGCGAATTAAGCTGAGAAATTCTTCACGGGTCTTTTGTTCATCTTGAAACACGCCCAGCATCGCACTGGTCACCGTCCAAGAACCGGGCTTTTGAACTCCCCGCATCACCATGCACATGTGCGTCGCTTCCATTACGACAGCAACACCTTGCGGCTCTAAAATTTCTTGAATCGCCTCTGCAACTTGCCGAGTTAGCCGTTCTTGAACCTGGAGCCGCCGCGAATACATCTCGACAATGCGAGCTAATTTGCTCAACCCGACTACCTTTTGGTTGGGAATGTAAGCCACATGCACTTTGCCCATAAATGGCAGCATATGATGCTCACACAAGCTAAACACATTGATGTCGCGAACCAACACCATCTCGTTGTGACCTTCATCAAAGATCGCGCCATTGACCAATTCTTCAAGCGACTGATCATAGCCGCTCGTTAGAAAATGCATAGCTTCAGCGACGCGCTTGGGCGTTTTCAGTAAGCCCTCACGATCGGGATCTTCGCCCACGCCGAGGAGGATACTGCGAACAGCATCCATCATTTTGTCTTTTGAATCGGGAGAGGGAGGGTTGTGCCTTGATGCTTGTCCGTGAGCTGTGTTGCGGTCGGGGCGGCTCAACATTGGTTTGGACATATCTGTTGCCATTGAGGACGTGCCTTCACGATTGATTGCTGGGGTCGATCCATTTGTACCGTTGATGGCACCGTTGGTAGACATTGTCATGGTACGCGTTAACTATCTCCGAAAACTGAATAGATATGGAAAACTTGCTGAGAAACTTGATTTGAGCAAAGCTTGAAATGAAGTGAGGCGTTTGCCGTCGGACAGGGTGAATCGTTTTTTATGCTCATTTTTTTGTGATCATTATGTTTAGACCCATTACAGCGCTCCTGCGCTAGACCCATTACAGCGCTCCTGCGCTAGGGGTCACAGTCATCTCTTCAACCACAGCGTAGGGAGGCATCAGCACCGCATGGAGAACGGCATTGGCAATCACGTCAGGCGTCAGCATCTGCGACCGATCGAAATCTGCATCAACAGTTTCTGTATCCCAAATGGGAGTGTTGACGGCTCCGGGTGAAATCGTGACGACTCGAACCCCATTGGCGCGCTCTTCTCCAGCTAGGGTTTTTGACAACGCAACTAATCCTGCTTTGCTGACGCTGTAGGCTCCCCAGCCAGGAAAGGGAGTCTGGGCGGCAATGGATGCGATGTTAATGATCATGCCGTGGCGATCGCGCATGGTGGGCAACACCGCTTGAATACACTGAAACACGCTCGTTAGATTGAGATTGAGCGTATAGATCCAGTCTTTTAGCGGAGTTTCTGCGAGAGTTCCTGTGTAACCGATGCCAGCATTATTAATGAGCACATCAATGCCGTCACAGTCTTTGAGAATCTTTTCTATGGTCGATTTGACCTGATCAACCTGTGCTAGATCCACGCAATAGGTGCGAATATCGACATCGCAGGGTCGAGCTTCAGCAACAACGGCATCTAGCTTTTCTTGAGAACGCCCCAGCAACACGAGATGAAATCCAGCCTTTGCAAGGGTTAATGCCGTTGCCTTGCCAATGCCACTGCTGGCTCCTGTAATCAAGGCACGACGATTTACTAAATCTGTCATGTAAATTCTTCAACCTTCATTAAATCAATCGCTTTCTAGGATGAGCATGCTGCTTCTGAGAGCCTCTAATCAGGTATTTTGGGTCAGGTATTTCGGGCTCCGTTCCCTTAAAGCAACTGCTATTTGGTTCAACACACAGTCAGCGCTATGTCTTCTGAGGTGAATTTCTAGCGTGAAATTTTGTGGTAAGAATTGCCGATTCCAAACCTCTCTGGGATGGCACGCAGTCACCTAGACTTTGTTGGCCGAGCTGTACAGCTTAGACATCCTTACACGTTTAACCTTTGTCAAAGGCACCCTACGACTTTGTAGCTAGTTTTTTGTAGCTAGTTTTGTGAGTGATCTCATCCGTGATTCTTAAGATGCAATCTAAACAGTCTTGATAGAGATCGAACTCCAAACGGTATGCTTCTTCACTTCACCTCTGTTCTACGGTCACGCCTCTCGCTACAAACCTGAACGCAAGCAAACCAGAGCGATCAAGCAGCAGGATTGGCTGTACGAGCACGAACTGCACGCAACTTTTGCCCCATACAAATGCCCATGTAAACATTTGTTGCAATTATGATTATAGCACCGTGACATTCGCGTTGTTAGATTAGCTTATCGATGCATGTCTAACATTATTTTTAGATTAAAAGCCTCAAGCAAAATTTAGTTGCCCTGATGCCATGCCCACAGCCCTAGGCTGGGAGTTCATTGAATTGGCCAATGGCTCTAAACTTCTTGTAGCGTAAATCTCGACGTTGTTGGCTAGTCAAAGCATCGAGTGTTGATAAGTGTTTGGCGAGAGCAGCTTTTAATGTGGCCGCAGTTTGAAGCGGATTAGCATGGGCTCCACCGCTGGGTTCAGGCAGAATCTCATCGAGCACCCCAAGTTCTAGCAAGTCAGGGGCCGTGATTTTCAGTGCTTCTGCTGCTTCTGCTGCTTTGCCTGCATCTTTCCAGAGAATTGCCGCGCAGGCTTCGGGGCTGGCAACGGTATAGACAGAATGCTCAAACATCAGTAGGCGATCGCCCACGCCAATGCCAAGGGCTCCCCCTGATCCGCCTTCTCCGATGACCGTGCAGAGAATCGGCACATCTAAGCGAAACATTTCTCGTAGATTGTAGGCAATGGCTTCACCTTGGCCCAAACGCTCTGCTTCTAACCCGGCGTAAGCCCCTGGGGTGTCGATAAACGTGATAATCGGCATCCCAAAGCGATTGGCGTGATTCATTAAGCGCATGGCTTTGCGATAGCCGCCGGGGGAGGCCATGCCAAAGTTGCGAGCGACGTTGTCTTTGGTGTCGCGCCCCTTTTGGTGCCCTAAAATCACAACTGGGCGACCGTCTAACCGAGCAATGCCGCCGACTAAGGCTGGATCATCGGTGCCTGTTGCGCGATCGCCATGCAGCTCGATCCACTCATCACTCATGGCCTGGATATAGTCAAGGGTGCTAGGACGGCGGGGATGACGAGCCACCTGGAGCTGCTGTGCAGGGGTCAGCGTGTCGAAAATTTCTTTCCTGAGCTGGGAGGCTCTTGTTTCTAGTTGTCGAATCTGGTCGGCAACGTTGACATCATTTTCTTCTGCTAAGTCGCGAATCTGCTCAATGCGCTGTTCGAGTTCGACTAGGGGTTTTTCAAAGTCTAGAAGAATCGGTTTGCGTTCTTTCGTAATGGCCATAATCTGTGGTGAGTCGGGCACGGTGTAATTATCCCACATTGGGTTGCTTAGACTGAGGGGATTAGGCCGATTAGACGATGGATTCAGCGTCAAACAGCGACGCAGCAGGATGATGGATCGGTTGACTCAGATGCAGGAAACCGACAACTCCAAATTCTTCAGGCCGTTTTAGCCTTTTCCCGTTTTAGCCTTACTCCATAGCGCGATGCGCTGATGGAAAGACTCATATTTTTTAGGAAGCCGCGCGGGATATGACTTCCCCAAGATATCTGCCCCACATCCATAGCGGTAGTCAGCTTAGTTAGGACATAGACAATTTGGTGGGCGCGCGGTGGGGGGCC
>JBARXP010000342.1:0-6115 GCA_049647405.1 Elainellaceae cyanobacterium | reverse complement strand
AGCACACCGACTTGAGCCTGCCCAAGATTGGCGAAATTTTTGGCGGCAAAGACCACACGACGGTCATGTATAGCTGCGACAAGATTGCTCAGCTGATCGAGAAAAATCCTGAAATGAATCGCACTCTACGTCAGGTGGGCGATCGCCTCAGCGCCAACAGTCGATCTTCGTCTGGGCGCTAATCTTGTCTGAATTTACAGGACATCAGGATCGAAATTTCTGTCCGACGGGGAATCACTCAGGCGATAATGGGGTGCAAAGCACGAACGCATATCGAGTGCATATCGAGTAGGGGTTATGGAAGCATCATCATTTCGCGTCGAAAAAGACTCCATGGGCGATCGCCAGATTCCCAACCCGGTCTACTACGGCATTCAGACCCTGCGAGCGACGGAAAACTTTCCGATTAGCGGCTTGCGACCGTTGGCAACGTATGTTGATGCTTGTGTGCTGATTAAAAAAGCGGCGGCGATCGCCAACGGCGAGCTAGACTGCATTCCTGCCGATATTCAGGACGCGATCGTTCAAGCGGCAGATGAAGTGCTGCAAGGAAAATTTCGCGATCAGTTCGTGGTAGATGTGTATCAGGCTGGAGCAGGCACGTCTCACCACATGAACGTGAATGAGGTGCTGGCGAATCGGGCGCTAGAATTGCTGGGCGACAGCAAAGGCAACTATCAGCGGGTCAGCCCCAACGATCATGTCAACTACGGTCAGTCCACTAACGATGTGATTCCCACAGCCATTCGCGTTGGGGGGCTGCTGGCGCTTGAACATAGTCTGTATCCGGCATTGGAAGAGGCGATCGCCAACCTCAAGGAAAAAGCAGACGAGTTTCAGCCTGTGGTCAAGTCAGGCCGGACTCATCTGCAAGATGCCGTTCCCGTCAGAATGGGGGAAGGGTTTCGCGCTTGGGCACATATTCTCTCCGACCATCTGCGGCGCATTAAAACTGCGTCTGAAGACCTGATGCAGTTAGGTCTGGGCGGCAGTGCCGCAGGCACCGGGCTCAACACCCATCCCCACTATCGTCAGCGGGTCGCCCAAGTTTTAGCAGAGCTGATTCAGCAGCCCCTCACCCCTGCGCCCCATCCGATGGCGGCGATGCAGAGTATGGCTCCCTTTGTTCATGTCTCCGGCTGCTTGCGAAACCTAGCTCAAGACTGCGCCAAAATCTCCCACGACTTGCGCCTAATGGACTCTGGCCCTAAAACAGGACTCAAAGAAATTCAGCTCCCTCCCGTGCAACCCGGTTCGTCGATCATGCCCGGAAAGTATAATCCCGTGATGGCCGAGATGACCTCGATGGTCTGCTTCCAGGTCATGGGCTACGATGCGGCGATCGCCCTAGCCGCCCAGGCAGGCCAGCTCGAACTCAATGTCATGATGCCGCTAATTGCCTACAACCTGATTCACAGCATCGAGATTTTGGGCAACACGATTAGCGCCCTTTCGGAAAAGTGCATTCGCGGCATTACTGTCAACGCTGATCGGTGCCTTGCCTATGCCGAGGGCAGTCTCGCCCTGGTCACCGCGCTCAACACCCACATTGGCTATCTCAACGCAGCGGCGATCGCCAAAGAGTCGCTCGAAACGGGCAAGTCACTACGGCAGCTCGTGTTGGAAAAAGGGTTGATGGATGAAGCCCAGCTTCGAGAGGTTCTAGATCTGGATGCCATGAGCCAAATTCAAGGGATGTAGAAGAGGGGCGATCGCCTTTTTCTAAGCTGAATCATTCCATGATGAGCTGAAGACTTCAAAGCTATGGCAGTCTCACAAATCATTTAGGATCGCCATAACATAAAGATTATTTTTGATGAATTTTGGCCTCAGTGGAACTACACCGCCAAACCAGAATTACAGGTTACTTAATCCTCGATCCTAAGGTTTGTCTAGAACCTGCTCAGCAAACTGACGAATCAGGCCAAACTGCCCCAGCATTTGACCGAGGGGTTCGTTAGGGTTTTGGAACCGCTTGAGGTAGTCGGCCACGCCATAGACGCCACCGGGCGTCAGCAGGGTAAACTGCACCAAATCCGGCTGATCGGGCAGTGCCGCGTCTTGAAGAGGCGAGGCTTGAGCCAGCACCGTTTGAGCCGACCGGACAATCGTGCGAGCGGCCTCTGCAACCCGAGGCTCGCCGCCCAAACCCACAACACCCCCGCCCGGAGTCGGAAAAAAAGAAGCATCGCCACACAAAAATGCACTCATCGAGATGGCCCACGGTTCTGCCGTGGCCTCTTCTAACATGCCGACATCCATAAGAACGCCATATACGCGATCGGGTTCGTCGCTGGAGCCGCCAACCTGTTCTGGCTGGATTGCCAACGTGGCCTGACGCCAGCGCTCATAGACCGATGTCACGACCAGCCCTAGACCCCGACCACTAGGTTGATGCATTGAGGATGGAGAGTCCTGCGCTGCCGCCCCCCAAAACTCGCGAATGGCCCGGTAGGCCACGTTGATGCCGTCGCCATCGCGGTAGTACAGCAATGATTGAGGAGGTGCATCTTGAGCCACAAATTTGATGGTGTAAGACCACAGAGTGACACGGTTGCCGTTGGCTTTTTTGTGTCGGCGTTTGAAGGTGTCTACGCTGACATCTTGCAGGGCCGATAGCGGCAATTGCCAATGCTGAGTGCCTAACGGCGTTTGGCGATCGCACCGAATCTGATTCGCCGTTCGATCTAGGGTGAGCGTTTCTGACTTCAGTTCGCCATAGAGCATCGATAGCGCCAATGCTGCAAGCAGCCCCAAAACTAACACTAGGGCAATATTAAGGGCTCCGGCAGAGGCAGCCATGCCAACCCCCAACAGCGCTAACCCTAGTAAGACTCCGGGAAAAACCAGCCTTTTTTGATCGACGAAGCTTCGAATCACTAGCTCTGAGGCGGTTTGGTTGACAACTCTCATGGGCGAAGGCAAACACAACTATTTGAGCCAATCTACCATTACTCTGCTGGGTTAGAAACTTGGAGGATAGGCAGTGCTGACCCAATAAATGAATTGTGGGCTATGAATAAGCCTGGATGGCGGCATGATTCGCTACGCACTCGCAGACCAGTAAGATAGAGCCAGAAGCATAGATGGGGAGGGGATACCGAATGAGACGAGCTTTGCGCTATCGAGTTATGGTCATGGCGATCGCCACAGCCCTAGCCCTTTCCCTTGCGTTTGGCAGCGTTGCAGGATGTACTCAGTCAAACTCTCCCTCAGATTCCGTCTCGGAGCAGCCTGAAACCATTGAAGAATCTGAATCAGCTCCAGTCGAATCGCAACCCTCAGACCTAAACATGGGCGAAATTTACACCGCCATTGGAGCCGCCTCAACCCAGTTTGGCTTTGACTTATTTTCGGCAGTGTTGAATGCCGAAGGAAATACGGAAAATCTGCTGATATCTCCATCTAGCGTTGCCTTTGCCCTGATGATGACCTACAACGGAGCCGCAGCAGAGACTCAAGAGGCCATTACCACAACCCTCCGGTTGCCTGAGCGAGATCAAGCAGAAGTCAATGCGGCCTATCGAGATCTGCTGAGTTATCTAGAGCAGCCCAGCGAAGATGTAGAGGTGGCGATCGCCAATTCGCTTTGGGTGCGGCAAGATGTGGAGCTGAATCCAGAGTTTGTCGAGTCTATGCAGACTGACTTTGATGCCGAAGTCGCAGCAATGGATTTCGAGAATCCTGATACGCCAAACACTATCAATGCCTGGGTTAGCGAACAAACGAAGGGCAATATTCCCACAATTGTGGAATCGATTGATCCTGATCTGGTGCTGTTCTTGATCAACGCCGTCTATTTCAATGGCGACTGGACATTTGCCTTTGACCCCGAACAAACGGGCGATCGCCCCTTCACGCTGCTTGATGGCACCGAGGTCGATCATCCTCTCATGTCTCAGAGCAATTCCTTTGACTATCTCGAAACCGATCAGCTCCAGGCGATTCGCTTACCTTACGGAGCCAATTCTGGAAGTTCAGAAGAGCCCGAAATGCCCGCGCCTGCCATTCGGATGACGGTGCTGCTGCCGAGAGAGTCGCTGGCTTGGGAAGAGTTCCTGGCGCTTCTCACCGCTGAAAATTGGAATGCTTGGCAAACCCAGTTCAGCAATCAAGACGGACTGATCGCGCTGCCTCGCTTCAAGATTGAAGACCAGATGCCCCTAAATCAGCCGCTGAAAGACCTGGGAATGGCGATCGCCTTCGACCCTGCCACTGCCGACTTTTCAAACCTGAGCGACCTTTCTACCGTCATCAGCCAGGTGCAGCACCGCACGTTCATTGACGTGACCGAAGAGGGTACAGAAGCCGCCGCTACAACCTCTGTCGGCATTTCTATTACCTCAGTTCAAGAGCCATCGACCCCATTTGAGATGACGGTCGATCGCCCCTTTGCCTTCGCCATTTCAGACACATCGACTCAGACGCTGCTATTTTTAGGCACGGTTACCGAACCGTAGAAATCCGATAGTTTACGACATCTCAATGCCTTAACCCGCCATACGAGTTGCGACATAGGAATCGAACAATAGCTTAAACGCCATCGCAAAACACATAGTCGTCACTACCGGACGAATCAGCGCTGCCCCTCGGCTAAAAACCATTCGCGCACCGATATACGATCCCAAAAATTGGCCGCACAGCATCACCAGGCCCAGTTTCCAGAAAATTTCTCCAAATAAAACAAAGTAGAGCAGCGCAGCGACATTGCTGGTGCAGTTGAGTAGTTTGGTGTGAGCCGTGGCTTTGGTCAGGTTGTAGCCGCACAGACTCACAAACGACAGCGTCATAAACATGCCTGCGCCGGGGCCGAAGAAGCCATCGTAGAATCCGAGCACTGGAGTGACGAACGCAGAAAAGATCGACGAACTGACTCGGCGTTTGCTATCCACTGCGCCTAGATTGGGCGACAGGGCAAAATAACTGCCCATGACAATCAGCAAAAACGGAATCATTTTTGCCAAGATTGACGAGTCCATTTGCAAAACCAGCCAGACGCCGACCACAGAGCCGAAAAACGTCGTCAAAATCGGCACCCAGTTGTCGCGGAGGCGAACGGTTTTCTTTCGCAAAAAGTAAAGAGACGCCGTGAACGTGCCGCCGCTGCCCTGGAGTTTGTTGGTGGCTAGGGCCGACGCTGGAGGCACACCCACAATCAGCATCATCGGCAGTGCGATGAGGCCACCGCCCCCCGCAATCGTGTCAATACAGCCTGCGATCGCTGCTACCCCAAACAGCAGTGCCGCCACCTCAACCCCAAATTCCATTCACACTCTCCCCTTTGATGCCCCTCATGATTTCTCAGAAATCAGATCCTAAAACTCAATCGTGTCAGGCGGATCATAATATTGCAGATCATCTGGCTGATGCCTGAGATCGCGTTTTTCGGGAGGGTCAGGTTGAGGCGCGTCACCCGATTTGGGCGACGGATCTGGAGGCTTAGAGGCTTCCCCTTCCTTGGGTTCATCTTCGCTCTCCAGAGCATCCTTCTGAGGATCGGTGAGACCCAACAGTTCTGCCCCAACCGATTGATAATCATCCCAGCCCAAGTGCGATCGCGGGTCGCGCACATTGGAAACCAGCGTTCCAGCCGTAGCCGCCTTATGAAATGCGGCCAGTCGTCGAATGGCCGTTTTACACACGGGGATGTTCGATTCTGCCAGTAACGCACGGGTTTGCTCGCCGTCTTTGCTGGGCTTGGGCGGCACAATGGTCATCAGCACCCGATAGCGACGGGCTTCAATGGCGTGTAGATGCTCTAGGGTTAAGGTCAAGGCTTCGAGGGAGAGAATATCAGGCGTGGTGGGCAGCAAAATCAGCTCGCAGGTGTCGGCAATCATCGCCAAATCTTCAGGAACTGGGCGGGCCTGGGTATCGATCACGACATGGCCGTAGTGGCGCATTCGAGCAGGCGACCACACATCCACCACATCAAAGGGAAGGGAACCTCGTGCTGCCCATGCAGACGATGAGCGGTTGGGGTCTGCGTCAATTAAAACGGTGCTGGCAAAGCTCTGAAAATAGGCCGCCAGGTGAATCGCTGTGGTGGTTTTGCCCACGCCTCCCTTAAAACTAGCTACGGCAATGATCATGCGTCTGGTGATTGAACAGCGAT
>JBARXP010000341.1:0-11029 GCA_049647405.1 Elainellaceae cyanobacterium | reverse complement strand
GGAGGAAATCTATGGCGCTCGTACCCATGCGACTGCTGCTGGATCACGCGGCTGAGAACGGTTATGGTATTCCAGCTTATAACGTCAACAACTTGGAGCAAATCCTTGCAATCATGGCGGCGGCTGATGAAACCGACAGCCCTGTGATTCTGCAAGCGTCTCGCGGCGCACGGAAGTATGCAGGAGAAAACTTCTTGCGTCACTTGGTCACGGCAGCCGTTGAGTCTTATCCTCACATTCCCATTGTCATGCACCAAGACCACGGCAATGAGCCTGCGACTTGCTATTCTGCTATCCGCAATGGCTTCACCAGCGTCATGATGGATGGCTCCCTTGAGGGAGATGCAAAGACTCCTGCAAGCTACGAGTACAACGTCGCTGTTACGGCTGAAGTGGTCAATGTTGCTCACGCCATTGGCGCGAGTGTTGAGGGCGAGCTAGGCTGCCTAGGCTCTCTCGAAACCGGACAAGGCGACAAAGAAGATGGCCACGGCTTTGAAGGAACTCTCAGCAAAGAGCAGTTGCTGACCGACCCTGATGAGGCGGTTGACTTCGTTGTGAACACCCAAGTTGATGCTCTGGCTGTTGCAATCGGAACCAGCCACGGTGCTTACAAGTTTACTCGTAAGCCGACAGGCGAGATTCTGGCGATTAGCCGTATCGAAGAGATTCACAGTCGCTTGCCCAACACTCACTTGGTCATGCACGGTTCTTCTTCCGTGCCTCAAAAGTGGCTTGACCTGATCAATGCCAACGGCGGCAATATTCCTGAGACCTACGGTGTACCTGTCGAAGAAATTCAGAAGGGCATCAAGAGCGGTGTTCGTAAGGTCAACATCGATACCGACAACCGCTTGGCAATCACGGCTGCAATCCGTGAGGCTGCGATGAAAGATCCGTCAAACTTTGACCCTCGTCACTTCATGAAGCCTGCGATCGCTTACATGAAAGAAGTCTGTCGTGATCGCTATAACTCTTTCTGGTGTGCAGGTCAGGCCAGCAAGATTAAGCAGCAGCCTATCGAATACTATGCAGCGATGTATAAGAGCGGCAAGCTTGATGCAACCGTTAAGAAAGCGGTCACTGCGTAAGCTTGGTGAACTAAGCAGAGTCAAGAGGGACTCCCTTAGAATTTTTTCTAGGGTAGATCTTGAGTCTTGACCAATGTTTCTTTCATTCACGCTGTTTCAAAGGCCGGACAGTCGAAAGGCTATCCGGCTTTTGTGTGGAGATAATCCGGACGGTTTGAGTTAAAGCTGTTTACACTGAAAGGGCAGTTTTAAAAGAACTGGAAGTACAGTGTTAGCTGCACATTCTTGTAGAGCTGTGTAGGATTGTATTCCCTGTCAGCAATTCTCATGATGGTTATGCCCAGCACCCGCAAATCAATCCCGCAAATCAATTGCGGGCTGCAAATGATCAAGTCCCTTCGGGACTGATATCGGGACTGATAGCCGACGGGTCTTAGCCCCAAAGGGGCTTTCACTGATTAGCCCGCAATCTTTTCGCGGGCGGGTCGGAAGCCTAGCCAGATAGCCAACTCGCCAAACTGAGCATTGCTGATTCTTTGTCTCGACGGGGGATCATTCTATTGAGCCTGTTGACCTTGTTTGTTCCACTAGGCTTGACTTAAACACGATTTATTCTAAGGCAAATGGGTTTGATGCAAATGGGTCTGATGCAAATGGGTTTGATACAAATGATAAGTATTTCTCAAACATCAGCGACTGGAACGTCTCCAGCGATCGCCCCCACTCGCTCTAGCCAAACCACACCGAAGACCTACCCCAACTATAAAGTCATCGTGCTGGATGATGATTTCAATACCTTTCAGCATGTGGCGAGCTGTCTGACAAAACACATCCCTGGAATGACAGGCGATCGCGCCTGGGATCTAACGAATCAGGTTCACTTTGAAGGGCAGGCGATTGTTTGGGTTGGCCCATTTGAGCAAGCAGAGTTTTACCACCTTCAACTCAAGCGAGCTGGGTTGACGATGGCTCCTCTTGAACAGGCATAGGGAGATATAGGATTGATGGCTTCCTCCGACGGACGAATCGTATGGAATCACTCCACCCATCTTCCTGGCTTGATCCCAGTCTTGCAAGAACTCGTTAAAGTAGAGGGCATTCGAACCATTACCCCCGCCGTTCTTTCATCCGCCCGGTCTAATGCCCAGCAGATGCGAATTAAAGTTTCTGTGCCGATTAATGGTGGATTTAAGCTGATTGCCCGCAAAGGTAAAACGGCTCAGGAAGTGTTTGTGCTCACGACGCTCGACAAACCAACCCTAGAGCAGGCGATCGCCAATGCTTTAAGTTAATTTTTGCTTCCCACTCATTTGGAATTAATCCCCGAATCTAGAGCGATCGCCGCACTTGCAGTTGCTCAAGCCGATCAAAATCTCGCCGCACCGCCGTCCACAGCACCCGATTGTGCGGATCGGCCTTGAGCGCCTTTTTGAGATAGATGCGAGCCTTGCTGTAATTTCTTTGCTCAATCAGGTGATGCGCCCAGCGCTGATAGGCGATCGCCTGCCACTGACGCACTTCAGCATCGTTTGGGAGTCTCTGCGCTAGACCATCGACAAGGGCGATCGCCCGAGGAAACCGTTGAGTTTGCAGAAACTCTTGCAGTTGATGATAAGTCTGCTGCTTCAGCCGATTGTCGATGCTCGACAGATTGGGGTCAGCCTGAATCTTGACGGCTTTGCGGGTGACTCGTATCGTTCGTTTTGGGTCAGTTTTTTTTCGCTGAGCCGACTGAGCTGAAGCGGCGGGCGATCGCGACTCCTGGGGCTTTGCAACGGGCGGTACAGCGGGCGATGCACTGGGCGATGCACTGGGCGATGTCATGGGCGATGCAGACAAAGCCTCAGTTAGCATACGGTATGCCTGGGTGAGTTCAATAAATTTTGCCTTAGCCCAATCGACATTATCGGGATTGGCGTCTGGATGATATCGACGCGCCAACGCCCGATAAGATGCCTTCACGTCTCGATAAGACGCGTTGGAGTTCAGGTTCAGCAGTCGATAACAGGTTGAGATATCCATGCCTGCAAAAACACCAAGGCCGCCCGCTTTTTTTCTAATCGATCAAATCTAACCGATTCTACCCCGATGCTCCACAGGTGCGCTCATCGACTTCATCTATGATCCCTGACGTTTGAACGGTTTTCTGAGCAAAATTAAAGATGCTTCAACGCACAGAAACGTTCTCTTGTGGAGATCAGCGTCGAAAAACAGGGCATCTTACCTTACCGAAGCCCTTCAATGCGTTTTCGCCACTCTTCATCGATACTGTCGCTTCGCAGTGCTTCTTGCTCGGTTAATCCAGTCTCTGTCGTGTAGGTCAAGTCTTCTGGAGAAACGACCGTTTCAGCCGCAAATTGCTTCGCGTACCCAATTTTCTGTTGAATGGTCTCAGAGGGCGAATTTAAGCGATTGGATTGCAAAGTGCGCTTTTCGTTGGATTGCTCAATGCTCTTATTTTTTCTAGAAACCCAAATGAAGCGAATAGAAGGAATTGCAAGGAAGGCGATCGCATAGGCCAAAAGCACCCCATACCCGATATCGACGATTCCGATTTGTCCCCCTAAATAGAGGAATGGATCGGCTACCTGGAGGCTTGGGTCGGCCAGCATCGTTCCTAAAATGACGGCTAATACGAAGTTCACCGCTCCTAACCCTCCAGCCCACGTCAGCTGAGTAGAGCCTGCTTCACTAAATTTCCACGGCTTTTCTCGCAAGGTTTCAGGCACAGATTGCTTACCCCGTTCTTCGGCCATCACCTGTAACTCAGGGAAATGATAGATGATGTTGCCCTCAGGACTGACCTCAGGCCGTCCGTTAAACTGCGTCAACACAGGCAGCATGTAATCTTCGTCGTCTAGATCGACCTCAGCCTCTAAATCTAGGTAAGGGAGAACCTGCTCAGCGGCGATCGCCCCACCATTATTGCGAATCACTCCAGCAACATATTGCCAGCGGCGCTCCTCAAGATCAGCATTCGGGTCTCCATCTCCAAACAAAAACGAAAACACCGATTCCAAGAAGTTCATGGAATTTTCGTCTTTTCGTCGATTAGAGCGAGACGACCGAGATGGAGCATCCCTATAGCCTAGAGAATAACTACTTTGACGCCGCTGATAGTAGTCCATCCTAAACATGTCATACATCATGCCCCGCATTAGAAATGAGGGGAAGAACGAGAAATTGGCTGAACCCGAGCCAGAATCATTGTCATCGCTGCCTCTATTCATCGCGGCCATGAGGAAAATGATGGCAAGCGAGATGACGACAATAGAAAGAATGAGGATAATTCCAAAAGAGATGCGAATCAGGTAAAACAGTACTTTCCAGACTTTCTGCCACCATTCCCTCAACCGTAGGCGCAGGGATGAGTTTCTAAGAACTGCTCGATAATTCTTAGGAAAGAGGAAAACGATTTCCCCCGTTTCGGAGACTTGCAGATGTCCTTTCGCTTGAGAAGCGAGATCCAACAATCCTCGCTCTGTCTGCTTAATGTCAAGTCCTGACTGCGAGGCCACGTCTCCTGTCGTGACGCGATAGTCGAGAACATCGATTGCCTTCATCAAGTCTAAGCTCGGAACCATGCCTTTTCCTTAGCTGAATGTGGAATTCAAATACACCAAATACACCTGACTCCCTGATCTATTTGAGACCTTAACTTTGGAGCCGACCTAGTCGTTTCAGGTTTGGCGGATGCTCAGGTTTTAGCCTGGGACAACAGGGCACACTTTCCTGAGAGCATCTCTTTCAGTATAGAAGTGATAGGGAGAAGACGTGGGTAGAACACAAAAACTATTTCTTAGCAAAAGCTGCCGCAGGAGTCACCGCAGGCTACATCTCACTGCAATTTCCCTGCCTGGAAATGTCTGTCTGGAAATGTCTATCTGGAAATATCCGCATGAATCTATCTGGAAATATCCGCATGGAAATGTCCGTATGGAAATATGGCTCGTAATGGGGGCTGAGTTTGAGCGGATGAAGTTGCAGCAAGGTCAATAACGTGACGATCTTCAGAAGTGACGATTTTTGGGAGAGAGGAAGCTTCTAAAGCTTAGATGTACAAATTAGAGATGGATTCGACAGTAGACTCTAACTCAGCATAGGTCTGACCGTTTTCAACGGTAGTTGCAGGACTCAACGTACTCTGAACTTTGACAAGCCCAACCCAAACCAACAGCAGAAATATAGTGCCTGAGCAAACGGCTCCAACCGTTACCAGAGAAGAAATAAACCCGCTAAATGAGTAGTAGTGATAGTGATATTGCACAACATTATTACTGGGTGCTTGTGCTGCCTGATGGGGAGAAGAATTAGATTGACTGATCAGCGCATCTGTCCCTAGAAAATCTTCGTCTGCACTCCACATCACAGGACAGTCGGGAAGTACTGCAACGTGATTAAACGTACTTGCATCAGCGGTTAAGGCATCCATTGACTGAATGCACGCATTTTGAAGAGAGTTGAGAAACGTCTGGAATTGCTTATGCAGGGTGTTTGACATAGTAGTTTTAGCGTTTAACTTTAATGAATTTGATCTTTTTTTGATGCGCACCCTATGGATTGAGTCTCTCGACATCATTAAAACCCAGTGGCTGAACCTTGCACAGCCCGCTGTTAGAGCAGTGCAGAATCTAAGAGTTTTACATTAATCGTGTCTCCCGACTCATCTGTATGAAGTCATCGTTTTGATAGAGTCATCGTTTTGAATGAAAGACCCTGCTATCAAACGCCCTAGCTTTGATAGAACATTCATGACCGACAACTGGCGACTCAACTCTAGAACTAGATCTGCGCGATGTCCTGACTAAGACCTATAAATTTGTATCTACAGTGATATCTACAGTGAGAAGTAAGGAGCAAGTGGTCGAAAACGTTGCTTTTGAGATGCCTCAGTATCGCTACATTTCGGAAACCGCACAGTGATGCTGCTAACAGTCCCGGTTCTGATTGATCACTGTAGAGTTAATACTCCGGTCACAAATTAACCGTGACAGCCCTCACAGTTCTCTTCTCTGTGCCTATGCTGATGGACTGATCGGTTAATTCTGTTTAAGCGCTTTGAAGATTGTTGCTCTTGAGAGGTGGCAATTTAGAGGCGATCGCACCTCAATCGGCATAGTAGAATCCAATCCTTTCCATTGAGACAACTCGATTGTTAACGAATGTATCTCGCCCTAAAACAAGTCGTAATCCTTGCTAGGCAAAAGTTTCGACTTGTTTTCGCCTCTTTTATTTTTTTCCCAAAGACCCTATTTTTGAACCATTAATAAACAATTACTTATAGGTTAAATTTGATAGACTTCTAAAAGTCCATAGATTTTATTCGATACCTTGCCGAGAATCATGTACTCTTAATTGTGGGTTGAGCGGTTATTCGTTCTTTTATCTGTTCATAAGAGCGCGATCAAGCCTGTTGTGAAATTGAGCTTTTAGCTATCTTCTAATTCTCAATGTAGATGAAGAGAATGACAGCAACTCACCCATCAGTCGTATATTTCTCAAGCTTTGAGACTGCAAGATCTTGTGCCTTTTCCCTATCACATTGATGCAACTCTGTTAGATGCGGCACCGCATCTATCTCGACAGATTGATTGCTTCAAGTTGTGAAAATTATTTCTTAGGTGTATGAATTGCAACCAGTATGGGCGATCGCCATCCTGCAATTTAACGCTTAGATATTCCCAGTTTCGATTAATTTCAGACGCAGTTTAGTTTCAGCCTCTTCTCATTAGAGGTCTGTAAGGAGGTTTCATGTCTATATTTTCCAATGAGGTAAGCCTAGCGAAGCTGTTACCAGCCGTCACATGACTGCTGAAGCCCTACATGGCCAATGAATCACCACTGAATTAGCGCGAACATTAGCGCTCGTCGGAGCCAAACCTTATCTTCCAGCACACGATGCACTGAGATTGCGATTGAGTGGCGGGTTGACTCACTGCCCGCATTGATGTGTGGAGCCAGCTACCCAAGATTCGAGGCCATGCTTGTCTTCCGTCCTGACCCCCTAAGACTTGAATTAAGGAGAATTACAAAGTGGATTTCTTATCTGATTTCTTGATGCGCTTCGGGGCGCAGCTACAGTCCCCGACACTTGGCTTTCTGATTGGCGGTATGATCATTGCCGCGCTCGGTAGCCGACTGGCAATCCCAGATGCGATCTATAAGTTCATCGTCTTCATGCTGCTCATTAAGGTTGGCCTGAAGGGTGGTATTGCGATCCGCGAAGCTAATCTGGCGGAGATGCTGTTGCCCGCGATATTCGCCGTGGCAATCGGTATTCTCGTTGTGTTCATCGCGAAGTTCTCGTTGGCTAATATGCCGGGTATCAAAACCGTAGATGCCCTTGCGACCGGGGGCTTGTTTGGTGCCGTGAGTGGCTCTACCCTCGCTGCTGGAATAACGGTGATGGAAGCACAAGGGATGGAATACGAGGCTTGGTCCGCCGCCCTCTATCCTTTCATGGACATTCCAGCACTCGTGACGGCGATCGTCTTGGCCAGCATTTATACCAACAAGCAAAAGCGCGACAAGTACAGCAAAGAAGAGTCTTTCAGCAAGCAGCGTGTTGCCTCTGGCGGATATTCCAGCGAGCAGGACGGTGCCGAAGGCGGGTACCCCAGTACTGCAAGCGAGTATCGCATGGAGCAAGGCCAGGGAGTCAAGATATGGCCCATCATCCAGGAAAGCCTCCAGGGTTCTGCCCTATCAGCACTGCTTCTCGGCCTCGCATTAGGCATTATCACTCGACCAGAAAGTGTCGTTGAAAGCTTCTACGAGCCTCTCTTTCGCGGCCTGCTTTCAATCTTGATGCTGGTCATGGGTATGGAAGCCTGGGCAAGAATTGGTGAGCTGCGCAAAGTGGCCCAGTGGTATGCTGTGTATGCTTTCGTGGCACCGCTGCTGCATGGGTTCATTGGTTTTGGTCTCGGCTATATTGCCCACATCACCACCGGATTCAGCCCTGGCGGAGTCGTGCTCCTATCCGTCATCGCTGCATCTAGTTCAGACATCTCCGGGCCTCCCACATTGCGGGGCGGTATCCCGTCGGCCAATCCCTCCGCCTACATCGGCGCGTCCACAGCCGTCGGTACACCGGTTGCTATTGCCATCGGAATACCGCTCTTTATCGGGATCGCCCAGGTAGTGATGGGCAGCTGATAACAGACGGGTTGCGGTCTGCCGGTGCTCCCCTGTCCCGGCGACCCGCACGGCAGCCCAATGAGGTAGTCAGGGCAGTGCAACAGCGCGTGGTGCTGCTATTTTCCTGAGTTTCTGTTTAGTTCAATGAATACACACGTAGAGAGGTAACCCCCATGGCTAAGCCAGCCAGCATGCTCGTCATCGTCACGGAAAAGGTGCTGCTGAAAAAGATCGCCAAAGTCATCGATATGGCCGGAGCAACCGGTTATACGGTGGTAGAAGCCGGCGGTAAAGGCAGTCGCAACGTGCGCTCGTCAGGACAACCCTCCGTTTCTGACACTCAGTCGAATGTAAAGATCGAGGTGCTCGCCGAAGATCGGGATATGGCTCTGAAGATTTCGGATAAGATCGCACTAGAGTTTTTCGACAATTATTCGGGCATTGCCTATATCTGTGACGCAGAGGTACTATACGCGCACAAGTTCTGTGGGCCTGACGGCTGTTAGATAGAAACGACGCAGACTTTGCCACGAGTCTATGAAGGAACACCATCGCGTTCGTACACACGTTGTGTAGTAGCGCGCTTGCCCTGTGAGCGCAGTAGCCATCATCCGACTGATGCTCTAGGCACGCTAGATGGCCAGAGAATTGTTGAATCTGGCTCCGATCGCTGATGGTGTTCCAACATTATTCGCTGCTGCCCTGGCTGGCTGCCCTCGAAATTATTGATTTGGCAATTAATTTGGCAGTAGAAGTCAGTTTTAGCAGTGGAAGTCAGTCCATTCTCACAAGATCGAAACCGGAAAACCGAGCCGTGGTGCGAGGTCATTTAGCTGTGGTGGAACTAGCCGATGGCATTCACAAAAAGCCACCTCAGCTTTCCAGTGAAATGCGGCAGCAGCCTGCGATCGCCCGTGCCTTGGCGGTGCATCCTGAAGTCTTGATTTTCGACGAACTGTTTTGTCCGCTCGATGCGATTACGAAAGAGAAGATTCAGCAAGAGCTTCCAAGATTAGAGTCTCAATTGAGTACCGTGTCATGATGAATCAAATCACTCCAAATTCTGGCCAAAATTCTGGTCGCTCCGACGTTAATGAAGGCTGGTCTGTCATTGTCTACAGTGGCGATCGCCGTCTTCTCTGTTCGTTGCACCCCTCCCACGGATGGATGTTTGCCATCGGTATCGTGGTGGGCTTTTTGGTCGCTGTCATAGGCTACAGCTCTGTCATCCAGGCAACTCCTGACTCTCCATCTTCAGAACAGCCCGCATTAGAGCAGCCCGACCCTCCTCTGACCTGGATCGACTAGACCAGGACTTACGCACAGCTCGCCGAAGCCTGAATCAACTCGTTGAAAGGGTGGGCACGACGCGCCCACCCTTTCAACAAACTGCGTAAGTCCTGTAGACTTTAATCGAAAATAAGGCTGACCCAGGATGAGAGACCTTCGTTAGGTCATTTATCTTTGTCCTGAAGGTACTGGCTGGAAGGTACTGGCTGTAGCGATACAAAATCACCGCATTCCAAAATTTTCTCAGAATTAATCATCAACGGAAACAGCTTTGACATCAACGGTTTGGCTATCTGAATCAGATTGGGCGTAAGACCGACGCGATGAAGCGGAGCGTTGGCTTGACTGGGCATAGCCCGTCTCGCCATCTTCTTGGTCTGTGAGCGAAGCCGCCCCCAAGAGCCGCTGAAACACTTCAGAAAATAAGAGGGTCACAATGATAACGTCATCGATCTGCCCAATGATAGGAATCACATCTGGAGAAAGATCAATGGGGCTGACAAGATAAACCAAGCTCGCGACAATCACCATCCAACGATAGCGAGGGTTTCTCATCAGGGTGCGATACCAGCCAAAGGGTCTCATAACTCACGTTCCTACAATCAAAATTGCGATCATCGACCCACTCATTCAAATGAATGACTAACGCCCAACTCGCATCCTGCTTACTACCAGTTTAGAGCTGATGTGATGTGAAATGCTTGCGCTCTGACACGGCTAGCTCCAAAACTCGTCTAGATTGATATCTGACACTTCTCGTCGAACGTCTTGAAAATAGCTGCTTTCCGTCAAATTCGTCACTTCTTCATGACGTTTATTTTGATCGATTTCGATTTTTAACTCTTCGAGTTGCCGTTTCAGCTCTTCCTCGCGACGCTTACGAGCCGTAATATATTGCACCCTGCCTTCATAAAACAGTAGAGCATTGCGGCTATGCCTTGCGGCACGGGTGTCAATCTGACAGCAATGGCCCACCCGCAAAACCTTTTTTGACCATTTGCGGGCCTTAACCCGGTATCTGTATTTCGAGAGTTGGAACCACCTGCTTACTTTCATGCTTTAGGGGCTAGAGCTAGAGATCCCTCCCAATACCAGTTGAATTTTCATAATGAGAATTGCTGTCAACGTCATCATATTGGCGATATCTCGTTGGTCGTACCCTATCGGTCGTATGCCATCGGGAGTATGTCAGGTTTGCAACTATCCCAAAATCCCCTCATCCCCTAGTCCCTGCTTCGCGCGCCCTTCGGTCTACTCCCAGCAGGGAGAAGGGGAGCAAGAGATTCAAAGTCCCTCTCCACTGGGAGAGGGATTTAGGGTGAGGGTGAAAAAGTGACATGCTTCCGTCGGTCACTTATAACCACAACTCAACCCGACCCGATTCAACCTGACCCGATTCACCCCGACCCGATTCACCCACAGATTGCCCGACCCCCCTTTTTGCCCTAGGGCTGATTCTCTAGAGAAAGGAAATAAGGGTGGGCAAATCATGGCGGAACCCGCGTATCGCTTTTGTGAGGGAGGGATGTCCGGCTTTGCGAAATATCGAAATCGCCCAGGAGCGCAGC
>JBARXP010000340.1:0-1621 GCA_049647405.1 Elainellaceae cyanobacterium | reverse complement strand
GCCATAGTAAGGCTGATCGCGATCTAAACATTCGGCAAACTCTTGCATGTCAAGAACGTTGCCCCAAATACCGTGGACGCAGAAGAAAGGAGGTTTGCTCCCTTCGGATTTGAGGGGCACTAATGGTGACCATCGATCGACTTCGTCTTCACGGATAAACTGAGCCAACTGGGCGATCGTCGGTAATCGCAATAGGTCGGGTAACATCACATTTTTTTGAAATCTCTGCTCAATTTGAGTCACCAGTTCCATCGCCAGCAACGATTGCCCCCCCAGCTCAAAAAATGAATCGGTGATGCCGATGGGTTTAACGCCCAGAATTTGCTCCCACAGCTTAACTAATTGATATTCCAGAGCATCTTGGGGCGGCATGATGTTCTCTGCGCTGCGCATGTCTGCTTGAGTCGGAGCGGGTAAATTTAACCGATCCACTTTGCCATTGGGGTTGAGGGGCAAAGCCTCTAACATCACAAAGACGTTGGGCACCATATGTTCGGGCAGCTCAGATTGAGCTTTTTGGCGCAGCTCGGTCTTGAGCTGAGTCAGGTCGTCACTAGACGAGCGATCGCTTGCCTCTAGATCGGTTGGATCTGTATCTGTCATATTTGATGTCGGCACGACATAGGCGACAATTCCCTTGCCGCTGGGCAAATCATCACGAGCCACCACAACGGCTTGACCCACATCTTCATGCTCGACCAGTGCAGCCTTGATTTCGCCCGGTTCGATGCGCATCCCCCGCAGCTTGATTTGAAAATCGACCCGCCCGACCAGCTCAATCGTGCCGTTAGGCAACAATCGTGCAGAGTCTCCAGTTTTGTAGAGGCGAGCAAACGGTTCTTCAGTTTGAGTCGATGCATCCTCTGCATCAGACGTATCCACAAATGGATTTGCTAAAAACGCTTCACGGGTGAGATCGTCACGATTGAGATAACCCCGCGTGAGCGAGGCTCCTGAAATATAGAGTTCGCCTACTGTTCCCTCGGGTACGGGCTGTTGATGCTCGTCCAAAATGTAGGCTCGGTTGTGAGGGTAGGGATAGCCAACAGGCATCACACCATCCGTTCGGTCAAATGCCTGGGGTATCGGAAAGACGCAAGCCCCGATCGTTTCTGTTTGACCATAAACGTTGAAAATCTGAAGGCTTGATCCAAAAAAGTGGCGCAGTTTTTGATAGAGCTGGCACGTCCAGATGCTGCCGGAGAGGGCGATCAGCCGTAGATGAGTGGGTTTAAGTTCCTGTTGCTCCTGCAACGGTATTGATTCAATGCTTTGAAGCCCATAGTCCCAAAGGGGAGGAGGGGTGTCGAGAAGAGTGATTTTCTCTCGGCGAATAAGCTGTAGCAACGCGACAGGATTTTTGGTTTGCCTACGGTTGGCAATGACCAGTTTTGCCCCCCGTGCTAGTGGTTGCACAAATTGCCGCACCGATGAAGAGAAGGCAAAGGATGCCGTGTGAAGGCTCACGTCGCTGGCTTGGGTTTGGAAGTGGGCTTGCAGAGCATCGATATAAACCGCGACGCTTTTATGGGTGACGGGGACTCCTTTGGGCCTGCCTGTTGAGCCAGACGTGAAGAGAACATAGGCAAGATTGTTAGGGGCAACCTCAACACTGGGGGGA
>JBARXP010000339.1:0-4807 GCA_049647405.1 Elainellaceae cyanobacterium | reverse complement strand
ATCAATACTTTTCTTTACAATTGCCAAGCCCAACCCAGTTCCTGGAATCGCACCAACATTGCTGCCTCGATGGAAAAACCCAAACAGCCTCGCCTGATCGTCTAAAGGAATGCCAATTCCCTCATCTTGAACTTGTAAAATACAAGAGTCTTCTCCATAGGTGAGATTGAGTGCGATGCGGCTATGGGGTTCAGAATATTTCACCGCATTTGACAGCAGGTTGTTGAGCATCTGTCGTAGAAGTTTAGAGTCAAGAAATGCAGGGCTTGGAGTCCCGTCTTGACTAAACGCGATCAGATGATTTTTCCCAAAACTCCGCTGAGCCTGGACGACGCTATCTTTGCAGAAAGCATCAAGATCTAGCTCAACACCTTCTAGTTCGAGGCGATCGCCTTCTGCCCGCCCGATGAACAACACATCATCTAACAGTCGAGTCATATGTTGAATCGAATCATAAACCTGCTGAAATAGCTCCTTCTCCTCCTCCTGAGAATTCTCAAAGTAGTGGAGAATTTCAACAGATGACATGATGGTCGTCAGTGGTGTGCGAAATTCGTGAGATGTGGTCGAGATAAACCGAGACTTCAGGTCACTCAAATCCCGTTCCTTCGCCAGTGCTTTGAGAAGCTCTTCTTCGAGGTGCTTGCGTTCGGTAATATCTCGCTGAATAGCCATCCAATGGGTCGTCCATCCTGAGGCATCGTTAATAGGCACGATGATCATCTCTACCCAAAATTCTGAGCCATCTTTGCGATAGTTAATCAGCTCAACTTTGACTGAAGTCCATTGTATTAAGGCATCACGGATGGCTTTAATGGCGTGCCGATCTGTTTTTTCTCCCTGCAAAAGGCGAGGCGTTTTTCCTAAAACTTCATCGAGCTGGTAGCCCGTATTTTGAGTGAAGGCAGGGTTGGCATAAACAATGCGCGGGCCTGGGTCTGCCAGGGGCTCGGCCTCAGTAATGAGAATCGAATCATTGGCATTGGTCACTACCGACTCTAGCAGGCGCAGCCGATCTTCGACCTGCTTGCGAGATGTAATGTCCATCAAGACTCCGTCCCACAGGGTGCTGCTGTCTGGGCGGCGTTGAGGCTGCGCCATGGCCTGAATCCACTTCAAGTCGCCTGACTTGAGGAGAATACGACCTTCCCATAGCCAGGGCGCAAGAGAATGAGCCGATCGCGCCAGTGAGCTGTGAAATGTCTGAAGATCGTCTTCGAAAATGCACTCAAAGACTGAATCGATAGAATCAATCATGGCTTGGGCTTCCATCTCGAAGATGTCTTGGCACCCAGGACTGACATATGAGAATGAAAATTGGCGTTGGCTTGTCTGGGCAGAACCCGTATCGATTGCCGATTGAGCCAGCCGGAAAATCATCCCCGGCACATTGGAAACCAAACTCTGAAACTGCATCTTACTGTCGTGCAACGCAGCTTGAGCCTGTTTTTGCTCAGAAATCTTCTCGATAATGCCCAAAATCAAACAAGGATAGCGGGATTCGTCACACACGGTTGCTGTGGTGAGCCTGACCCAGAGATGTTCGCCATCTTTGCGCAAACACCGTCGCTCAATGGAATATTGTTCTTGAGTGCCGTCAATCAGCGACTGAAAACTCGCAATATCTTGGGTCAGGTCTTCAGCCAACGTGAAGTGAAACAGCGTTTTGCACATCAGTTCGGGCTGACTGTAGCCCAGCATGGCTTCTAGCGCAGCATTGGCCTCAAGGATTCGACCACAGGGATCGAGGGTGACGATGCCAACCGAAGCATTGTCAAAAATGGCTTGCAGTCGAGCTTCGCGAACAAATTCTTCAACCTGTTGACCGTGTTGTGGCAATGGGGTGGGAGCCTGTTTTTGCTCTCCCAATGTCTGAGTTGCATTGAGGTGTGGCTGACCTTCAAGGGCTTGATTGGTGCGCTCAAGATAGGCATGAAGCCGCTGCTCACGAGAAATATCTTCGATGATGCCCTCGTAGTAGAGGGGGGTATTGTGGCGATCGCACACGAGCTGACCACTTTCTGAAACCCAGAGGAATTGGTCGTTGCAACGCCGAATCTGAGTCTTGATCTGGGAAATCTTGCCCTCGTCTTTGAGCTGAACTAGAAGTGATTGCCAGTGCTTGGGGTTAGCGTAATGAGGATTAGCGTCATGCAACGATGCTGCGTTAGGGGCATGAGCCGCAACTGAAGCCTGAATTAAGGCATCGACGCTGTCATATCCAAAAAGGTGAGCTGCTGCTGTATTCGCTGCCGTAATTTGCCCATCTAGGCTTCTTTGCACGACACCCACGGGCAGATGCTCTAGAAGCGAACCCGTGTCTATGAACTGGGCACCTAAATTTGGAGTAGCCGGAACTGGATGAAACTGCTCTAAAGGAATACGCGGGGCTGGATTTGTGGCAGAACTTTCCTGGGGCTGCCATAAACACCAGATTTGCTCGGTCTGACTCGGTGTGTTGTGATAGTCGAGAATTCCTGATGCTGGAATCAGTCGTCCTGATCGGGAGATCAGTGTCACATCTACAGGAGGCACGATTTTACCTTCCTGCAAGGATTGCAGAGTATGAAGGAGGCGATCGCGACTTTCAGGATGAACGACATCGAGCCAATGAAGATCAAGGGCCTCATCGGCTGAGTAGCCTAGTACTTTTTGCCAAGTATCATTTGCATAGAGCAGCCTGCCAGAGGGCATGACAACTTGAACTAAATCGTAAACCTGGTCGAGAAGTTGCTTGAGAGGTAAATCAAGGCGTTCGGTCTGTGGCTTCTGCATCAGCGAAAACTATCTCAATGAGATCGGTGCTAGAGAATGTAGTAGTTGCTAGCTCCTCAAAATTCTTAGTCGAATAAGAATCTGTTTGATCACAATCTATGCGAATCGTCGTCTTGGCAAGATAACCCGTTACAACTTTTGACTCAACAGATCACGCTGTTTCATCTTCAGCGCCATTCTACTGTGCCCTCAGGATTCCCATTTTTTTAGATAAAACGTCGTGGGGAGATCTTTTTTCAATGGCACAATGCATCTATATCAACCGTTGTAGCGATCGCATCAAATTTGAAGCCCGAAGTTCATACCCAAGATTTATCACGATACTGGCCATCAAGAGAGATGCCTGAATAGCGAGCGACCCACAGTCCTATCCACAGTCCTACTTGCAGTTCTACCCACGGTCGTTTATCTGTGGCAGTCTATGTTCTATGGATACTTCCTCAGTCTTTAGTTCAACCTTCAGGGCTGCCTCTGCTCCTGCCCTGGTTGTCATTTGTGGGCCAACTGCGGCAGGCAAATCAGGGTTAGCTATGGCGATCGCCCAACGCCTTCAGACGGTGATCATCAGTGCTGACTCCCGCCAGGTCTATCGTGAATTTGACATCGGCACGGCCAAACCTTCGCCCACCGATTTGCAGACGGTTCCTCACTTCATGATTGACTGCTGCGAACCGACTGACACCCTGACGCTGGCAGATTATCAAACTCAGGTGCAGAGCTTGATTCAGTGCTGCCATAGGCAAGATGACCCGACATCATCTGAGTCCAAGTCTCTCACTCTAGCGGCAATGGAGGAGCCGCCCGGTGCGGCCATCGACTCGACCGTCCAATTGCCAGTGGCGATCGCCCCGAAAATCCCCCTATTAGTGGGAGGCACCGGACTCTACATCAAATCAATTGTGCGAGGACTCAAGATTCCTAGGGTGCCGCCCAATGCAGATCTGCGATCGCAGCTCGAAGCATTGGGCCAGCCCCAGTGCTATGGCTTTCTTCAGCAAGTTGACCGAGGCTCTGCCGCGAGAATTCACCCCAATGACCAAGTGCGAACCCTGCGAGCGTTGGAGGTTTACTACACCACGGGCATTCCTATGACAGCTCAGCAAGGCGAATCGCCGCCGCCCTACCCCGTGCTGCAACTCGGAGTGGACTGTTTTGAAGAAGATGGACTGAGCCGTCGCATAGAGCATCGGACTCGTCATATGGTTGCCCAGGGCTTAGTTGATGAAGTGGCGGGACTGTGCGATCGCCACGGCACAGACTTGCCCTTGCTCGACACGTTGGGCTATCGAGAAATGCGCCAATATTTAGCCGGAGACGGTTCACTAGAGGAGGCGATCGCCCAGACCATCGTTCACACCCGCCAGTTTGCCAAGCGCCAGCGCACTTGGTTTCGGGCAGATCCATCGATCGAGTGGCTGGAGGCGACCGATCCTGATCTCGTCGATCGAGCCTGGGAAAAAATTCAGCAGTTTCTGCTTGCGTTGAATGCTTCGCGTTAAATTCCTTTTCTTCCTAAAAATCCTCCCACGATCCTTGATTCAGTACTCTTTTATCGTTGAAAGATGGCCTCAATCTTCCTTAGCCTCAATCATCCACAGCTCTTGCAAGCCAATGGTGCCAACGAAAAACGTATAGATCGCGTAGGGAATCACAGCCTTTTGGCGCGAGGGAGCAAGATTGGCCGCCACAATCGCTTCGAGGAGATGCGCGACAACGGCAAACCCGCCTAGAGCCAGCAATGGAGCTGGAATAGAGGGAACCGACTGGTGGCTCAACACAGCGTAGAGCGTCACGCCTCCGAGGGCGATCGCCCCTGACATCAGCACAATCGACGTGACTTTGATCAGTGTTTTCAGCAGAGCAATGACTTTATCTTTCATAAATCTGGCGATAGGCTTAAGACGCATAAGAACGAAAATATCATGGTAGAACTCTGGCTTAACCCTGTCAGGCAGCAGATATTGCGGTCAATGTTGGGAGCGTTTATTGGTCAGGAGAATCTGCATCGGCTTGAGTCGCTAGAGTGGGAAGC
>JBARXP010000338.1:0-13273 GCA_049647405.1 Elainellaceae cyanobacterium | reverse complement strand
AAGCAGCCTCATCTGAAGAATTCTTTGAAACGTCATCTCAAATCAGTCTGGTTGATACGCGAGAAGCTCGGGAATATGAAGGGGAAACTCCCTATGGCGAACTGCGAGGCGGACATCTTCCTGGCGCGGTACACATTTATTTCAAACAGCTTCTATCTGACAATGGCTTGATTAAGAGCCCTCAAGAGATTCAAGACATTCTCCAATCCCAGAATATTTCCTTAGATTCTGACATCATTGCCTATTGCACGGGGGGCATTCGGTCTGCTTGGTTTGTGTCGGTGCTGAGTCATCTGGGCTACAGGGCCAAAAATTATGCTGGCTCTGCATGGGAATGGAGTTCGCTTTCTGAAGACCAGTATCCTCTGGAATGATGGCCTCTGGAATGATAGCCTCTGAAGTTTTAGGCGATCGCCATTAAGCTCATCTTCGCGTTAAGGCAAGCCATAACTCGCAACACGAATCAGGAGTTCTCCCTGCTGGGGATTATGACTGAAGACAAAGCTGCCCGACTTCCGCTCATTGCCAGATAGAAAATCGATTTGCTGCTCGCCTGACTCATTGTCTCCATTTTCTAGGAGCAGCTCTGCGGTCACCTGGACGGTTCTCGCAATCCGCCCTCCCGTATTCTGAATTGAAAAAGGTACATAGTAGCGACCATCCGTGACGCGAGCCGACTCTGTCACTTCTACCTGAAAAGCGGGTGGGCGACTTTGATTGACCTGCCAGTCATAGATAATCAGCCCAACGAGTGCGCTCAAAATCAACGCAGCAATTGTAAAGGTTATCCACTCTGCCAGCGATCGCCTTGACCGTGGTTTTGAGAGAGGCTCAGATGCCTGCGAATCGATAAGACTCGGCTGTGAATCCGTCAGATTATTCTGAGACATGCATTATTCTTGAGATTTTTTGCTTCAGAACGTTTGCTTGAAAACTGCCGATCAGACTGCATTGTGTCAGATGAGAATGCGTCCGGCAGCTCCACCAATCGTAGCGGGAAACGCGAGTACGACAGCGTCGCCGATCCATTCCTGCCAAGGATCATGCAAGGTCAACTGTTGAAAAAAGATGAGCATCATCACCGATGTCACGAGAGCTACGATGTAGGCTATCAGAGTTTCTGTAACAGGACTGAGTAAAAGCCCTCGCTGCTGTCGCTCTGCCCGATCGCCAAAGCCTGAAGCAAACACAATGGCATAGGACGAAAACAACGATGTAGCCATTAAGAGTAACAACCACAGGGGCGGCAGCGATGCAGACAGCAGCCGCACTTCCTCAGTGGGAGCAATGCTGAACGCGATAATGATCGCACCAATCAAGGTGGCGTCTAGATCTGCCAGCGTGTCTCGTAGGTTCAGTGAGCTGGGAGAAGCAAAACGGCGAGAAGAGCTAACTCGGCGGCGATCGCGCTGCTGAGGGTGACTCAGAGTTGAGCGAGCTAAAGCGACCCCTAATGAGAATGGCACCCCTTCAAACACCAGCTTGCCTAGGGTTTCGGACAAGGGGGTATCGAGATCGATGCGGCGAAGGATAATCAGGGCGATCGCTGCACAAACGACCCCTAGACCCAACGCTTCAATACTCTCCATCAGAGCTTCTAGAGGGTGCAGACTCAACGTGCGCCGAAACCCTTCTGTCTGGGTCAGCAGCCATACCATCACAAAAGTCGCACCCAAGATGACAAGAAGCATCGAGCTATCAGCCGATGACCCAATCGACCATACCTCGACGGTATAAAGCAGAGGAATACCAAACAAAAAACTGCCTGCCACTCCTCTTAGCAACTCTTGCAGCTCCTGGTTCCACCCTTGAGCCGAGCTGTTTGAGATTCTAAAATCCAGACTAGATGAATCCGAGAGCGTTTCCTGTTGTTCTAATTTAGGCACAGCAGACTACTTGCAGGGGGTCACGTTGAATAACACAAGCAAAAAATAAGTTGCCAAAGCTCTACTCTAATTCTTCAGGCATTGGGGTGGAGTTGCCTGTCGTTAACATCATGCGATTTGCCGAGTGACTCGCAACGCTCGTATCCACAGGCTCTAGTTGATGCTCAGGCTGTGGTTTAGCTACATCGTCCAGCGACAACAGTGCCTCAAATGACGGCGCTTCCGGCTTATAGATTGCCAGATCAAACCAAAACGTCGTCCCCACGCCCACCTCACTAATCAGGTGAACCATACTGTGATGTTTTTCAATAATGTTGCGGACGATGGATAAGCCTAGCCCCGTGCCTTCTAGGGTATGTACCCGATTTTCTACACGAAAGAACCGATCGAAGATAGCTTTTTGGTCATCAGGATCGATGCCAATGCCCGTATCTGATACCTCTACTCGGACGTGGCTGTGAGCCTGGGGATTTTTTTCTTCAACCACATAAGCCCGAATCGCAACCTGCCCACCAGACTGGGTGAACTTGAGGGCATTGCCCACCAGGTTTGCAAAAATTTGCAAGAGCAAGTCGTAGTTGCCCAGTACAGCAGGCAACTCAGGCTGAATCTCATGCAATAGCTCAATGCCTTTGTCTCTGGCATTGAGCTGGTAGGTTCGCAATGTCTGCTCAATCGGTTGAATCAGCTCAACGTTCTCAAATCGATAGCGGCGGCTTGACTCTAGGCGAGAGAGGTCTAAAACATCATTGACCAGACGGGTGAGGCGATCGGTTTCCCGATTTGCAGTATCCAAAAACTCTCGCCGCTCTTCTTCAGTCAAGTCTTCGCCGTATTCATGCAGAGTTTCGATAAATGACTTGATATTAAACAGCGGCGTTCTCAACTCGTGAGAAACATTGCTGATGAACTGGCTCTTTGCCTCGTTTAGCTCGACCTCACGAGTAATATCTTGCAGGGTGATGGCAATGCCCTTGAGATTTTCTTTGGACTGATCGAGAACCGTTGTCAGCAACACGCGCACCGTACGGCTAGCAGGTTCTGGCATCGTGATGCGAAACTCGGCTGCTTCACGGTCTTTCGACGACGTACTAAAAAAACGTCCTGTGGCAATTTGATAAAGCGGGCGAGTCAGCTCTACTTTGATAGACTCTGGCAGATAGTGCAGCACATTGGCACCAATCACTTGCGCCTTGTCTTCCCAGTGGAGAATGCGACGAGCCGTCGGGTTTGTCAACACGACTCGCATGTCTGAGTCTAGCAACACGGCACCATCGGCGATCGTCGAGACGAGAGTATCTAGCTTTGCTTTTTCAGCCGTTAGTTCTTCAATGTTTTGCTCTTCGTAGCGCTCTAACCGCTCTGCCATTTCATTGAAGTTGAGAATCAGCTCACCGAGTTCTCCGCCTAGAGGCAGGTCGATGCGCTGTCTAAAATTACCGGCTGCAATGTTTTTGACCCCGACCAACAGCTCTTTAATGGGGTGGGTAATGGTGAGGGCGTTAAATACGGCTCCTAAAATGACCATGACCCAGATAGAGACAAAGACCGCCGTCGTAACATCGCGGGTGAGATGAGACGAGGCGACCACGGTTGGATTGGGGTTAATGCCGATCGCAATGACGCCCAAATATATATTGTTATGAACTAGCGGCACAAAGACATCGGTCACCTCTCCATCTGGGGTGATGTGCTGCCGCACCATCGGCTGATCCATATCGCGCTGGTAGCTTTCAGGAAGCTGCATTCGACGCTGGAGCGTCAGAGAATTTTGCACTTCTGTTTCTGAAAAGGGAATGCCAAAGAAGATATCTCCATCTTCGTCGGCATAAAGCATATAGCGAATGCTGGAGGTGCTGTCATAGAACCGATGGGAGAATTGAGCGAGTTCTGTCCGATTATTGTCACTGACGAGAGGGGCAACATTAGCAGCAAGCAATAGCCCAACATCGCGGCCAAAGCGCGTATCGTTGAGCCGAGTATCTTGCTGAATAGTGTTGACCGCCCAAAAAGTAAGCCCGCTCATTAAGAGTGAGACGACGAGTGTTGCCGCCGCCATCAGTCGCGTTTGCAGCGTAAACTCAGAGCACCAGTGGTGGATCGTTTCGCGAATCTGACTCAAAAGCGATAGCAAAGCTCAAAGACCACTCTTATTGCAAAATTTTAAAGGCGAACTCACTCAGCCACAGTAACTGGCAATGAGAAGAAAAATCTATCTTTTCTAAGAAAGATGTAGGAATTTCAAACATTCATAACCTTTTCTATTTTTATTCTGACACGGCTTCTCCCAAAACAGAATGAACCGTTCACAATTGGGGGCGATCGCACGCTATAAATGACGACTTAATCGCGAGATCCCTCTATCCATGCGGCGATGCCATCGGCTAGGGCGATCGCCAGGGCTTGCTGTTCTTCTGGATCGACAATCCACTCAAACTCGTTGGGATTAATCATAAAGCCCAGCTCTAGCAGCACCGACGGAGCGATGGAGGGACGGGTCAAGGCCAGGTTATTCCAAAATACGCCGTAGGATGGGCGATCGCGCGTTTCGACGAGATAGTCGTGGAGAAACAGCGCCAGGTCGTGGGCCTGGGCGTCGTACCAAAATGCGCCGACCCCTGCGGTATTGACCGCATCGCCGCTGTCGGGCAGAGCGTTGTAGTGGATGCTGAGAGCAATCGTGGGTTCGAGCTGATTGATCAGATCAATGCGATCGCCCAACGACACTGCCACATCCTCATCCCGAGTCATGTAAACCGTTGCGCCCCGAGCGATGAGTTGATCTCGCAGCAGTCGCGACACCACCAGATTGACCGCTTTTTCGGGATAGCCCGTTGGCCCCCGTGAGCCCAACTCTTCGCCGCCGTGTCCGGGGTCAAGCAGTACCGATATTCCTTGCAATGGTTGGTTCGTTGATGGACTTAGATTTGGAGCGTGCCGTAGAGTCAGCACCAACGTCGTGCCTTCATAGCGGAGGTCATAGCCCCACTGCTGATCGGTTTTGAGGTGAAAGGTATAGCGGATTTCGTCAGGATTGGGCTGAGTCCAGTCCATGCGGCGAATCAGCGGGTCATCGCCGATGAAGATCGTATCGGTCTGAGCTGTGGTGTTGTGCAAGATGAGGGTAAAGGTATCGCTTTCCTGCTCTACGCTCACCGGAACGGGAACCTGAAGCGGGAAGAAAACCTCAGTCTGGCTGGGCTGAGGCTGCGATCGCACACTCCGAATCAGCGATCGCGGCGGCACTGCACCCGGACGCACCGTGACATCGGTATCGCGAATCCAGGCTCCGTAGTCGAGCCGATACCAAATGTCGTCGCGTCCGGTGACGGCGGCTTGGGTTCCGGTGGGTAAGGGCGTGAGCCGCGAATAATTGGTGCTCGGCCCCGTTCGGGCGGCTCCGTATGAGCCTGTCACTTCTGCAATCTGAACCTGAGTCGGAGAGAGAATCTCTATGGTTCCTGCGGCGGCCTGGGTGATCCGCTGCCCGTTTGCCAGCAGTTCGTAAACCGGAGTCCCCAAACTTCCGGGCGCTGCAAAGCTGCCGCAGCCTTGGTAAGTCGTCGCGGGAGTGGGAGAAGCTGCGGAACTAATGTCAAGCGGCTGATTTTGCAGAGTTAAAACGGCTGAGTTGGGCGGCAGCACTACGGTATCGGCCTGGGGCATCAGCGCAATTCGCTGATCTCGAAGCCGCACAGCCGTCTCGACGCCAATGGGGGCGATCGCCTCAAAACAGATGAGTTCTCCAGGTTGACGGGCAATATCGATCGAAGGATAAAGGCGATCGCTGACAAAGCCGATTCCTTCAGGCACGGGAGGCGCGATTGACACCCGCTGCACCTGCATCTCCAGGGTCTGATCGCCATAGGTCAGGGTAAAGCGATTCTCGCCCATCGCTAACGGAAAGCTGGGGGCAAAATGCCCTGCCGGACTGCGCTCAATCGCCTCACCGTTAACCATAACCGTGCCGTCTGAGGGAGCCGTGCCAATCAGGAAAATTTGTTCTGCGGTGGTTTCGTGGTTCTCCGGCGGATAGACGACGGAAAGCGAAGAAGGATTCTCAGCCTCAGGCTGGTCGGCATAGGCCGCAGAATAGGCCACAGGCGAGACTCTCCTCAAAACCTCCGCCCCTAGAAAATGACTCTCTGGCGGCTCCACTGCCCCCACGATCACGTCAATGACTCCCAGGCTAGTCGCCCCCAACAGTGCTAGTCCCAGCCGCTTTAGCATGGCGATCGCCCTTCCCCTCTACTGATACTGATCATTGAGGAACGTTATGCAATCCTCTAGCTGTTTATACGCCGTAGTCGGACATGCCGTAAAGTCTGCCTTTAATTTTTGGGCTGTATTTTTGGCGGCAGAAGAAATCAATCTCTCGATTTGACGCCAGCCATCTCTGGCCTGCCTTCGTGAAACTGACCGTTTTGCTCTAGCGAGAAGGAATCGCCATTGAGCGACGCGAGATACTGCACCTGAGTCGGATAAGCAAAGTCGATGCCCCGTTCTTGAAATCTTCGTTTCAGCGCTAGATTAATCGTCTGCTGAGTATCCATATAAAGGTTGTAGTCGTTGCTCGTGACGAAGTAGACCACTTCAAAATTGAGACTGAAATCTCCGTATTCCAAAAAATGGGCTCGGTCAAAAATGGCGTTGTCAGCGTTGACGATAATTTCTTGAATCAGGTCAGAAATCGATTCGAGCTTTGTTAGCCCAGTTTCATAGGTGACACCAATGTGGAAGACGATGCGGCGGCGCTGCATCCGCTTGTAGTTACGAATGCGCGATCCGGTGAGGTCTGTGTTGGGCATGACCAGTTCTTCTCCACCGAGGCTGCGCAGTCGCGTGGTTTTGATACCGACTCGCTCGACCGCTCCCATGTAATCTCCAACGATGATGAAATCGCCCAGTTCAAAGGGGCGATCAAACAAAATGGAAAAATAGCTAAACAAGTCTTTGAGAATGCCTTGAGATGCTAAGGCAACAGCAACGCCGCCGATGCCCAATCCCGCAATGACAGCAGAGATATCAAAACCGAGGTTATCCAACAAAAAGACGATGCCCAATCCCCAGACGATCGCTCGAACGGCAGGCAGCAGAGCATTCAAGCTTTGGTTAAGTCCTTCGGAACTGTGATGATGTGTGATCCAATAGAGGCGAATGGCATATTCAGCTAAAGAAATGACCAATCGAATTCCCAACACGGTGGCGATGACGATGCTTATGCTGTCAACAATGCGGTCGATAGAATCGAGGAGATTCAAATTGTTGAGCGCGATATAAAAAGTCGCGAGATAAATGACAGGCACGAGCGATCGCCTCAATATTCGCAGCAGCGCATCATCTAAATCGGTTGTCGTCTGGGTTGCCCACTGCTTGAGCGATCGCGCTACCGTTGCCCACACAATCGGTGCAATGATAAATCCGAGCAGAAGAATGCCAAGGGTAATGAGGTAAGTCTCAACGGTATTGCGCAGAAATTCTTGCTGCAAAAAATTATTGAGTGGCTCCATGAAACCTCCTGAATCACCTTTCAGCGAACGAATACCCAGATCAAGCGGCCAATATCTCAAGCGACCCGTACATAAAGCACCAATATTGGCTGGGCATTGCGTGTCTATATGCTGCTCCAGACTAAAGACTAATCACGGATGGCGATCGCGTCCTCTATCCAGAAGAAGAATCTGTGCGATGAATCTGTCAATAGCGGTGTGATACCCTCTCCGTGATTGTTTAATATAGATAAGTAGATGTAGAAATACGCTCACAGCACTTTTGACGCTTGTCGATCCGCATACACGAATTTATGGCTTCTCCAACTTCTCAAATTACTGTCGAAAAGAAAAAGCTAGAACAAGCACCCTTGCAGCTCCACTATCTGGGCGATCGCGTACTGCGTCAGCCCTGCAAGCGAGTCACCAAGATCGACAACGACATTCGTCTGCTTGCCAAAGAGATGCTAGAAACGATGTATACCGAAGATGGTATCGGTCTTGCAGCCCCTCAAATTGGTATCAATAAGCAAATGCTGGTCGTCGATAGCGATCCAGAAGATGCTGCAAATCCTCCATTTGTGCTGATCAATCCTGTGATCAAGCGCTCTAGCAAAGAGCTGTGCGTCACTCAAGAAGGATGCTTAAGCATTCCGAAAGTGTTTTTAGATGTCACCCGACCTAAAGTGATTGAGGTGACTTACAAAGATGAAAATGGTCGCCCCCAGAAGCTTGTTGCCGATGGCATCCTTTCTCGTGTGATTCAGCACGAAATGGATCATCTCAACGGCGTCATGTTTGTTGATCGGGTAGACAACGCGATCGCCCTCAATCAAGAGCTAATGAAGCAGGGCTTTGCCGTAGATGCAGTGCAGCCCATCAGCTAAATTCAACTAGGCTAAATTCAACTAGGCTAAATTCAACTAGATTGAAGCAGATTCAGGTTCCGTCCTTTTCAGATCAAACCAGAACTTAATAAGGTCAAATGGAATAAGGTCAAATGGCTCACCGAGTCGCTTTAAAGCATTGGACTTGTTAGAGCATTGGACTTGAACTGATGAGCAGATTTTGGATGATTCACACCATCAAGGGAGCATATCGAAACCAGTGACACCAAAAAGCGGCGTTTTTTTAGCAGGGTCTTGTGTGGCGGCGATCGCCGCTGTTGGCAGCGTGTTTGAGCTGTCTTCTGGAATGCCTGAGCTAGGGGGAACTCTAACCGGAATTATCCTGGCGTTTAGTATTCCAGCCTCAGGGCTGCTGTTTTATGCGGCGGTTCTCGATGCTCGTGCCAATCAGGAATAGTCTGATTGAGCAATTTGTAAGCGATTTGGATCTGAACTCATCGGGCTAAAACTATCGAGCGGAAGCATGAGAATCCAACAGAGCCCTTGCTGATGTTGGGTTTTGCTCTATTCAGTTTGAATGAACAGTAGCCAGTTCATCCAGATCATGCTGCATCTGCTCGACTACCGTGTTGTAGCAAGCATTCACGTAATTCTTATCTTGAACGGCTTCTCGCCCAGAGCGTTCGAAATATATGGGCTTGCCTACTCGTAAATGAATCCGAGACGGCAGTGGCAGGTTAGGCAATGGCCCCAGCGACAACCCCCACGGTAGCCCCAGGTAAATGGGAAACACCTCTGGATCAATGCCCTTAAACCAGGGCATTCCCCACTCGTGTAGCTGTTTCACCTGTTCATAACAGTCGTCTATAACGTACAGCGTGTCGTGTGCCCCCCAAGACACAATCGGCACAATCGGCACCTGCTGCCTGAGAGCGAGTTTGATGAACCCGGTACGACCGACAAAGTAAATGCGATCGCGCTGGCGATGAGGCCGAAACGCATCTTGACCGCCACCGGGATAAACCAACACGCTGGCTCCCTGCTTGAAAGCGGCGATCGCCATGCGAGGATGTGCGCGCACCGCCCCAAGCCGAGCGGCTATGTCTGCCAGCTCTGGGAAAGCTAACCACGCATTGGGATGCATCAGCCCATAGGTGGGGCGATCGCAGCCAAACTGCCGAAACCAGTCATACATCGCCATGTGCATGTCAGGCACAGCCAGACCGCCGTTGTGGGAGCCCACAAACAGCACAGGTCGGTCAGGCACATGGTGCCACCCGTCGCTTTGCACCTGAAAATAGTAGGTATAAAACCAATCCCATAGGGGAAACAGCGATCGAATGAACTGGGGATCACGCTTGTCTAACGACCATCCCTGATCGGGTTGTGCCATGAAATCTCGTACAAAATAACAGCTATAGCTTCGAGGCTAAATTTGCGGCTAAATTTTCCCTGGCGATATCTAGCCGCAATCCGTAAAGATAACACTGCACGAACCACACCGGGGAATAGCTCAGAAATCACCGGGCGTTACTCTTGGGTCAGCTCGACCTGATGATAGATCTGCAAAGCCGATGCCCACACCAGATAACCCGAATCGTTAAGATGGATGCCATCTGTGCTGAGTTCCATCCGGAGATAGCCCTGGACATTGCTGAAGAGAGAGTAGATGTCGAGAAACTCGACCCCCTCTTCGCGAGCGATCGCCTGAAGCTGCTCGTTGAGATTCAAAATGCGCGTGATAGGAATTGCCGCTAGGCGATCGCGCCCTTCCCATGTAGCCGCTGCTCCGCCGTGGGGCAAAATCGACTGCACCACAATTTCTGCATTAGGGTGCATGGCTTTGAGACCACGGACAATCTGCTGCTGATTAGCCAGTAGCGTCGTGTCACTGACATCTCGCACTAAATCATTAATGCCGATCAGAAGAAAAATGACATCGGGATCGGTGTCTTCAATCAGATTTAATCGCTTCAGCAGCCCCGCCGAAACTTCACCCGAGATGCCCTGGTTGAGCCAGGTCGTGTTGCGGGGCAGCAAGTCGTGGGGAAACCAAAGACTAATGGAGTCGCCCATCAAAACGCTGAGATGCTCAGGCGGGTTGGTCGCGACAGCGTCGGCTTCACGACTCAAAATATCAATCCAATCGCTGTAGGTTAGCTTGTGGCGAGGCCCGAGGTCAGCCGCCGCCGCCGTAGTGATGTCAGATGCAGCAATGACGGTTGATTCAGCTTCTTCGACATCGTCTAAACTCGTCGAATTTGATGAGGCAATCGCCATGCCATCGGTTTGCTGAGACGGAGATTGAGAAGGTGACGCCGTGACCTGACTGCCGCGCCAACCCCACAATCCTAAAAGAGCCACAAGCAGAAGATTTGCACCTAGAGAAAGGTAGCACCAGGTCGGCAATAGCTTCCAGTGAGCTGAAGATTGTGCAAAGCGAATCGACCGTGCTGCCGTTCGTCTCATATCGTCAAAATTGCGATCGACCATGACGTGATGTCTATATCTTGAGTCCACTGCTGAATGTCTGATTCAGGCTTAACAATAAAAATCTATCCCTCTATCTAAGCCTGTTTTGAAGCCTTTCGATTAGTGTAAAAGAGATTCTTCAAAACTGTCGCCTGTTGAGGCTCTAGATGCAGAAAATGATGCCGCAGCAAGAGACTCCGTTGAACAGGCGATCGCTAGGTAAAAATGCGCTTCAAGGTGAGTATAAAACCCGGTAAGACCGCTTCTCCCGATAATGTACCTGGATTATCCAACACTTCAACGGCTTGACCCGCACGATAAATTTCGACTTGCTGCCGCTTCGGATCAATCAGCCAGCCCAACTGAGCACCATTGTCTATATATTCCTGCATCTTGGCGCGCAGATCGTTGAGGCGATCGCTTTCCGACCGCAGTTCCACAACAAAATCAGGACAGAGCGGCGCAAAGGTCTTTTTTTGCTCAGGGGTTAACGCATCCCATCGTTCTCGCCGCACCCACGACGCATCCGGAGAACGGTTGGCACCATTGGGTAACTCAAATCCGGTTGACGAGTCAAACGCCTCACCTAACGTTTCATTGGCTTCGTACCAATTCCCCAATTGAGTGCTGAGACTCAAGTTCCGCTTGCCTGATTCGCTGCCTGTGGGTGGATTCACAATGAGGCGTCCAGTTGCCGTCCGTTCAAGTCTGAGATCCCGATTTGCAGCAGCTAAAGCAGCAAACTGTGCTGGAGTCACCGTGAGGGCAACGTCATTCGGAATTTGAAGCGAAAGGATTTTTGTTTGAGGAGATGCTTGTGCGATCACCAGAGTCCGCCTCATGCGATTGGGTTATGTGCTCATTCTAGGGGCTATGGCGATCGCGCTTTAATCGTGGAGAGGGGCGATCGCCCTTCGATAGTCCGATAGATGGGTCAATGCTCAAGTCACGTTTGCCTGATTTACCGGAACCCCGTTTTTCCACAGTTCGTACTCGCTGAGGTCGATATCTGCATTCCATACGATCGCATATCCACCAGGTTCAATTTGGAAGGTTTTGAAGAAGGCGGGTGAACTGAGAGGGGCAAACATGGGGCGATTCAAAAGCGGGCGAATGTCGTAGGTCTTCCGTTCTTGATTGGTGAATTCAACCAGCAGGGTTGCGTTATCTAAGGCTTGAACAGCATAAATTTGGGGACACTTCATGAGGATGACCAACTGCATCTGACAAAACATTATGTGGTGGCCGTTAAAACTGCTGCTACGCAAGCAAAATCCGCCGATGCGGATTGGGAAGAGTCGGCGCAGGCCGACTTTGCACGACTAGGCGCGGTTTTAACCGCCAGCCTCCGAACTTTGATCCTTCAGAGCGCTGTGGCTAAAGCATCGCAAATTCATGGTTCTGACTCGTTGTGGATGGGCGGATGAGTTGTGAAAAAACTGCATAGCTGTTTTTTGCAGTGAACTATGTACGATATGAATGCGATAACCAATCCTGAGCGATGACCATGAGAACTTTTCTGTCTCTGCTAACCTCGTTGCTGATTGCCCCCGCTGTCGTGCCCCTGTTGACCACTGCCCTCGTCTATGCCCAGACCACGACCGAAACGGATGCGGCGGCACTGCTGGTAGAAGCGAATCACCTGCTTTATCTGGGAATTCAGCAGTATCAGATAAGTCAGTTTCAGGAGGCATTGCAGTCCTGGGATCAGGCATTGGAACTGTATCGAAATTCTGCCGTGCAAGCTGCCTTCCCGCAAGAGAGCAGACAGGGCGAAGGTATTGGACTGAACAATTTGGGAGAGGCTTATCGCAACCTTGGTCAATACCAGGAAGCCATCGATCTCTATGAGCAAGCACTCGATATTATCCGGAAGATTGGCGATCGCAATAGTGAAATTAGAACTTTATTAAACCTAGGGCTTGTCTACCTTCAATTAGAGCAATATCAACAAGCACTGGAAAGTTATGAGCAGGCTCTAGCGGGTGCATCCCAGTTTGGGCATGAGTAGAAGTACTTAGATGCTCTTGCGAAACTAGAGGTGCGAAAATAAGGGCATTCTGTCATGGAGTGATTGAGATGGAGAACCTATCGCCCGAGGCACAAGCTCAACTGCAGGGACACCTGGAGGCAGTCGCTCGTATTCTGTACGCCCACACCGAGCCGGAGAAACTCGAAGACTTTGAGAGTATCGAATGGGAAGTGAGATCGCAACTGCTACAAGAGGTTGCCCCCCGTATCGGAGAGTTTTTTTCTCAGCAGGCGGACAATACAGGGGTGGCAAACAACGACAAGTAAAGAGCACTCTGGGCAAGGTCAGGCTGAGCCAAAAGCAAGGAAAGCGCTTGGGACTCAGAGCCAAGCGACAGCTGAGTCCGGCGCTAGAGAAATGCGGCTTGCGCCTGTGCGCCCAAAGCTCATTCCAACAGGCTGAGCAAAACGTGGAAACTCTGATGGGCTTGCAGGTAGGCCATAGTAGCTTGCATCGTTTGATGGAGAAGACGGACATCCCACAGGGCAAAGGAACTCGCTGCGCAGAAGCAGCCAGTATTGATGGGGAGAAGATTCGATTGCGCTG
>JBARXP010000337.1:0-12710 GCA_049647405.1 Elainellaceae cyanobacterium | reverse complement strand
TGTTTGTAGTCGCGGAAGGACATTCTGAGACTTAAAACGGGCGTGGAGAGCGCGTAAGACCTTTTGAGGCAATGCTTGTTGAAGCGCCAACCCCATTCAGAGACGACTCCTTTATGGTGTCGCTTGGCGAGGAATCACCGCTCCTTCAGGACGGTGAGGATGTCAATGACATGCATGGTCGGGCTAGTTAAGATGGGTGAGTCAGGTAGACGGATATGCATTGACTCATCCCGTCACGGCCATTTTTATGAATTCATCTCTCGTTGAACAGGCGAAGAGTGGCGACGTAGAGGCGATCGCCACCCTCATCAATCAGCGTCTTGAGCCCCAGGGAATTGTCACCACCGTGGCGGCTCAAGGCGATACTCTTTGCATCGAGTTGCGATCGCCAACGCTGATTCACCAGACTCAAATGCTGCGCTACCTACATCAAGCTATTGTTCAGCTTCAGATCGCAGACTTTGAGAAATTGGTCGTCGAAGCTAGGGTCGAAAATCCGGGCTTCGATCACCAAGATCGAAACAACCCAACCTGGCGAAGGGAGGTTGTGCTGGTTTTTCCTCCGGGTTCACAACCCGCCGGAACCGTCACGCTGAGCAGCGTTCCTCAATCTGAACAGTCTGCCCAGCAGGGGATTTATTCTCATGCTTCAGCTCAATCTTCCGTAGCCCAAATTGATTCTCCTCACAAGCAACCTTTAGAAGACGTTGGATCGCCCGACGCGACGCTGACTGCTGGCAAAATGCCCAATCGCAAGGCTATTAGAGCAAGGTCAATCCGGCGATCGCTCCCCTTAGCCAAGCAGCAACGCATCACCATCGGCATCACGGTCGAATGGTTCTTAGCCAATGGCTTAACCGGATTGGCTCTCGTGGCTTTTTTCGCTATTGTTTGGAACCTCGGACGACTGATCTTCGGGGGTCTGCTGTTCTTTTTTGTGTCGCCCCTGGGGCAACCCTTCATCTTTCTCGTCTTTGGGTTATCTTTGGGACTGGTTCAAACTTTTGTAGTCGCTCGACGATTAGACAACATGGGCTGGTGGCTGCTCGCTACAGTGCTTGGATTTTCTTCTGTGCTTTTTTTAGCTCCTGTTATACAAGAGCTTCCCATCGTTTTGCTTCCCTTCGTCGTCTTTGGCATGGTTCCCATCTTGCAGTGGCTTGTCATCGCTCGACAGGTCAAACAAGCTTATGCTTGGCTGATTGTGAATGGGATTAGCCTTTTGTTTGTGCAAAGTGTCGTGTGGAAGATCATGCAGCCATCTGTGCAATTTATTTCTCTGCACGGTGGCGGGGAAATCGGACGAGTCTTTTTGCTTCTGATCGCAGTTGGCCTCTGGCTCGCCACATCCTTGATGCTGGGGCTAACTCTGGGGAACATGTTGCGCGATCGCCGTCGTCGGTCGATTCATTTTTCCAGACTATTCGAGCGATCCCCTTTCTTGGCCTGAGTCACAGCACCCGTTATGGGATTAACCCGCTGAGCTTCATCAATCAAGAGATACAGGCAAGAGATACAGGCAAGAGATACAGGGGGCGGTTAGCTGACCGCCCGTGCCCTGGCCGTTTCGATGGATAGTCAGGGTAGGTCTTGGCTTTTGGCGATCGCCCCCTCTCAGTTGTTAGCCTTTCGCACTGCCCCAATTAGGGTGGACGCAAGGACGCTACGGCGAGTTTGCATCCGTTCTCTTCCCATGAGGCTGACTCGGCCTAATTGTCCATTGACATGCCCTTGGTGATTAAACTGCAGCTTGTACACGCCATTTTGGGGGCGTAGAGTTGTTCTACGCGGGTCAAGCTGCACGCCATCGGGTAGCTCTGACCAAGTTGCGAGCATGGGCGGCACCGTGACCGGGTGTAAGGCATATTGTCCTTGCCCATCGACGTTTTGAAAGCTCACCTGCCACCGCAGATTGCGTCGTTTGGCCTCAGACTGCGCCTGCCGAAAGGCTTGATAAACCTCATCTTGAGCCGCATTGAGCTGCCAGGTATTGTGAAACGAAATCCACCCTGGAGCGGCGATCGCCAAAACTATACCTGCGATCGCCATAACCGTAATCATCTCTAGCATCGAAAATCCTGATGCGGATGGAGCTGATGCGATAGTCGCTTTCTTGAGATGATGAGGCCGAACCTTGCGTAATGGGGTAAGGCGTTGAGCCAGTTTTCGCACACCAAACCTGTCGAGCGGATTCCATTCCCGATGTCTCTGCATAGTAAGTTTTTTCCTGAGATGCATTCTCTGATGGGTAATCCAGCGCCTTGCGGTATTAGCGAATAGCAAGGGCTGGGATGTCTTTCAGACTTGTGTCTTAGCATCCAGAAAAAAGACAGAGAAAACTATCGCAAGATTACGGAAGAGTGTGCGAATAAGCTTACGAATCAGTTAGGGAATTTTTACCGTTTTTAGCAAATTTTCAACGATATCAGTTCCTTTCTGACTGCCGCTCGGGATGATGCGGTGGGCTAAGACATGGGGAGCCAGAAACTTTACATCATCAGGAATCGCGTACTCACGCCCTTCGAGGAAGGCGATCGCCTGGGCACTGCGATAGAGGGAAACGGTGCCTCTGGGGCTAGCTCCCAGCCTCACTGCCTCGTCTTGACGGGTAGCTCGAACTAAATCGAGAATATACTGTTGCAGCGGGGCTTCAACGGCAACATCAGCGCATTTTTGACGCAGCGCTCTCACTTCGTCGAGAGAAATGCAGGCTTCCAACGCTTCGGGCGTCACACGACCCTGCAATCGTTGCAGCATCTTGAGTTCTTCATCTTCACTGGGGTAGCCCAAGCTAAGCGAAAGCGCAAACCGATCCATTTGGGCTTCGGGTAGGGGAAACGTGCCCTGGTATTCCACCGGGTTTTGGGTGGCGATGACAAAAAACGGATCAGGCACCGGACGCGAGACCCCATCTAGAGTGACTTGCCTTTCTTCCATCACCTCTAGCAGTGCCGATTGAGTCCGAGGGGTGGCTCGGTTAATTTCGTCTGCAAGTAAAATATTGCCAAACGCTGGCCCTGCCAAAAACTCAAATTCGCCTGACTGAGGATTCCAAATATTGGTGCCTGTGACATCGCTGGGCAGCAGGTCAGGCGTACACTGCACCCGCTTAAACTCTCCTGCGAGTGAGCGAGCAAGCGATTTTGCCAATAGCGTCTTTCCTACTCCGGGCACGTCTTCTAGCAATACATGTCCACCAGAAAATAGCGCCGCAAGAACAAGACGAATCGCACTTTCTTTTCCTACAATGGTGCGGCTCAGATTTTGCTGAAGGCGTTCGATACTATCGCGCATGTTGTTTTGAGGTGTTGAGGGTGGAGATGAAAACTCTAGCTGAATCATGGTAAGCGACCCGAAGCAGGAACTAAAGAATAGATAGAATCCAGATTTAACACGGCTGAATTCCTTTGTTTTCTTCGTATTCGCTGGAGATTAATCCGGATTAAGCGATAAACTCCTGCTTCATCAACGACCTCATATTGACGAGGTTTGAGCCGCGACTCTTCTAGGATATCGGTGGTTCCGAGCATGAGAGCCGAGGTCAGTTCAGGCGTGTTTTCTAAGGTGTCGCGCAAGTGGGCGATCGCCTCGTTGGGGCTATAGATAAACGTGACGGGTTGCTCTGTGTAAAACACGACGCTGGGCTTTTTAAAGCCCACCATGAGAATCTCTTCGTCAGGAGCCTGGGCCTGCACAATCGTTTGTGAAAGCTGGTAGAGCGGCTCTTGCCGCTGGCTGTCAGTCATCTTTAGCAACGGCATCAGGGTCAAGACAAAAAACGTGGTGAATCCCACGAGGTTAATCAGCCATAGCCATTGACTGCGTCGTCGCCAACTCCAGACAGCGGCGGTGAGTGCTGTCGCTCCCCAAATCGCCGCACCGATCGGCAACACCGATGACTGACGCACGGCAGCAGCCAAGTTTGGCGTCGCCGGATCGCCCTCCATCCAGTTTGCGCCATAGGCAGTGGCTCCAGCAACAGCAAGCCACAGCCCCACAGTCACCACACCGCTGATTTGAAGCCCACGGGACGGCACAGGACGGGTCATTTGCTCACTCCAGAGCAGCGCCACTAAGATGCCCGCTGCGGGCAACAGAGGAATGGTGTAGCTCGGTAGTTTGGTGACTGAAATGCTGAAAAACAGGAAGATAACGGCAAACCAAATGAAGGCAAAGATGCCTAACTGAGCCGATCGCGCTTGGTGCTGCCAGTGCTGTCGTCGCCAAAATCGGAGTCGGGCGATCGCCACGGGCAAAAAGCTTGACCAGGGAATGAACCCAATCAGCACCACCAGACCATAGAAGTACCAGGGCGCAGAATGATTATTGACCACGTGAGTAAAGCGCTCAAGGTTGTGATAGCCGAAGAAATTGTTGATGTAGGTCTGCCCATGCTCACGAATGATCAGCACATACCAGGGCAGCGTCATGCCTAAAAATATCAGGCCACCAAGCAGCAATCGCATTTCTCGCAGCACCGTCCAAAGATTGCCGCAGTACAGCAAAAACGCACCGATGATTAGGCCCGGAATCACAATGCCCACCGGGCCTTTTGTCAAAACGGCCAGCGCCATCAAAATGTAAAACGCAACGTACCAGGCCGTTTGTCGTCCCCGCTGATGGGGTTGGGCGTAGCCGCAAAAAAACGCCATCAAGGCCGTGCCCATGCAGCCCGACAGCAGCATGTCAGACACCCCGACCCTAGCCCAAGCAATGGTTTGGACATTGACGGCGATCGCCCCTGCCCCAATCCAGGCGGAGAGGCGAAGCTGCATCGTCGTGCGCGACCCCAAAGCTTGTGATTGAGAGCCATGCGATTTCGAGCCATGACCTTCAAATTGATCCGTGGCTACCGTCGTTTTTTCAGCAGCCAGATCTGTATCCTTCTGCATCGCAGGATCTGGTTCTGGATTCTCGTTCTGGGCAGATACCGCAGCCGGAATCGGAAACCCAAACTGTCGCAGGGTATAAAAGCCCATTGCTGTCAGGGCGATCGCCGATAGGGCTGACGGTAGCCGAGCCGCAAACTCATTCACTCCAAAGGTTTGATAGGCGATCGCCATCAGCCAATAAATGAGCGGGGGCTTGTCGAATCGAGTTTCGCCGTTGAAATAGGGGGTGAGCCAATCTCCCGTCACGGTCATTTGGCGAGCGGCTTCTGTAAACAGCGGCTCTGTCTCATCGACTAAGTGCAGCGCCCCCAAATTCCAGAGAAACGCGATCCAGCCTAAGCCCAAGATCCACAAAACGGGCAGAAATCGAGTCAACGGAACCCTATCTAAATGCTTGAGCAAACGTTGAAACTGATCAGACGGGGTATCAAAGCGGAGCGACATGAACGTACCTTTGGGCGTAATTTCAACCCTTCTGACCCTTCAATGCTTGATGGATTTAAAAGGTCAGAAGGGTTGAGAATCCTGTGCGGGGATTCTCAATCTCAAGTTTTATCTCAAGTTTTAAATGTACCTGGAATTTCCCCGCATTCTGGATTGCGATTGATCAGGCACCAGCATCAGGTGAGAGGTTGTGCAATCTGACGGCGGTGATAGCGGAGCCAAAGGTTAGCAACGAGGGCGATCGCCATTCCCCCCAGCCCTACTGCATTAATGGTGTTCCAGCTAAAGAAATAAAGCAGCTGCCCCGACATGAGGCTACATAGCGCCACAAAGCTAAACGTGAGAAAGTCGTGAGCCGCCTGCACTTTAGACTTTTCAGCAGGTGCATAGACTTCTGTCAGCAACGTCGTAGAGCCGATGAACATAAAGTTCCAGCCGATTCCTAAGAGCAGCAAGGCAATGGAAAAGTGAGGAAATGCGGTGCCGCTGAAGTTAACGGCGACGCATAAGCTATTGATGGCAATGCCTGCGAGGATAATGTTGAGCACCCCAAATCGGGCAATCAAAAACCCCGTCATAAAAGAAGGGGCAAACATCCCCAACACATGCCAGCGAATGACCGAGGCCGTTGCCTCGAAGCTGTGGTCAAAATTGGTCATGGCGAGAGGGGTCGCTGTCATCACTAAAGACATGACGCCATAGCCCAACATGCTGCCCACCACCGCTGCCAAAAATACAGGCTGACGGGCGATCGCCGTCAGTGGACGCTCAGCCCCCTCAATTTGAGTGTCTGCCATCGGCGGAATGTGGACGCGAGACAGAAGGGCGATCGCCATAATCTGCAAGCCAACAATGACGGCAATGGAGCCTGCAAACTCATGGGTTGAGAAAGCGTCTTTTGCCCAGCTCGCTAACGATGGCCCAACAATGGCCGCAATCACTCCCCCCGATACAACGAGAGAAATGGCCTGGGGCCGAAACGATTCAGACGCACTATCCGCTGCTGCAAATCGGTAGTACCAGGCAAAGCTATTGAAGGCTCCAATACAAAATACACCGAGGCAAAAGAGAGGAAACTGAGCCGATATAATGCCCTGAACGCTAAACCCTGCACCTAGAATTCCAAGCAGCGACCCCAACATAAACCCCCGCCGCCGCCCTAGTTGCTTCATGAGCAGAGAGGCCGGAATCGTTGCCAGCATCGTTGCAATCTGCATCACCGTGATCGGTAACGTTGCAAGGGCTTTGTTGGTAACGAGACTATAGCCGACGAGGGAGGCCACGGTCACGACAATGGTCATACCAGTCGCTGATAGTGCTTGGCATAACGCTAGCAGCAGCACGTTCAGTCGCTCACGGTTTAGCATAGGTTAAACGATTCAGAAGTGTGGATCAAAAGTGTGGACAATAAGTCGTCGTATCGAGAAATAGTCGAACAAAAAATAAACGATGCGCAGAAAATATGCGCAGACGCAGCACGACTAAACGACAGAACAGAAAGCCTATTTTTTTAGATTTAGAACTTTCAGATTTAGAACTTTCAGATTTAGAACTTTTAGATTTAGAACTTGATACTTAGAGAATATTATCCGACAGACTCAGATCTTCATTCCTCCAATCGCGTGATTCGGCCATTGCTGAAGTCGTGGTTTTATGACGCAGTGCGCTAATGCAAAACCAATATTTTTTAGGGAAGCTGCGTATCATACAGCTTCCCCAAAAAATATCTGTCTTAATCTATCTGCTCGTTGCTATCTCTGTTGGAAGAGAAGAATTTGACGCAGAGCGTTTACGGCAGTTTTGCTACCAATAGCTCTAGGAGCTGAACGACTCGGTTGATATCTCCTCGCATCATTTGAATCTCCTGTTCAATGCTCTCCAGTCGCTGAGGAATAAAGTCTTGCGCTTTATTTTCCTGGGTCGTGCGTTTTGGGGTTTGAGATGCTGACGAGGAAGGTTTTGCTGTAGATGATTTTGCTGTAGGTGATTTTGATGCAGGAGAGGACGGAATTGGATTGTTGAGTTTATCGACTAAAGCATCCCAGCTTCTTGCTTTTAGGTTGAAATGAGCTTTGGCCTCACTGAACTTCTCGAACCGTTGCTGGAGTTTTTCTACCGTGTAAGGCTCCAACAAAGAAGGCTTGGCAGTCTGGTCAAGGTCTTCTTCAACCATCTCAACCACTTCGTCTATGAGGCGATCGTGATTTTGGGTAAGTTGGGCAGCGGCTCCTAAGATGCGAGACGTGGCTTTGATTTGCACGCCTTCTTCTTGTCTGAGCTGACGGGTAATGTTGCGAATGCGATCGCCCAAGGTCTGTTTCTGAGAGGCGGGCACGATGGACACTGAGTCGTCGTTCATCAGAATGGTTTCCTATTCTGCAAGAATGTCTTGAACGGCCTGCCAGATGCGTCTAAACTTTTGCACCAGGCTAATCGGATTATCGCTGGAGTCACCTTCTACAGAGTCAACAAGATTCTGAATCCGATCCATGCGGGTGGCAATGTCTTCCAAGTTGCCGATCGCCACATCGCGGCGAGAGATAGAATCACGAAGCAGAACAGTCATTTCACCGATTTCATTTTTCAGGCGCTCGTTTTCGCGCTTACGGCGAGTCTCCCAGCCTTTAATACCTGCTTTTGAGCGCCGCTCAAATTTCAGTTGTGACTGGGTATCGTGATAGAGGGTGATGTATTGGTCACGTTCAGATTGAGTGGTTGCGAGCTGTATCAACAGCTCACCATTGCGAACCTTTTCTTGATCGTAGCGGGTGATGTATGACTGTGCCTGGTTTTTTTCCTTGCGGTAGAGAACGAGAGTAGATTGATATCGATCTTGTTCTTCTACATACAGTTGATAGTTCTGTCGTGCCTGCTGTTCAATCTCTTCAGCTTTCTCCATCAACTCATTTTTCTGCGCTCGAAGATTCAGGATAAGTTGATTTGCTTCACGAGGAGGTATGGACTCTCTTTGTCGTCCTTGCGGATGCTTCATCGCATTGTCGTAGTTGTTATCGTGGCGATCGGCTCTTTTTGACATAGCAACACCTGACCTCGGTCTAGCTCAAATACCAAGCTTAGATTGCCCATTCTGGAACAAACTCAATCAGCTACTCAGCTTTAAGCAATTTTCTGATGAGTTAAAGCTAATCTTGAAAGGCACGATGGCAGAAAATTGGGAGGAGAGGCACAACCTATCGTTCAGCTTTTCGATAGGTTGCCAGTCATCTTGCATGTTTGGGGCGTTGATACGAGGCTTGTCTATTCTCGACGTGCTTTGAAAGAGAGGTTAGGGCTTAGGTCACCTGTTCTAATCTAATCGACTTTGATTGGGTACACCCCAATTTGAGCAACCCTCACCCTAAGGATTCATCTCCATGAGGGAGAGAGACTTTGAAATTCCGGTTCCCCTTCTACCCTAGGGAGAAGGGGTTAGGGGATGAGGGCAAACCTGTAACACTGGGATGCACCCCTTTGATTTGGGTTAGCCTTCGCAAAAATTGGGGACTTAATTAAATTGAGCACTTTAAATGGGGAGGCGTTTTTTCGACCTGCGTTTATTTCAGCCAATTTCAGCCCAAAAAATTTCCTGACAGCTTCGAAAGTGGCCTATCGTCAGCCCAAAATTTCAACTTGTCTCAAAACTAGACCTCTGACCCAGAAACCTTCACAATAAAGGCAACCTGGATTTCGGAATAGTCGCAAAAAACGTTAAATTTGACTAGTTTGATTGACTCATGGGGTCAACCAACGTAGACACTTAAATAAGTGCATCAACGGTTACCGTTTGTCGCATAACGGCTCCGGATGCGCCCCATATTGCTCTGTTTGATGATGCCAAGTGCAGTTGAGACGTTGAGATAAAATCGCCCACTCAAAGGGAACACGCTCAAAACTGCGACGCTGGGGGCAAACTGAATCGTCACTGCTATGATGAGCGAAATCTTTTCAGTATAAATAAACTACTTTTCTTGAGGCATCTTGGGTTTTTATTCCAGAGTCAAGCCTCGATAAAGGATAGGTGTAATGTACCCCCTCAGCTGGTTAATGCATGAAACTTAAAGGGGAGCTAATGGTGGGAATCCTTTCTTTCTCGGCTACGGTGGCGATCGCCTCTGCGGCATCGTTTGGCAGTGTCGGTGATATGTATGACGCTGTTCAAAACAATCTCAACACGCAGAAGTCGGCGTCGGTCAGTCAGGAGTTGGTGGATCAGTCTAAATCATCGTCAACCTGCGATGCTCAACTCACCGCCCAAAATTCGGGTTCCCTGATTAATTTGCGAGCTGAAGCAACCACCACCAGCACCCTACGAGGGTATGGACTCGTGGGCGATCGCGTCTCTGTTCTCGATCAAACTCAAGGCTTCGACGGCTACACCTGGTACAACGTACAGTTTCCTCGCTCTGGGGCGATCGGTTGGGTGCGGGGCGACCTGATCACTGTTTTTAGTCAAGGGCAAAGCTGCACGGGTCAAGCGAATGCGCCTACTCCATCAGAAAACATTGCTCCTGCTTTGCCTAATGAACCCGATGATGTCTCTGTTTCTGAATCTCGAAGAGACGATGAGCTGACCGTAGCGCCTGTGGTCGGTTCAGATCCTAATCGGTTTGATGCATACAGTCAGGAAGAAGTTGATTTCTTCATGGATATCGTCATGGGCACCGAGTTTGGCGGCTACAGCCGTGTTGTTCGTAAATGGAATAGCGATATCAAGGTGCGGGTCATTGGCTCTCCGACCTCTCAAGATCAAGCGACCGTTCGTGACGTTATTCGTGATTTGAATGAGCTGCTTGATGAAGCTGATTCCGACAGCATTGATATTGAGCTTCTCAGCGCTTCCTCTAGTGAAACTGCCAATTTTGAGGTCTACATCGTGCCTTATGAGCAGTTTCAACGATATGAACCCTACGCACCTAATGGACAGTTAGGGTTTGCTTGGCCGCGCTGGGGTAATAATGACGAAATCTACACGTCTCGTATTTTTATCACGTCAACACGGGTCACTCAAAGCGAGCGATCGCACCTGATTCGAGAAGAGTTCACCCAGTCTCTGGGGCTGATGCGAGACATAGAAGATTCTCGCTACCAAGACAGCATTTTCTATCAGTGGTGGACAGACACAACTGCCTTTGCCGATTTAGATAGAAGCATCATTTCAATGCTCTACCGATCTGATATCACTCCGGGGATGACGACGACAGAAGTTGAACGCCGCTTCCGCACTGGAGCTGTCGCCGCAGGTGGGAATAAGAGCTGGGTTGATCAGAGATTTTTTGATCCGATTCGTGGCTTTTTTGGGAAATAGTCCCCAATCCAAACCCCATTTCCCTGGGTTAAGATGGACAGCTCTGGAGGGGCACTCTGCTAAGCGCCCCTACAAAACGAGGCTACAAAGTGGCTAATAAGCAACGAATTCTCTAAGCTCTCCCAGAAAGACAAAAATGGGGTGCTGACGTAGCACCCCAATGCATTCTTATCGCTAGCTCATCGCTTGATGAGTGCTTTTAAAGCCAAAGTCAAAGCTTTTATTAAAGAAGCTTTAGTCGAGAAGATAGAAAGCAACCCAACCCGCTTGGTTTGCCAACTTAGCCCAACCCTGTGAGTTAACAGAAGAAATATTGACCGAAGTCCCGTTATACAGAGTTGTAATGACGTCACCGGAGGTAGAGGGTGTTGCCCGAACATTTACCGCTGACGCTTTAACAGTGTATGACCCACCGCCACCAACAGGGGGAGTGGTGTCGCCACCCGCAGAGAGATAGCTGCGAGAGACCCAACCCGTTTGACCAGACAGTCTTGCCCAATCGCCAGAGGTTTCCGCAATGTTTACGGTCGTGCCTCTAGGCAACGATGTAATGACGCCACTGGAGAGAGAAGGTGTTTCCCGTACATTGAGAACTGATGCGGTCACCGTGTAGGTTCCACCACCACCGACAGGGGGAGTGGTGCCGCCACCCGCAGAGAGATAGCTGCGAGAGACCCAACCCGTTTGACCCGTCAATCTTGCCCAATCGCCAGAGGTTTCCGCAATATTGACGGTCGTGCCTCTGGGCAAAGATGTAATGACGATACTAGAGAGAGAAGGCTGAGCCCGGACATTAAGCACCGATGCGGTCACCGTAAACGTTCCACCGCCACCGATTGGTGCAGAGCCACAACCGCTGACTGCATCAAAGGCACTAGACTCAACTTCGAAGCCTAGAGCATTAGCGGTTGCCGGACCTGCAATACCATCGGCAGTCAGTCCTTGTTGGCGCTGGAAATTCATGACCGCAGACTTGGTTTGAGAACCAAAAACATTATCGACTGCTCCGGCTGCAAATCCCGCACTATTGAGAGCTTGTTGAAGTCGCCCAACAGCAGCGCATGTGTCACCAGGGTAGACAATGGCGTGGGCATCAGGAGAGTGGCCCATGATTACAGTGGCGGCAGCTAAGCCAGCAGCACCAATCATTGCCGATTTAGGAATTTCGAGATTGATCTCGTCAAACGAGCGCAGTTGGGGTTCTGCGCCTGGGTCTTCGTAGCCGACTGAATTCTGTGTAAATGCGAAGATTTCCATGGTGTTATACCTGGTAACTCTAGGGTAAAAGCTTTACGTCCGTTCAAACTCTTAATCAAGCTTTGGATAAGCCCAAACGTCTCAAAATCGAATTTGAGTAGGGGGCTTAGACAATATCGAACTCCTGCTCAAGAAGCGGATTTTACCCTTCTTAAACCAAAGCTCAATAGATTTTCTCTCTAACCTGCTAACGACTTTCTCTCTATCTATCTATAAAGATGTAAGTCAGTATAATCTATATCATAAAAAACAGAAAATGTCTCTGTTTGAAAGATTTACGCAATGTGACTCAATGGTGCTGAATGGATCTGATTGGGAGAATTGAGGGCGATCGCCGCTTGCCCTGATTCAATCAATACCGATGCTGTCTGCCCGTGTTTTAGCAAAACAAGAGCTTAACGACCGGGCGAGCTATTACTAAATATTATTAAAATCCTTTGCCAGTCGCTGTAGTGGCACAGAAGCGGTTGCGTTTTACGACCAAAACATGAGCTGTTCTGCTTGTGCCTCTAGAACACTCTCTGCCGATGGAATAATCGTTCTTCCCTTCATAGATGCGCTCTGATATGGGCAGAATTCTTGGTTTTGCTGATGCTTTAGAAGTGCTTTTATTGTGATCTATTCTGAAAAAATATGAGGCGATCGCCGCCAATTGGATAACTGAACAGCCGCATCCAGATTTCCCCTTTTTGCCCTGGGTGATGTCATTAAGAGCTAGCAACTCTTGATGACATCATTGAAAGAGGATGCACTATCATGGGGTTCCGACTATTTTCAGCACTTGTGGCGATCGCCTCTGCGACTGTCTTAGG
>JBARXP010000336.1:0-23539 GCA_049647405.1 Elainellaceae cyanobacterium | reverse complement strand
CTGATTTGACTCAATCTAAATCAGCGAGTCAGGCGAATCTAGCCTCAGGCCAGACTCATCATGGCAGTTATTATGATTTGTGTATAACTTTTATATTTCTTTAAGAATACCGATCTTTTTTTAATTTGGGGCAATAAAACATCGGAATCCGAGCCTTGAGATGGGCGATCGCCCGCGTCAGTGGGCATTTGATAACTTCGTATCAAGCATTGCTGAACAGACCCAGCAATTCTCATTATGGTTACGCCACAACACCCGCAAATAAATTGCGGGCTACAAATGATCAAGTCCCTTCGGGACTGATAGCCGACGGTTCTTAGCCCCAACGGGGCTTTCACTGATTAGCCCGCAATTTATTCGCGGGCGGGTCGGAAGCGTAGCCAGATGGTCAACTCGCCAAACTGAGCATTGCTGAACAGACCTGTTTGACTCGAAACAATTTTGTTTCAATCCGTTTTTTGTGTTGCCACATCCAAATCTCGGCAGCAACAACCGATAGAATTCTGATAATGGCACATGGGTTCTCGAATTCCAGTTGCCCATTCTTGCCCATTCAGGCATCGCCAACCAGGGAATGGGCTTCCATCTTCATTGCCCTCAATCTGCACCCGACCGAAGACCCAAAACCGTTGATGACTCTCCCCAATCTCTATCTAGACCCAAAATCGAAACATGGCGAATACCATTGCTCTCATCGCTCACGATAGCCAGAAAGAAAAGCTTCTGGCCTTCGTTCAGCGATATGTTCCAGTCTTTTCGCGATATCGTCTCATTGCTACCGAACAAACTGGGCAAATTGTGCGTCAGGCCACGGGCTTCGATATCGAGGTCTTAATGACTGGAGCCAAAGGAGGCGACATTCAAATCGCCGCTGAAGTCGTGTCTGGCAATGTGATAGCCGTGATCTTTCTAGTCGATCCGGCTCCACTCACCCCGATCGAACCGGGATTGGAAACCATCTTACGAAGCTGCCAAATTCACAACATTCCCTTGGCGCTCAACCTCAGCACCAGCGAGTTTATTCTCTCAGGGCTAGCCCAGTTAAACAGCATCCATCTGATCTTCAATCCAGTTGCTGGAAATGGAAATACGGAGGCCGACTTAGCACTGGTTCGTGAACTGTTAGAGCCACACTGCAATCTCACCGTGCATCTGACCACAATAGAGAAAGATGCTGATGAACTGGCTCGGGAGGCGATCGCCAGTGGAGCCCATGTGGTCATCGCGTCCGGCGGAGATGGCACCGTATCTGCCGTGGCAGGAGCCCTCATTGGCACCGAAATTCCCTTAGGCGTCATTCCACGGGGTACGGCCAATGCTTTCTGTCTTGCCTTGGGCATTCCCACGACCATTGCGCCGATTCGCAACTGCTGTCGCATTATCTTGGAGCAATACACTCGTGTCGTAGATGCGGCTCGGTGTAACGATAGGCCGATGATTTTGCTGGCCGGGATCGGCTTTGAAGCTGAGCTGGTCGAACGAGCCAACCGCGAACTCAAAGACCAGTGGGGTACGCTCGCCTACCTCATGGCCGGATGGCAGCAACTCGATGAGCAGGAAATTTTTGACGTTGAGGCCGAAATCGAGGGGCAAACTCATCACCTCCAGGCTGGAGCCATTACCATTGCCAATGCAGCTCCCCCAACGTCGGTGCTGGCTCAAGGGATCGGCCAGGTCATTTTCGACGATGGCTTACTCGATGTCACGATGGTCACCGCAGACTCAAAGCTGCAAGCCATTCGTTCGATGATTGGAGCCTTTGGCGCAGCTCTTATTAAAACGCCCCTAGAGCAGCCCAACCTGGTTCATACTCGGCTAAAGCGCATCGTCGTGAAGACCGACCCGCCCCAAAAGCTTGTGGTTGATGGCGAAGTCGTGGGTACCACTCCGGTCGAAGTTGAATGCATCCCCAAGGGGTTAACCGTGCTGGTGCCCAAGCCCCAGGGCAATAAAACCGCAGCAGAACAGTAGCGGCTTGAACCAGTCATGGCCGTGATCAAAACGCATAGTGAGTGAAACCACATTGAGTGAAACCACATTGAGTGAAACCACATTGAGAAAGCGTCATTCTTTTGTTTACCCCAGTTGAGAAACCCTATGGCGATCGCCCCTGAGATTCAGCCGACCCATGCCCTTGTCGTCGGAGCCAGCAGTGGCATTGGTCTGGGGTTTACCCGAGCGTTGCTCAACGATGACTCAATTCAGACGATTGTTGCAACCTACCGCAGCCCAGAATCAGCCGCAGATCTTCTCAGTCTGGAGGCCGAGTATCCTCACTTAAAGTGCCTCAGCCTCGACATCACCGATGAAGAACAGGTCGTGCGGGCGATCGCCCAAATCAGCGCTGCGGTGCCGAAGCTGCATCTCGTGGTCAACTGTGTGGGCATTCTCCATGAGGGAGAGTTGCAGCCCGAAAAAAGCCTGCGCCAGATTAATGCCGATCAGCTCATGCGCTACTTTCAGGTGAATAGCATCGGGGCGGTGCTGCTCGCCAAACATTTAATGCCGCTGTTTAAGCATGGCGATCGCAGCGTTTTTGCCACGGTTTCTGCCAAAATTGGCAGCATCGAAGACAACCATCTCGGCGGCTGGTACGGCTACCGCGCATCTAAGGCAGCACTCAACATGCTGATGAAAACAACCTCGATTGAATACAGCCGTCGCTGTCCTAAAACGATTATTACAATGCTCCATCCAGGGACAACCGATACGCGACTTTCGAAGCCGTTTCAGCGAAATGTTCCTGCCGAAAAACTGTTTCCCGTAGAGCGCACCGTGTCGCAGTTGATGGAGATTATCCAGAATTTGACGCCCAAAGATAACGGCAGTTTTTTCTCCTGGGATGGCAGTCCATTACCGTGGTGACACCGTGGTGACACCGTGGTGACGTGGAGTTTAGATGGCGATCGCCCTTTTTCCATGAGAACAGCACAATGACCGTTCAAATCCTACGAAAGAAATTCACGGTGGGGCAATTCCACCAGATGATGGAGTCTGGCATTCTGACCGATGGCGATCGCGTTGAGCTACTTCAAGGAGAAATTATTGAAATGTCGCCGATTGGTAGACAACATGCTGCCTGTGTGGATCGCGTCAATGAATTGCTGGTCAGGGAATTAGGAAGCAGGGCGATCGTGCGAGTGCAAAACCCCATCCAATTAAGCACAAAGTCTGAACCACAGCCTGACTTTGCCATTTTGCAGCGACGGTCTGACTTCTATGCCAATGGCCATCCTCAACCCAGCGATGTCTTTGCATTGATTGAAGTTTCGGACACCACCCTTGAGTTTGATCGCACGGTGAAAGTGCCGCTTTACGCTCAAAACAATATCGCTGAGGTTTGGATGATTGATCTCAATGCTGAGGCGGTACAGACCTATCGCGAACCCGATGTATCAGGCTATCAGCAGTTACAGACATTTCGCAGAGGGCAGGCGATCGCGTTTCAGGCATTTACCGACATTCAATTCACGGTTGATCAATTGCTGGGATAGCACCAGGAGCGCGATCGCCTTATGGATAATCTCTAACTTTTGGGCAGGCTGGCGCGTTGGGTCGTGCCATGTCGCACTCATCGACCAGACAGGGCTGCTGATAGCTTTGCTCTTGCTCTAGCGGAATCGGCTGTTGCCCAAACGCCATCTCGCAGCTCAAATCCTCAAAATTGGGCGTCATCGTCAGGGGAATGCCAAACTCCTGGGTAAAAAAGTTTTGGGTGGGGAGCTTGCACATATTGACGCACATGCCGACACAGCGAGACTCATCCAGATAACGGCACTTCTTAATCTGAACGCCACTGTTTTGCACTCGCGTTGCACCGTTTGCTGTCTTCACTTCAACGGTCTTGACTTCACAAGGCCCCACCAACCACTCAAATAGCAGCGCAGCAAACCAGGCATTGAGTTCGCAAACGAGCTGTGTCGGAGAAAAAAGCGTGCGGATCAGATAGAGCACTGGCGCAGGCACCAAAGACTTCAGCACCACCGCTACCGTGTCTTGCTGTTGCTGAGCATTGCGCCCCTGCATAATTTGTTTTGATAAATCGACGAACCCGTCGTAGCCTTTGTGCTGAGTTCCCTTACCAAGGGCGATCGCCATTTTGCGGCTAAAGAGCCGAATAAACAACTGATCGAACAGGCTGTCGTGGTAAACCGTTTTCTCTGAAGAATTCATTCGAGCTGTGCAAGCAGGTTAGTCGTCACCTGAGCAGACAAGACGCTAGAGCAACCCAACAAAGTGTAGCGGCCCTTGCCCGCTGATGAGCTCAACAATGATAGCAATAAAGCCAAGCATGGCTAAGCGACCGTTCCAAACTTCTGCGGCAGTGGTCAGACCCCATTCCCACTTTTCTTGGGGATACATCTTCGTCTTTTCGGGCAGTGCTGTCACTTCCGACAATCGGTAAGGCTCAGCATTAATCGCATCCATCACCATGTCGGCCAACCCTGCGATAAAGACAGGGTGGGTATTGAGAGCTGGCACCCGATGGAAGCTGTGGATTCCTGCTTCTTCTGCGATCTCGCGATACTCCATATCAATTTCTTGGAGTGTTTCGATGTGCTCAGACACAAAACTAATCGGCACCACAACAAGGGTATCAATGCCTTTCTCAGCCAGCCCAACAATGGCATCTTCAGTGTAAGGCTTCAGCCACTCCACAGGCCCAACCCGGCTCTGATAAGCCAGCGTATGGTCATTCGAACGATTTAGCTTGCCCATGATCAGCTCGACGCAGCCCTCAATTTCGCGCTGGTATGGATCACCTGCCTCTTCGACATAACTGACCGGAACGCCGTGGGCACTGAAGAAAATGTGGGCATTGTCAGGCTCATCGAGCTGGTCAAGCTGTTGTGCAATGAGCTGAGACATGGCCTCTAGGTAGCCGGGGCGATCGTACCAAGATGGAATCACCGTATGTTCAATCGCATTGAGCGACGGATCGTCTTGCCACATTTTCTCAAGTAGGCGAAAACTTGAGCCACTGGTGCTAATCGAAAACTGCGGATAGAGCGGCAAAATGACGAGGTGTTCAATCTTGTCGCGCTTGATGCGGGCGATCGCCTCTTCCGTAAAGGGATACCAGTAGCGCATCCCGATGTAAATCTGAACGTCACGCCCTCGGTTGCGCAGCACTTCTTGCATCGCCTGCGCCTGCTCTTCGGTGATTCGGCGCAGGGGAGAGCCGCCACCAATTTGCTTATAATTTTCTTGAGATTTTTTAGCCCGAGTCGAGGAAATCAGCCATGCTAGGGGGCGCTGCAACCAGGAGACGGGCAATCGAATGATCTCTGGGTCGGAGAACAGGTTGAACAAGAAAGGCTGAACGTCTTCCAACTGCTCTGGCCCACCCAAATTCAACAATAAAACTCCAACACGACCTGTAGTCACCACTAGCTTTCCTCGCCCGTTTTATATGTTTTACTTATCTTAACAATAAGATTTCCTTGTCTCAAGGCTGATCTCAGGATGGCATGTCACTTTCAGAATCACCCTCAGATGGGCAGGGTAGATGCTCAAATTTCCCATTAACATTCTAAGGCGGTGAGCCTAATTTTAATGTCTTCTTTAAGATTGTCTCGCGTGTCGTCTTAATGGTCTGTAATATCTTTGACGCAATTTCTTCTGATTTCGATATCCTCTCGTCTAACATGCTGCATTCACGTCATGCCCACGTCTTCCCCACCATCATCCAAATGAATATTCCTCAAAAAATTGAGGCATTTCATCACCACTTCATCACCCAAACCCATCTCGAAAAGCCAGCATCGACCCAGTCCATTTAGAAGACGGCCTACAAACCCTATCTTCGCAAGCTAGAGGCGATCGCCCGGACTACCCCAAATCTAAGTTTGGCCGAAGTCATCTGCGGTTTTGCAGATGGGGGCGATCGCCAAGCCAGCATGTAAAGTCACGTCTGATGTGACTTGGTTTGTCCCGAAAGGCTTCACGTTGATTGCGGCAACGCCAACAAATAAATGGTGGGCTATGGGCAACAAGGCCGTTAAAGTAGATCGGCGATGAATGCCGCCCCGCCGGGTGAGCACGACGATGCACCCACCCCGCGAGACTAAAACTTACTCAACCTGAACGGTTTTGGTGAGAATGCACATCATCTCGCCAGGGCGCTCGGTGGGCATGGGTCGGCTCCACTCGTTTGGCTCGGCATAGCCCAGTCGATGCAGGGTCTTGATCACGATCTGAATGGCTTTGGGCGAACCGTAGAGCAAGTGGCGCACAGCCTCATTGTGCGGACTCGATTGGGAGCGAGACGGAAAATTGCCATATGAATCTGTGGACGCAAATGCGCCCGAATGGGATTGAAACATGAGGTTCTGGTTCCTTTTTTTTGAGGGTAAACAACAGGAAGAAACCAGAACTCAGTCCCTCAGCTACCCCGCAATTGTGTGCAATTCGAGGTAGCCACGGTTTACCATGAACCGTTAGCCCCCCGACTGGCTCTTTCAGTCGCGGTGGGTTAGCCATCTGTGGGTGCTCCAACACTCGCAGATGGTGCCAAGTTCTTGAGTTCTGAACAAGCTATCGACGGGACAGCTTAATGAAAAAGCATACGCATTCCATCGTTCTGAGTCAACCGTAGAAGAAAAGAGAAGTCAGGAGTCAGGAGTCGGGAGTGATCTCATGGGGTGCGTCGTGACGTGCCTTAAGCTGAACGACAAAAAGCATGAAATGGTGCGTTAAAACTGTACATAGGTTTGTTCTGTGCGATAGAAATCGTGCTTCATCTGAATTGCGTCACGGACTTGTTCCAAAAGTTTCTTGGGGCGAAATTCAGATTGCATTGGGTAGTATACCAAGCAAGATGGGCAACACATCCTAAGCAATCCGAAGCACTCACAGGAGGGGTGACTGTACTCAACTCGTCAGCCTAATCACCCAAATAGGGGCGTTATGCTGACGTATTTCCACCTAACCACCTGATTCGGGTAGTTAGGCAGAAAATCTTCCACCTAACCACCTGATTCGGGGTGTTATGCGGAACAGTTCTATCCAATCAATAGTTAGCTGACTTCGTTTAACGAAGGCTGCATATGTTGACTGTATTGAGTTAGAGGTAATTACTAAGGCTATCTTACTAACAGACCTAGACATTTATGGAACGGCTCAGTTAGATTGAACTATGCACTGCATTGTTTCTAATAGTATTAAAAGAGGCTTACTGTGATATTTCCCAAGCAATATAAAACATCTGAAGTTTTTGGCATTAGTCGGAACTTGCCTCTAAATTATGTGACGAGACAAGATGTAGATGCGTCTCTTGTAGAGAACCTTACACGAGATAAACATTTAGTCATTTATGGCAGTTCAAAGCAAGGTAAAACTTCTCTTAGAAAGCATTGTCTTCAGGAAAACGACTACATTGTAGTTCAATGTTCCAATAAATGGTCACTTGCAGAACTTCATGCTGCAACATTGAAACAAGCCGGTTACGAAGTCACCCAATCAGCAACTCGGACTGTTACTGGTAAAAATCGAATCCTTGCCAAACTAACAGCTAAAGTTTGGGGATCTGGCATGGAAGTAGATGCTGAAAAAGAAGATGAAAGAAGTAATTCTGTTACTAAGCAGCCTCTTGAACTAGATCCTGAAGATGTAAATGATATTATTAGAGCATTAGATAAATTCAAAAGAATTATTGTTTTAGAAGACTTTCACTATCTAAATATAGATACCCAAAAAGATTTTTCTGTTGCTCTCAAAGCATTTCATGAAAAATCAGATCTTTGCTTTATGATAGTCGGTGTCTGGCTTGAGGAAGGCAGATTGACTGTCTATAACGGGGATTTAACGGGTCGTGTTGTAGCTATCAATGCAGACAAATGGAAAAAAGAAGAACTTGAAGAAGTAATCAGTAGTGGTGAAAGTTTATTAAATATTAAATTTGACAATAATTTTAAGATCGCGCTATTGAATGAGTGCTTTGAAAGCGTTTATTTTGTACAAGAAGTTTGCTATAAATGCTGTAAATTCAACAATATTCATGAAACTCAAAAAAACAAGAAAGAAATTGGTGAAGAAAGAAATACAAAGACATTTATTAAGGCAGTAGTTGAGGAGCAAAAAGGTCGTTATGTCTCCTTTATTTCTCAATTTTCTGCTGGTTTTCAAGATACCACTCTAGAAATGTATAAATGGCTGTTACTGCCAATTCTAATGAGTGACGTTGAGCATTTAGAAGAAGGTTTAAGATTATCTGAAATCCGAAAGATATTACAAGCAAATCATCCTATGAAGAAGGAGCTTAATGTTGGCAATGTAACACAGGCTCTTCAATCTGCTGCTTCACTTCAAGTCAAGAAAGATATTAAACCAATTATTTTAGATTATGACCAAACTAATATTAAGTTAAATGTGGTTGATCGGGGCTTCTTAATTTGGTTGGATAACCAGGATAGAAACGAGTTGCTAGAGTTAGCTGATTTACCAGAGGTAAGTGAGATCATCAATCCCTTTAAGGAGCAACAGCTAAGAATTCAAATGCAGGCGGACGGTTGAGATCTGCTGGTGCTGAGTTCAAGTCTGTCTGCCGCCGCTGATTTGAGCCGTTATGTTTCTCCCACAAAGGTATAGAGAATGAGTAAACTGGAAGAGTTTTGGGATGGAGCATCTAAAAACTACGACAAGACCGAAGAGCGATTTGAGTACATTCATAGTAAATCTAGAGAAAATACCAAAAAATTCCTCAAAGGTAGCGATACAGTTCTCGATTATGGGTGTGGGACAGGAACCGCAACGTGCCAATTTTCCTGTCAGGTTAAAGAGGTTCACGCTATTGATATATCATCGAAAATGATTGAAATAGCAAGGGAGAAAGCAGCGGCTGCGAAAGTAGAGAACGTAATCTTCGAGCAAACAGATATTTTTGATAGCGAATTTGCTAAAGAATCATATGATGTCATTCTAGCTTTTAACATGTTACATACAGTCCCTAGCCCACAGGATGTAGTACTGCGAATAAATGAATTGCTAAAGCCAGAAGGTTTGTTCATTTCTGTAACACCTTGCTTACGTCAAAAGATGTCATTTTTAGTTAATCTTCAAATCCAGCTGGTGCGGGTCTTGTGTAAACTTGGACTAATTCCCATTCCTATAAGAAGAGTCACAGGCTCTGAGGTAGAAATCTTATTAGAGGCAGGCGGGTTTCAAGCGGTTGAATCTGAAGAGATATACAAAGACGCATCTAGCTATTTTGTCGTGGCTAAGAAGTTACAAAAAACATAACAAGTCGTTAAAGCAGGACAAATAACAGTTGGTTTTTGCTCCTGCGTCGCTTATTTTAGCCAACATATTATTTGCCTCTTAACGAGGCGTTAGACGGCAAAGTGCGTTGATGCCTGAGCGAATCGCAGCTGCAACTATTCATGGGATGGATTATCTGCTCACATGGAACTGCAAGCACATAGCTAATGCTCAAATCCAAAGAAAATTGGCAGAGATCAGCCTTGATTCTGGATATGAGTTACCAATTCTTTGTACATCCTATGAACTGCTCGGAGATTAATTATGTATCAAGATGCAATTGTGGAAGAAATTCATAGAATTCGTGAAGAGTATTCACGAAAGTTTGACCATAACTTGAAAGCGCTTTTTTCTGATCTGCAAAAGCAACAAGCTGAGAGCGGCAGAAAAGTTGTGAATTTATCGGGGAAGCGTGGTCTAACAACACGTTGGAGCGGACAGTTAAAAGGTACTGGTGAGAATGCAAAGGATGCTAGCCGCCGCTCAACTTAGCCGTTAGACTGCCTTAAGTTATCGATGGGGCAGTGCGATCGCCATCCTCGACTTACTTGAGAAACAAAACCTAGAAATTCAATGCCCTTGCTAGAGCGATCGCCTTATTTTTAATGCTGGGGCGATACTTTTTGTAGAGTGGCATTGTGGCGATCGCCCAAATCCCAAAACTCTCACCCGATCAACAAGATGCGATCGCAACTCGACTTTTGGCAGAGCCGACGACGTTAAAGCGGCGGTGCTATTCAACTCCACCGTTCAGCCATACCCATGCAAAATCAACCGATAAAACATTGTTACTGCGTCGTTCCTGACAAACTGCTTGCCGGGGAATACCCAAGGAATATAGATGAACAGTCATCGCAAGAAAAGATCGATGCCCTGCTTGGTTCTGGAGTGACAGCGTTCATCGATTTAACAGAAGAACATGAGGGTTTGCTTCCCTATTCCAGCTTGATCCGTACCGCATCCCACCAGCGCTTTCCAATCCGGGATGTGTCAATACCCAAGTCTGCCGAGACAACCCAAGCGATTCTTGACGCCATTGATCACCGCATCGAATATAACCAAAAGGTTTACGTCCATTGCTGGGGCGGCGTGGGGCGAACGGGGGTCATCATTGGATGCTGGTTAGCCAGACATAGAGGAGGAGGGGAAGCGGCGTTGATCCAACTGCGCGAACTTTGGCGGCAATGCCCCAAGTCAGCCTTCCGCCAATCGCCAGAAACGCCAGAACAGGAACGTTACGTGTTGAATTGGAAGAGTGGCCAATAATGACCTCAAGCGAGATGCGATATGAAAGTTGCCTGCTTAGACTTGCAGGAGTGCGATCGCCAATCTTGTAGGGCTCGTTCCTCAATGCAACTCTTGCTACTCAGCCGATAGTTTTTTTGGGGCGATCTATCTGGCCGCGACGGTCATCTGGCTCAGTTGATGACACGCCCTAAGAATCAACAGTGTCGCCCTATCGATCCGAAATAGCAGTCAATAACGCTGTAGAACCCTTTTGGAACAACTGCCTCAATAGACTGTAAGTGAGATATCAAGCAAGTGACGTGGGGGCTGACTATGAGTCACGCTAGAGTCTGGAAATGGCTTTTAAGTGTAGGTTTCATTGCTACTACAGTGGGAGGACTTTATCACTTTCACCACACAGAAACCCGCCGAGAGAACTTCTTGGAAGCAGAGGATTTCTTGGAAGCAGAGAGTTTCTTGGAAACAGAGAGTTTCTTGGAAGCACTATATGAAGGTAACACGAGTATTGTTGAGGGTTATCTGCAAGAGGGCTTCGATCCCAACACGCCTTTTAATTCTCAACCTCTGTTGCATCAGCTAATCACTTGGCCCAATCACATTCAGCCCGAGATGCTTGATCTACTTATTCAGTATGGAGTAGATGTTAATGCCCAAAATACTCAAGGGGAATCACTGTTACATCGCCTAGCCGATCAATACCAGGCTTTCTCTGAAGAATGGACGAACACGATAGGCCAACAATTGATTGACAGTGGGGCAGATGTTAATGTTCGCGATCGCCAAGGGAGAAGCGTACTACAGGCAACACTCTGTAATGAGCATCCCAGCCATGACTTTGTTAATCGTCTTTTAGATAGTGGTGCCAACCTAGAAGCACTTGACACTAAAGCGATATGTAGCACGACATTACTTCACTTAGCTGCCCGCGTTAATCACCCTGGGTTAGCTGAATATGCCCTGAAACAGGGAATTCAAGCTAATACTATCGACACAACTGGACAAACGCCATTGCATTATCTACGGGGTAAAGTCGTAGGTGATATCTTATTGGCGCATGGGGCAGATCTGGAAGCCAGGAACAGTGCTGAACAGACCCCTCTAGCAACCGCTGTTTGCTTGCATGGGGGATATGAAGACCGCTTGAAAAGGGAGACAATTGCCTGGTTATTAAATAAAGGAGCCCAAGGTCAGGTTCTTCCTTTAGAGATGAAATGTAATGGCCGCTCAACAACACTGTTAGCAGAAGCGATAGGATCTGACTCGGTAGAGCTAGCCCAGGTCGCGATCGCGAATGGTAGCGCGATTACAACCCAAGATAATAATGGGGAAACGCCCTTACACAACTCCGCACGTTTTAATGCACCTGCTGTTGCAGCACTGCTTCTGAACCACGGGGCACAGGTCAACATAGCCGATAGTCAAGGCTATACCCCGCTACATAGAGCTGCCATTCATCGCAATCTAGAAGTTGCCCAACTGCTGATTGAGAGAGGCGCACCCGTCAATGCAGTAGATCTTGAAGGCCATACGCCTTTGTATGAAGCTAAAAATGATTTCTGGGATGAGAATCTTGAGGATATGAACCCTAGCCAGACACAAGCGATTATCAATGTACTGCTTCAAGCTGGGGGCGAGGTCTAACTCCCTGTTTTCCCTAACAACCCTAGTGCAGCGGATAGCCCCCGCTTGCTGTGTTGCCAAGATCCGTGCTATCGCTGACTAGAAACGTTAAGCATCATAGAAACATATGCGCCAGCCAACCACTCAGTATTGGACTTGGCTGCGGACAATTCCGCAGTTTGCGGTGATGGCATTTCTTATTGGCATTTTCTGGCCACTCTTTCCACCTGGCAACAAAGTCATCGCAGTCGGGTCGGCGGCTCTAGTCTATATCGTCTATTCTCAATCTAGTCGGCGACTTCTTGCGGCAAAGCATCGATTGGGAATTAGGGAAGCAGGTCGCAAAAACTACGATCAGTCCATCCAATATTTTCGAGAGAGTGTTGAGTTCTTCTCCAACCACAGCTGGCTCGACAACTATCGCGCCGTATTTCTCATGAGCCCGTCAGCCTGGACTTATCGGGAAATGGGTTTGCTAAACATCGCAGTCAACTATGCGGCGCAGGGAGAAGTTGGCCGTGCGAAGGAAACCCTAGCAGATCTGCTCCAGGAGTTTCCAGAGAACGACTATGCACAGCAATACCTTGCATTTATCGATAAGGTCGCGGGGGATAGCTGATGCCTAGCAAATCGCTGCACCCGTCACTTGACGCAGACGTTAGCTGGCTTCGCATGAAGGGTTTGTCCATAAAATTGGGACAGCCCAAAAGCAGTCGTTTGGCGATCGCCGCCTTTCACAGCTAGAGCAATAACTGTCGAATTACCTCGTCATTCCGGTCGATCAACCTCTTTGCCGGATATGGGCACAGGTTCGTAGCGATCGCCATATCGCCAAAGCGACGCGGTAAGAGACTTGGGTTCACATGAGACGTAAACGTAAATAAATGACACATAATCCCTACGATGGGAAGACGGCACAATCCCTGAAGAGCTAGAGTATGGAGTTGGGAGAGAGGATTCTCTAGGCCAATACCATTTCTCGATTTTGGGTTTTCGATTTGAGATTCACAGACGTTGATGATGGCGAGATTGCAGCTTTTGCGTCTTTGGCTTTAATAGATAGAGTGGGTATTGGCCGTCTGCACAGATCTGCCATAACTGTTTTGCACTGCTGGAGTAACGTATGAAATATGACACAACGATAGATTACAGCACGGAAAATGATGATGGAGACTATGTAGCCAGCGTCGTTGAGGTGATTGAGACGGTGATCTCAAGCCTAGAAAATGAAAATAGTGCCATGGTCAGCAAAACTGAGGAAGGCTTTGTCTGGAAGTTTGGCTACGGCACGGTAGAGGTGTTTGTGCAACTGACGGGCACGACCGAAGAAGACACGCTCACGGTCTGGTCGAGCGTGTTAAAGCTGCCTGCCAAAGACGAAGCCACGCTTATGCGCAAGCTGCTAGAAATGAACTGGTCTGAAACCTTTGAGGCACGGTTTTGCATTTTGGGCGACCAGATTGTGGTGTCATCGACCCGCGCGGTAGAAGAACTCTCACCGGGCGAGGTGTCTCGCAACATTACCGTTGTTGCGACCATCGCTGACGAGCAAGACGAAATTCTCCAAAGCGAGTTTGGTGCAGCCTAATCATTCCCATTTGGTTTCTCAAACGTGGCCTCGGGTTTGGCGATCGCTCCCCTGGCTAGATGCGCCAGGAGCCGTGCAGATGGCCCTCGACGAATGGCTTCTAGAGCAGCATCGGACGGGTCAAATGCCGCCCATCTTACGGTTTTACTCTTGGTCTCACCCCACCCTATCGTTGGGATATCACCAAAAAAACTGGCCGACCCACTGGTCAGACGTGATTTGGCAAGACGGCCCCATTGATATGGTGCGGCGACCCAGTGGCGGTCGGGCTGTGCTCCACCAGGGCGACATCACCTATGCGCTCATTGTTTCAGGACTATCGGGCAAACGAACTCAGATCTACGAATTTCTCTGCCAGTTTTTAATTGAAGGGTGGCGATCGCTCGGCATTGCCCTTGAGTTTGGGCAAGCAGGGCGGGGCTATATCCACAACCCCAACTGCTTTAGCACTGCAACGGCAGCAGACTTGGTGACTCCAGATGGCAGCAAGCTGATCGGCAGCGCCCAATTGAGGCGCGATCGCACCCTACTCCAGCATGGCTCTATGCGGCTCACCCCCAACCCCGACCTATTTTTGCAAGTCTTTCAAACTCCATTGAGTCTGTCAGCCTCTCTTCAAGATCTGCTTGCGTCAATCTCACCTGACGCTGTTGTAGAAGCCCTGAGTCAGGCTGCCTGTGAAATATTCGGAGTGTCGTTGGTTCCCTACCATTTGACCCCCCATGACTGGGATGCCGTGAATGCTCTTGTGCATCGCTACGCGGTCAAACACGTGACTTAGGCCAAGATGTCCTCTGACATAAATTGCAATAAAGATGATGTGGATATCACGGATGACACGGAACCTTTATCTTTCGCCAAAGGTCTAATCATACTAGGGGTTGCACTCTGGCAACCTCTCCGCTTCACCACTCCATTCCCCTGAGAAAAAGGAACGACAACTCATGCTAATGTGCGATCGCTGGAAATCAAAAACTGCCGGAATGATAGCCCTAGGAATGGTTGCCACCACCGGGCTACCCCTCATCGCAGCCGTAGAAGCTCAAGCTTCACTCCCCTCATCCGGTGATGCTAACGCGACCTATCTGGCTCAATCTCTCTTTGACTCCGCCCGACTGACGGTACCCGCAGGCACCCAAATTCAAGCGACCTACGATGAAGTAGGCGAAGATGGAGAAGAGGTCGAAAAAATTATTCTCACTCCCGACGAAACAGTTGAGGCCACGCTCGTCGTCGAAGAAACGCTGTATTCCACCATGGGAACCGTCTTGCTTCCCGCCGGGAGTGAAGTCACTGGCACGTTTCGGCCTCTGACGGGCGAGACCGTAGGGACACAGTTCTACGCAGAAACCCTAGAAACCCCTGATGGACGCGAATTCGATCTGGATGCCGTTTCTCGACCCGTCACTCGCACTGAAGTCATCACCGAAGAAACCGATCGCGACTTCGTCAAAGGCGCGGTCATCGGAGGAGCCGCCGCCGCCGTACTCTCTGAAATCTTAGGCAGCATCGACTTGCTTGAAGTGCTGGGAGGCGCAGGTCTAGGTGCCCTGGGCATTCTGATTTTTGGCGGCAACGAAGAAGAAGTCGAAGTGGTGGTCGTTGATCCAAACCTCGATCTCGACCTCACCCTCCAGTCCGATTTACAGCTCTAATCACCAATTAGCTGGATAGATTTCGGCTAACACAATCTGGATTCAATTCCCTCGATTCAGAGTCAATATCTCCAAATCCAGAATCGATATCACAGGCAAAAGACGATGTAGGGGCGCTCAGCTGAGCGCCCCTACAGTAATGATTATTCTCGACCAGCAGTTAATTTTCGCTGACTTTATAAACGCTAACTTACAGGCGATCGGCGCGATCGATCATCTCTTCAGTAATTTGCGTCACCGCAGTCTCTACAGCTTCGCTGAGCAGCGCATCATCCCGGCTATTGTTTGAGCTACCACTCCCTACACCTGACAGAGAACCGCTGGCATCATTGGCGCTGACCTGTCCTTCGCCTTCAGCCGTCGCCACCACTTCTCCCGATGCCGTGTTAATCAAACGAGCGTTGATCTGAACATTGGCTAAAGTTTCTTCATTGCAGGTGCGCACAAAGGCAATTCGCACACAGACCTGGTCTTCGCTCACATCAAAGCGGGTCACGGTGCCCATCACAATGGCATCAACGCCCAGTTCTCGACCTACCGCTACTGCTTCTGACACACTGACGCCATACCAGCGGTCTTGCCCGACTTGGCTACTATCTACAACGCTAAAGCTGCCATCATTCACTAACTGACTGACGATCATCTCGCTGATGCCCCGCGCTGCGCCACGTCCTCGGTAAGAGTACCAGTAACCAGAGTTGCTTGTTTCGGCAAAGTCAAAGTCAAGCACAACAACGCGCTTACGCTCAGCTTCCTGGGCAAATACAGGTGCAGTTCCTAGCCACGACGAGACAATGGGTAATCCTGCTCCTACAACAAGAGCTGCACCAAGAGAAAGCACGCCCAGGCTCAAAAATTTCATACCTTTCATAATTCAATTCCTTTGATGTAACGTTTACGATAGCTAAACCGATCAATAGTTTAGCCAACACGAATTTAGAAAGCGCTGCGGAGGGGGCTAGCCAAACTCACTGTTCTTCATCGCAGACCTATCGGCCTCATGAGACTACATCAGCTCTTGTTCCCCTTCCGCAAAAAAGAGTAAATTTCCATCGAGCAATGGCTTCAGTGCTGCATCAATAGATCATTACTTATGTAGCAATACCCAGATTTGTTATGAAATTGCCAATATTCCAAGTTGATGCTTTCACAGATAGAGTTTTCGGTGGTAATCCTGCTGCGGTTTGCCCTCTTGAACAGTGGCTACCTGATGATGTTATGCAGCGAATAGCAATGGAGAACTCTGTTGCTGAGACAGCATTCTTCATTAAGTCGGAGAAGGGTTTTGAGATCCGTTGGTTTACACCAGAAATTGAGATGGATTTGTGTGGCCATGCAACATTGGCCGCAGCACACGTTATAAGAAGGCATCTCAATTTCGCTCTGCCGTCCATCCAGTTTCAATCAAAAAGTGGAGAACTTACAGTAGCTGTTGAGAAAAAGTTACTGACTTTAAATTTCCCTTCTCGCAAACCTGAGCCGAGCGAAGCCCCACGAGCTATTTTGGACGCGATTCAGCATAAACCTGTAGAGATATTAAAATCTAGAGACTATGTACTTGTGTTCGAAAATGAAGAAGTGATTCGCCATCTAGAACCCGATCAAAGCATTCTTGACCAAGTTAATCTTGATCCTGGCGGTATTGCGGTGACGGCCCGAGGAGATAAGGTCGATTTTGTATCGCGTTTTTTCACACCTCAAGCCAGTATTTTTGAAGACCCTGTAACAGGTTCTGCTCATTGCTCGTTGATTCCCTATTGGAGCGATAAACTTAGCAAAGATTCTATGACTGCTTTGCAATTGTCATCAAGAATTGGAAAGCTTCTTTGCAAAAATGCAGGTGAAAGAGTTTTAATCTCAGGTGAAGCAGTAACGTATCTAGAAGGGTTCATCATAGTCTGAGCATCCCGCAAAATGCTTTTAGCAGCGGAAGCAATCCATTCACTTAGATAAGCGAGGATGCTCCCCATTCCACTAGCATCCCGAATAAAACAAAAGGGGTTGCAGCAACCACTGCAACCCCTTTGAGATTAGTTAAAACTTGTGCGATCGCCTTCAGACCCAATGGTCAAGCCTACTCGCGATTTGCGACCACTACTGCGGCTGTTTCGTCGCTATCAGCGGTAGCAGGAGCCCCTCCACTGCCAACAGCTGTAGACACCTCAATCCCGAATTGTTCAAACACAACCACTGGATCAACTCCAGGTATCATCTCAATCCGCTTAACGAGGACTTCGCCATTCGACAATCGTTGCCCAGCTCGCACATAACGAGTATGTGATTCATTAGGCGCTGTCACAATGGCATAAGGCACATTGCCTAACTGCACAACTCCGCTAACAGCGACCGCTCGCGCTAGTTCAGGCTGAGGCGGCGGCGGAACAGGTGGTGTAATCGGCACCAAATCTGGAATCGGAGCCAGTGAACCAGGGCCAGACGGCTGAGCACCTGTATTGCTGCCGCTACCGTTGCCGCTGCTGCTACCGCTGTTGTTGTTGTTGTTGTTGTTGTTGTTATTGTTGCTATTTCTCGATGGTCGTCGAGGTTCTTCCACCGGAATCTCAACGGTTGGTGCGGTGGGTAACAAATCAAACGGGTCAGAACGCTGACGCTCGACGCCTGTCGCCCGTGCCTCAGGATCGGTCGAAGGAATTAAGTCACCAGGTAGACTCCCGACACGAGTCGTTTCTCCTTCGACCGTGGGATCAGGAAACTCTTCCTCTTCTGTCCCATCGGGAGAAGTCGCTTGGGGGTCAATTTCTACAGGCTGCTCATCTAGAGGTATTGGCTCAGTGCCCGGATCGAGTTCCTCTTGCTGGCCGCCCCCAAACAAACCACAGCCGCCTAACCCCATAGCAAGGATGACCGCGATCGCACGTAGCGAATATGAAATCTGACGCATCCCCATCTCCTTGGCTTACCTTAATACTTAACTACAATGAATGCTGTCTGTTTGCACCTTTCTGTGATTTGCACCTGTTTGTAAGTCTTTCGAATGCATCTTGCCTTTAACAGGCTTTTTTTAGTCTTTTATCTTAAATTGATCGCTCAATGAGACATACCTTAATTTCCGCGAGGCAGAACTATTGAGGGATCGTCTTTGTGAAGCTGATCGGCAATCTTAAATAAAATTGCTTAGCACCATTTTTTACAAATAAGGCTGAAGCGTATCAAATACAGTCAGGAAACAAAACCTACTGCCCCCACTCTAAGCGAAAGACCCCGATTTCCGCACTATTTTTTCAGTACTTTTCAGATGCGTCTATTTAAACTATGACGCAAATTCAGCGCTAAGTTCCCAATCCGGGGTTCTATTGCAAAGGCAATGAAAATGGGAAGGTGCTGGTTTCACTGCCGTCGCCTACAGTGCCTGATAGGGTTTGTACTGTTCCTTGCACCAAGAGTCTTATCTCAAAAGGGATTGGCCCCGTATTTTGCGTACATCTAGAGAATAAATTGACCGCAATGGTGTAGCTACCCTGAGGTGCTTGGGAGACAGGCCAAAACACATTCTCAATTGGGCTATTCGTCTCTCCCGAGCAGCCTGCATTGGCATCGACATCGAGCTGCCCCCCTGATGGAATTGAGGGATTGTAGTAAGCGACCACTTCTCCACTGGGGTCAGTTACCGCAAGGTCGAGGTCGTCTGTGGTTGTCCAGCGTAGGGTGACTTGAATATCTCCTGTTCCCAAGTCAGGTGTGCCGCTGGTGACAAACACTTCAGGTTGTGGGCAAATGTCGGATAAATCCATCATTTGCCCCACGTTATTCACCATGAAGCAACCTTGCCGTTCTTGGGAAAGGGCAGGGCGATCGCTCTGCACCAACAGCGGAGAGAGTGCGGCAGAGGCGATTAAAGCTACCCGTAAAAATTTGTTCATACAACATTCATGAATAGGAGGTGAATACACAAGCTCAATTTAGCTGTCGAAATTTTTTCAACCTCGACAACACTAATGTCTGACTTTTATCTTAGAGTGATGACTTTATCATGCCCAATGCGTCGTGATTTATTAGCATCACGCAATAAAGTTAGGCTTGACACAACAAGCACTCTTGCATTATTGCCGCCCCATCACCTGGACTAGCCATAGCGACACGGCAATACCAATAAAATGGGCTAGAGCAATGTTGGTATTGGCTTGAACGACCCAAATATCAAGCGGCTGAATCGCCTGGGTAATACGTTCAAAGAAGGCTCCTCCCCCTTGCGGTTGCGACAACGCCTTTGCAACTAACGCACCAATAAGAGCCTCACCGCCTAAAAGAGTGAGCAACATCCCAACCATATTGATCAGGAGCCCCATCCTCAACGATTGAATCACGTCTCCAGGTTTAGGACGCGATTGCCCATCTGTTGATCTGAGATTACGAGACAGCCGCGTGTAGCGAAAGGCCCAGTATGCCCCTGCATATAAACCCACAAGCCCTGCGATCGCAAATAGCAGACCCGCCCCAGCCCCCGGATTATCGCGCGCAACATTTGGGGATGTAGAACTTTGAAGACCAATAACCGCTGCTGAAAACCCTAGGATGAGAGTCGAAACAATCGCCAAAATTGCCTGGGACCAAAAGCTACCCCAGCCAAACCAGTAGAAGGCTTTGATGATACGGCGTAGGGCAGGAGGCAAGGCATCAGAATTTCGATCCAGCATGATGATCTGTACAGGACAGGTTGGGCAAAGAAAAGCAGTTCGATCGAAGGCAATACCTCCAATCTCGTTCATTATGAAGGCAAATCGCCCGGTTGTTTAGTCTCTTCAAAGAATTGCTATTTAGGGGAAGGCTTTTGTCGTCTTCTCAGCGATCGCCACAGTCAGCTTTTATCAGGCCATTGCCCGTGAAGTTGCGATCGCAGCGCCATTTGTCGAGCAATTCCGGCTAGCGTTGCCATCATCAGGATGCCTAATCCACCCGCGAGGGGGTTTTGATCGACTCCTGACCATAGCTCAGGGGCAGAGGGTTGATACCGCACTAGCCCCCCCACTTGAACCAGATAGTAGCCCCACACCAGCCCTGCGTGAAGGCCAATGGCACTCCCTAGTCGTCTTTGGCAGGCTCGTTTTGCCCAGACTAGCAGTAACCCCAACAAGACTAACCCAGGAAACTGGGGAAACGTCCGAAGCACTTCATCCCAGGGCTTGATGAAGTGCAGCACCGCAAAGGTGACGCCACTCGCCCACAATGCGATGGTCGGAGAATAGTCGCGCTCTAACTCATCTAATAGCCAGCCTCGAAACACTAACTCTTCGCCAATGCCAACGGCGATCGCCACAAGCAACCCTTCTAATGCCACCTGAAAGAAATGAAGAGTAGAACGTGGAGGCACCCAAACAACCCAACGCAACAGGGTTTGAATGGCAACCATGAGCATCAGGCTGAAGACTCCAATCGCCAGTCCTGTGAGGAATTCACGGGCTTGAGTAGAGTTGAACCCCAAGCCATACCTCTGGAGCAGATTAGGACAGCCATAGAGCCAGCGGCCCCAGGCAAAAAGTCCGGACACAAATGCCACCAGCAACCACGCCATCAGTGCGATAGATTCGGTATTGGCGTCTTGAATGCCCCAGATCAAAACGGCGGCCAGTGGAAACCAGAGCAGTGCAAGACCCGCCAAAAATGCCGTTATTCTCACCGGGAAAGAGGCTTTAGCTAGGCGTTGCAGGCTCAACTGATGCTCCCTTAGCAAACAAAACAATGGCTGTCACGATTCCCCATCACTGTTCCCCGTCACGGTTCTAGACGAGCATTGCTCACAGACATGGGTGCGATCGCGCTCATCGCTTACTCATCCGGTGCTTACTCATCGGGTTCAATGCTGCTGATCAACCCATGAGTCTTTAGGGTTTCGCTGTAAAATTCTGCGTGTTCTTGAGCGCAGGTAATCACCAGAGCCAGCCCTTGGGTGTGGGCTTGCATCATGATGTCTACGGCCTGGGGAGTCGTCAAACTCGCCACGGTCTGGAGCAGGGTCTGAACGACATGTTCCATTGAGTTGAAATCATCGTTATGAAGTAAAACACGGTATCGAGGAGCGTGCTTCCGAATCGTAGTTGGCTTCTCAATGGTTTCCACGGACACAGCGTTGACCTCCTTTCAATCGAATATAAGCTCTGCAATGTTGTCCAAATGTTTGGCTTGGACGAGTTTCAAAAATATGGCGATCGCTAAGTTCAGCAGCTTCTCTAATCAGTGAGGCCACATTAGCGGCATGATGCCTTACCCTCAGCACTAAATTCCTAAAAATTTAATGTCTACAAATCTCTAACTCACTAAAAATCTCTAACTCACTAACAGGGTAGAAGTGCATTAAGCAAACTCAACTTCCATGAGATTCTCAATAAGCTCAAGCTGCAATTGTTGCCTGAAGCCTATGAATGAGCTAGGCTTTTAGCCTTAGAGTGGTGGCGGTCTGGCAAGAGCAACCCGATTTTTTAGAACTCGTTCGCTAGAGCATTGCCTAGCAGCCATTATTAACTAGTCTACTTAGAGATAGCAATCTTTGTCTGCTGCTCTCGGTTAGTTTTCTAGAAAATCTATTCTTTTTTGCAAAAGCCTGACCTCTGTTGCTCTAGTCTGCATCGAATTTCAGATCGCCTGCCGCATTTCGCCACACCTGCTGCACCTGATAGGCTTAGGTATGACTCTCACAACGTTTTCACCCCATCAGATTATTTGTTTAGAGCATCATTACAACGCGCTCTACGCAGAATCAATTCAGATGATTCACGAGAAGCAGCAGGTCTGGGCACGGCCTATTGTGCTTGCAATCCTGCCTTCAGAATTTCACGGCCAGTATCCAAAGACGACCCTCGATCCCGAAACGGCATCCGGTTCTTACTCGGTCACACGACACCCGGAGGCTATTCCATGGCTATATCAAGCTACCCTGTGGGATTTGCGTTCGGGCTCCGACTTGCTGTGGCCCATTCACTTTTTCAGACCTGCCCTAGATACAGAGATGATTCCCATCATGACTCAGCTAGGAGAACCGAAGCAATATACAGAGGGCGATCGCCCCGCAGGTCACACGGCCTTCCAGCAATTTATTCGTACAGCTTGGCACGCCTACGCCGCTCATTCACGCTAGGCAGTGCCCAGCTTCACTCATCAGCTTCATTCATCACCCACGGTCAGCAGTCAGAAAAATCTAGACCTGAGTGCGATCGGTCAGAATTTCATAGCCGTCTTGAGTCACCAGCACCGTGTGCTCAAACTGAGCAGATAACGAGCGATCGACCGTGACAACCGTCCAACGATCGGGCAGAGTCCGCGTATGTTTCGTGCCAGCATTGAGAATGGGTTCGATCGCCAAAGTCATTCCTGCTTTCAGCTTCACATTGGGCAGCTGATGGGTTCGAACATTAAACACAGAGGGCTCTTCATGCAGGTTACGCCCGACTCCGTGACCCGTAAAATCTTCGACGATGCAAAATCCGCTCGCTTCAGCATGGTCTTGAATAGCTCCAGCAATCTCAAGGAGACGACACCCCGCTTTGACCTGCTCGATCCCCTTATAAAGACTTTCCTCGGCAGCTCGAATCAGCGCTTCAGCTTCAGCAGAAACATGCCCTACCGCAATCGTGATGCAGGAGTCGCCGTGGAATCCGTTGTAGTAGGCTCCGGTATCTACTTTAAGCACATCTCCAGCACAAATCTTTTTCTTACGGTTGGGAATACCATGGACAACCTCATCGTTAATGCAGGCACAGATTGACCCTGGAAACCCGTGATATCCCTTGAAGCTAGGAGCCGCCCCCATCTCTCGAATGCGGTGTTCTGCGTAGTCATCGAGATCGGCTGTTGTCATTCCTGGCGTGACCCGCTCAGCAATTTCTTTCAACACTGTTGCAACAATGCGAGATGACTGCCGCATCGTGTCTATTTCTGAGGCAGATTTTAACTCGATGCCGCGACTGCGCTTTTCACTTCTGGGTGGACTGACTGGTTTAGGCAGCAAATTTGATAGAAAACCCATCGATTAAGCAGCTCCAAGATCTGTGCAATGTTGATCAACAAAAACGTGCGCCTGCTCTCGCAAACGCACGTTCTTAAACGGGCTAGGAGGGATTCGAACCCCCGACACCGTGGTCCGTAGCCACGTGCTCTAGTCCACTGAGCTACAAGCCCTCAACGAGTTTTTATATTATCACAGCCTGAGAGAGAATGG
>JBARXP010000335.1:0-10510 GCA_049647405.1 Elainellaceae cyanobacterium | reverse complement strand
GGCGGCCCCTTGTGGCACCAACGAATCATCTCTTCAACGTGATCGGCAGACCCCTCAAAGAGTGCCTCGACTCGTCCGTCTTGCAGATTGCGAACCCAGCCGCTGATCTTGAGCAAGGCAGCCGCATCGGTCGTTGAGGCTCGATAGCCGACTCCCTGAACTCGCCCCGAGATATAGACATGAGCGCTCACGAGATCTCGTTTGTTCTTGTCTGTTTTGCTCTGTGTTGTTGCCATACTCAAGCCTCCAATCTAGCGGTACGCATCAGCATCATTCTCTGATTTTAGAACAGCACATTTTTAAGAACACTGAACGATACCTACTCTTAGGTCGTACTCTCATGTCGTAACAGCTAGGTCATAACAGTCTCTCAACCCATGACAGTGTAGAAACCCGTACTCCCTTAGTCATTGCATCCCACTTTCACAATCCGATACACTGAAAGCAGAGATTAGCACTCTCGACGGCAGAGTGCTAGAATCATCTCCGGTTTGATCAGAGATAGACCCATGATAGGGCTGACGCCGCATTCGTGAAGCAGATTTTCTGCTGAGCGATCGCCTTCAATATCTCTGAGCGACCCATTGCGAGTTTTGCATACACATCGACATCTGACGAGGTTTCTATGGCAGCAGTATCTCTGAGCGTTTCGACCGTTAAGCCCCTTGGCGATCGCGTGTTCGTGAAGATCAGTGAATCAGAAGAAAAGACTGCGGGTGGTATCTTCTTGCCCGATAGCGCGAAAGAAAAGCCTCAGGTTGGTGACATTGTGCAGGTAGGCCCAGGCAAGCGCGATGACGACGGGGCTCGTCAAAGCATGGAAGTTCAGGTTGGCGACAAGGTTTTGTATTCCAAGTACGCCGGAACTGATATCAAGCTGGGAGGCGACGAATACGTTCTGTTGTCCGAAAAAGACATCCTTGCGATCGTTTCATAACAACCCACAATTTAATCGATCATGCGTTTGTGGTGCGATAAGTGACGCTGACGCGTGATGTTTGGGGTTTACACCGTCTATATACGACTGCTGAAAACGCAGAAGGAACATGAGATTCTATGGCTAAGCGCATTATTTACAACGAAAACGCCCGCCGAGCCCTTGAAAAGGGAATGGACATTTTGGCTGAGGCCGTTGCTGTTACTTTGGGGCCAAAGGGACGCAACGTCGTTCTAGAGAAAAAGTTTGGCGCACCCCAAATTGTCAACGACGGAGTCACCATTGCGAAAGAAATTGAGCTTGAAGACCATGTCGAAAACACAGGCGTTGCGCTGATTCGTCAGGCTGCTTCAAAGACCAACGATGCGGCTGGAGACGGCACGACGACTGCGACCGTGCTTGCCCATGCCATTGTCAAAGAAGGTCTGCGCAATGTGGCAGCGGGTGCCAATGCCATTACCCTCAAGCGCGGTATCGATCGCGCCACCACCTTCTTGGTACAGCAGATTTCTGCGATGGCTCGTCCTGTAGAAGATTCGAGTGCGATCGCCCAGGTTGGCACCATTTCGGCGGGTAACGACGAAGAAGTGGGAGCCATGATTGCCGAAGCGATGGACAAAGTCGGCAAGGAAGGCGTTATCTCTTTAGAAGAAGGACGCTCCATGTTCACTGAACTGGAAGTGACCGAAGGAATGCGCTTCGAGAAAGGCTATATTTCTCCTTACTTCGCAACCGACACTGAGCGGATGGAAGCGGTTTTCGATGAGCCCTTCGTCTTGCTGACTGATAAGAAAATCAACCTCGTGCAAGACTTGGTGCCCGTTCTAGAGCAGGTTGCTCGTGCCGGACGTCCCCTTGTGATCATTGCCGAAGACATTGAGAAAGAAGCGTTGGCAACGCTTGTGGTCAACCGTCTCCGGGGCGTGTTGAATGTAGCTGCGGTCAAAGCTCCTGGCTTTGGCGATCGCCGCAAGGCCATGCTAGAAGATATGGCCGTCTTGACGGGTGGTCAGGTCATCACCGAAGACGCTGGTCTTAAGCTAGAAGCCACAAAGCTTGAAATGCTTGGCAAAGCGCGCCGTATCACGATCACAAAAGATGATACAACCGTGGTTGCTGAAGGTAACGAGGCTGAGGTGAAAGCCCGCTGTGAGCAGATCCGTCGTCAGATGGAAGAGACTGAGTCTTCCTATGACAAGGAAAAGCTTCAAGAGCGTCTAGCCAAGCTCTCGGGTGGTGTTGCTGTCATTAAAGTCGGTGCTGCAACTGAAACCGAAATGAAGGATCGCAAACTCCGCCTGGAAGACGCGATCAACGCAACGAAAGCAGCGGTCGAAGAAGGTATTGTTCCAGGTGGTGGCACCACTCTGGCTCATTTGGCTCCTAAGCTAGAAGAATGGGCCAGTAGCAATCTCTCAGCGGAAGAACTAACCGGAGCCATGATTGTGACTCGGGCGTTGTTGGCTCCGCTAAAGCGCATCGCTGAAAATGCGGGTCAGAACGGCGCAGTCGTCGCTGAGCGCGTCAAAGAGAAGGATATCAACATCGGCTATGACGCAGCAGCAAACGTCTTCACCGATATGTTTGAGGCAGGCATTGTCGATCCGGCTAAGGTGACTCGCTCGGCGCTGCAAAATGCCGCATCCATTGCTGGCATGGTGCTCACGACCGAATGTATCGTCGCAGATAAGCCTGAGCCAAAAGATGGCGCTCCTGCCGGAGCAGGCATGGGCGGAGACTTTGACTACTAAGCCGTAGCCGTCAGTGCTAAACAGGGTTCAATGGATCGGAGAGTGACCAATAAATCGTCACTCTTCGATTACAACTCTCTTTAATAACTAGAAGAGCGAGAAAAGCAGTGTGCTTTTCTCGCTCTTTTTTTAGGATTGAAATTTAGGCTTGAAATTTAGGATTTAAAGCCTGTATATTTTCTTTGAATCTATCGCACTCGCCAAAGGTCAATTAGTTAAAGTCTGATTCCGCAGGCTGGGAGTTGCTCTGCCCGACGCGTACCGATGGAGTGTTCTGAGAATCTTGATTCGCATTAATCGAGTCATCTACGGCCTGAACAGGCGCTTGGCGATCGCCCAATATCGTGTTCACTCCCCACACCAACAGGCTTGATCCCAGGGCTGGGTGAGGTAAGAGATCGGCGACCACCCCGACCCCCAAAAAAGCGACTGCAACCATTGACCATTTCATCTGAAGCTTGTGCATTGACTTCATCGGCGACTGTGCTCCTACCACTAGAACTTTATCGACTCTTCCGATTTAAATGGCTATGCACCTTCATCGAAGCGCTGTTGCGGTTCAATACTGAAAAATTGTTGGGTCTGATGTCGCTTTTGATGTTGACTCAGAGATCCGTACCCGCACTGAGTTTAGATACATGACGCAACGTTTTGATTACGGATTAATCGCAAAAAATCAGGCAGACTTTTTTAGATTCAGTCTGAATCTGGCAGCTAATCCTCTCTGATCCCGAGAAAAACCTGTAGATACAAGAAAGAAACCCGGTTAAATGCCGGGTTTCTTGAGAGACGAGCTGTGCAACACTCAACCTCATTATGGTCTAGTTGTAATGACAGACGCCATAAAGAACTAGTGAATGCACGGACTATGAGGTGAAGTTTTGGGTAAGATTTTTGTCATTCTTACCCTTCATCAGCACCTGCACTCACTCGCTCATGTGATGATGTACGGTCTCTTCAGGCCGAATCTCAGGGACTGAGATAAGATTTAAGGAACCTACACGCTTTGCCCATTCGAAGCTTAAATCTCTGCAAAATTCGGTTTATTTATGACTCTCTCAGAACGCTCAGCGTCATCTCACCCGTTCGACTCTTCCCATTCATTGCCCAACGACCCCTCTCACTCTGATGATTCTGGCCGTGAGGTGGCACGGGTTCACGATGCTTCGACTCACCCCCATGTGCATAGTGAAGAGTCTCTACGTCGAGTCATCAATCGATTATCGAGAATTGAAGGGCATATTCGAGGCATCAAATCTATGGTGCAAGAGAGTCGCCCTTGTCCAGAAGTTCTCGTGCAAGTGGCTGCGGTGCGAGGCGCACTCAATCGAGTGTCTCGCATCATCCTTGATGAACACCTGACTGAATGTGTCGGGCGGGCTGCTCGTGAAGGCAATATCGAAGAAGAATTGGAAGAACTGAAGTCTGCGCTAGATCGTTTTTTGCCGTAGAACCCCACTCTTTTCTTCTAAGTACTCTTTTCTTCTAAGTACTCTTCGCTTCTATTCCTTTGAGCCAATTTTTTATTGAGCTGTCGAGCTTCCGTTGGTTTACAGGCTGTTGTTGGCGATCGCCAGCTCTTCTTCCAAAACTCGCTGATAGATTTTGGGTAGCCGCGACGAGACTGAGTTGGTTTCTAGACCATAGCCAAGGCTTGTCCAGGTGCCCGACAACCGAGCCAGCACATCATCGATTCTATTTTGACGCAGCAGAGCTGACAAGTCTGTGCCCCAAGCATTGGTATCGGTGAGCCACTCGTAGACCACCTCGTCTTGATACTCAGGCTCAAAGTTATATGTACCGGTTAACCACAGCTGCGATCGCTGGGGGTGATATTGCTCTGCTTTTTCTTCCCAGGTCGAGGTCAAAAATTGATAGCGCCCAGCCGCAGTGGAGCAGTCTCCTCGATTAGGCCCAACGGTAATCGGCATACACTGATCAGGGTGTTGCCTCAGATTGGAGAAGTGTTTGCCACCGTAGAGCAGTGAATAGGGCTTTGCTCCATTCGCTTCGCTGGCAGAAATGGTACGCATCAAGGCTCGGATGTAGGGGTCGCCACCTCCCATCACAAGCGGGGTAGGGTTGTAAGCCCAGGCTGGCATCAGGTTAGAAATGGGACGACGCTCAAAAACTGGGCCACCACGGGTCAAAACAAGAGCAAGCCCCACTGCAACCCAAAACGGCCCCCACGACAATGGAGTGGGTCGAGTCGGTTTCTTCTGAGATGCTTGAGGCAATGAGGATGAAACGGGATGGGGAGAAGACACAGGCAGTCACTCAAACCAATGCTTAAAACGATATCGGCAAACAAGTCTGTCAACAATCTAGTCGAGGTTAACTCAGGAGATGTTAACTCAGGAGACGTTAACTTAGTAGAGGGCAACTACAGGCTAGGAAGACCTATGACGAGCTTCATTCATTCTCTTCAGACCTCATCATAGGGTTTCAGTAGGAGTCACGAGATGAGTCTATAAAAAAACGACATTTGCTGCTGAATCTGCTGCTGAATTTGCGGCTAGAAAAAGACTGACCCCTGCACCCCTAACCTCTACGAAGACTCAACGAGTCTCGCTCGGCTAACACTTGGCTAGACAGCAGAGGCTCAGAACACGACGCTCAGCTATCTTACAGCCATCGTGCATAGTACTTTTTACCACTGTTTCAAAAAATGCGCTTCATTTTTTGGCCGTAGCTGCGCTGGCAACTTGCTCGAACAAGTCTTTAAGCGATCGCTTGGGGACATCAGGTTGCGCCACAATTTCCACAATTTGATTGCGAGCCGCAGGCTGAAAAAGAGCCTCTACAGAAACCTGAGCAACCTTAATTCGAGGAATACCTCCCTCAAATAGGGTATCAGGCTGTGTCATGACGATGCTATCGTCGCTGTCTTCTTCTCTGAGACCACCAGGGCGCACGATTGTGTAAGGCACACCGCTGCGAACGATATAGTCTTCTGCTTTTTTCTTCCAGTACAGCACTAGCCAAAACAAGTTGAGCGGATGGAAAAACCTAGATACGCAGAGAGATGAGACCAGCACGAGGTGTTCTATGCCCTTTTCTCTAGCGATATCCGTGAGGTTTGTCGTGCCTTCATAATCGACCTTATAAGGCCCTGTAAAATCAAAGTCAGGACTTGCCCCGGTTGCACAAATGATGACTGTAGAATCGGCGATCGCCTCACGCAAGCTATCGGGCTCCAGCACGTCTCCAACGACAATCTCAGCCGTCTCAGGCAACATTTGCTTGCCCTTGTCTAGACTTCTGACCATCGCTCGCGTCGAAATACCGCGATTGGCTAGCTCTTGAACAATCCGTTTACCCGTTTTTCCTGTTGCTCCTGCGACAAATACCTTCATAATGTCCTGATTACTCGTCTCTAAAAGCACGTTCAGGTGTTGAGACCCAAACACTTATGATCTTAAAGGTCTTTGAAGAGATCGGACTGCAATTAAAGATTCTGTAGTGAACTCTGATCTCTTACTGAACTAGCCTATATCTGCCTGAATCGATTAGTAGTCATAGAAGGAAATAGCCTTCAGTCATACTTTCATCATATTTAGATCTATTTGGAGATCTATTTGAATCTATGGCATCTGACCAAGATTCTGATTACCTGTTGACTCGATTACTCTCTGGCAGGTGGCTGATCGCTGAGGGCCAGAATTTGGCGTAGTTTCTTAGAGCGTGCAGACTTTAGAGCGTGCAAAATTTCTTCTGAGGCTCTCAGAAATAGCAATTGCGTCGGATGTAGTTTGAGAAGGCAACAGTCCAAAAACTCCAAGAATATATCCATTCGTGGGGTTGGAAGTTTCAGGAATCGCTCACAAAAGCTCTGAGGCTGCGTTGTCATTTTTTGACGAAAGGTTACCTTCATGACTCAATTATGTGGCGCTCTATGCCTTTTTTAGTAAGGGATGTAGGCAATCGATGAGATCGATAATCTAATGTGCAACGAAATCTGACAAGTTAGAGTCTATGCAGATCCTCCGTAAATTAATGGAGATAAAGTGGTGTCAATACTTGAACCTTGATATCACTTTGCGTAGATTGAAGGTAGGCACTTACCGATATCGGTCAATTATGCTAAACCCACAGGGCAAGAAAAGGCTGCGTCTCCATCTTCGTGCTCAGTTACACTTCTGCATCTGATTAATTGATGCACTGTGCAATTAAGGGCGGCTTTCAGAAGCAATAGATATTCTCGAAATTACGGTGGGCTTTATGCAGGCAAATTCGGCAAATCATCGGTTTGACAGCACGTCTGATTCTGTTTTAGAAATCGCTGCTTTAGATATGACTACCAATCTAGTTCAACCTGAGCGGTATGTTCCGCGAGAGTCGTCTCAGTGTGAGGTCGGAGCTTCTTTGACTGAAGAGACTTGCTTTCGGGGGCATTTCGGCAATTCTATGGCCATGTATGCTGATGCTGCTCTTGTCGCTCAGTACCTCGATAATCATCCGGATTGGTTTCGACGATGCGCTCAGCCGATGGCTGCTGACCCGATCGGAGCCACCGGCTATACGCTAACCATCGGTAAGTTTGGCTCGTTTGGCTACGAAGTAGAGCCGAAGGTAGGGCTTGATTTGTTGCCTCAAGATGAGGGAGTCTACAGAATTCGGACGATCGAAGTGCCGGGGTATGAGCCTGCCGGATATGATGTCGATTTTCGGGCGTCGCTGGAGTTAGCTGAGCGCGAAGTTGATTCTAAAAGATTGTCTGACGGCTGTGAATTGGCACAACGAGGATCTCGCTACACCAGTGTGGAGTGGGAACTCGACTTAAAGGTGACCATTCATTTCCCCCGCTTTATTCAGGCTCTGCCCCATGCCTTGATTCAGAGTACGGGCGATCGCCTTTTACAGCAGATTGTTCAACAGGTTTCGAAGCGGCTCACCCTCAAAGTGCAGGAAGACTTTCACGCCACGATGGGTATTCCGTTTACCCAAAAGCGTCGGCGCGCCCTGTGGTCTTAGCTTCAGCTCTTGATGTGATGGGTCTGGGTCTGGAATCTTGATCTGGAAGCTTAATCTGGAAGCTTGGCCTGGAAGTCTAGGCTAAAACCAAGATGCGAGCACAAACAGCACGAAGCCCTGCATGGTTTTATCCGGTTCACGCTTTCATCCGGTTCACGCTATATTAAGTTCTGTAAAGGTCAGCCAAGCTTTGCAGTCTAACTTTTTTAAGGTGCTTTTCTAAGATGCCTTGTATGAAGATGCATTCTGCTGACACAGCGTTGAATCGTCACCACTCTGGGCACTATGAACACGGCACGACTGCAAACGGCATTGATTACAGGCGCTTCGTCGGGTATTGGGTTGGCCTTCGCTGAGCAGCTAGCCCAGCAGCACAAAGACTTAGTGTTGACGGCTCGCTCGGCGGATAAGCTTGATGCCCTGGCCCAACGCCTGACTCAAGACTATGGGATTAAAGCCTGGGCGTTTCCGTGTGATTTGGTAGAACCTGACGCTGCGACGCGGATAGCGGAGGCGATCGCAGGCTGGGGCTTGACCATTGACTTGCTGGTGAATAATGCGGGCTTTGGCGAATATGGTGCATTTGATACCTGTGCTCGCGATCGCCATCTCAACATGATTCAGCTCAACATTGCGGCACTGGTTGATTTAACGTATCAATTCTTGCCAGGGATGCGAGCACGACAGTCTGGGGCGATCGTGAATGTATCGTCTATTGCTGGGTTTCAGCCGATGCCTTACCTGGCGACCTATGCGGCGACGAAAGCTTTTGTGCTGAGCTTTAGCGAGTCTCTGTGGGCAGAAGCCCAGGCTGATAAGGTGCAAGTTGTGGCTCTGTGCCCAGGGCCAACGGAGACTTCATTTTTCAAAGAAGCAAAGTTTCCTACGGAGTTGGGCGATCGCACGCCCAATGGTCTGGCCAGCCCAGAAGAAGTGGTGCGTGATGCCCTCGATGCGATCAACTCAAATACGCCGACGGTGGTTAGCGGTGGGCTGCTCAATCACATCATCGTCAATTTGAGTCGGTTTCTCCCGCGCCCTACCCTCGTGAATACCCTTGAAAAACAGTTTCGCCCCCCCACCTCGTCTGGTTAACTCCAATCTTCTCCGCCGCGACCGCTGACATTGCGGTAGACATCAACGGTGTGATGAATCTCACGAGTTTTTTCATACAACGTCTCTTCGGTCAAGCTCCAGCGCTTTAACGCTTTGTCTAAGTCAGCTTGAATATCATACGCACCCGGAAAATCTTGATATCGCATTTTGAGCCGTGCTAACTCTGCGACGTTGTAATCTGTGGGTTCCCCAGCTAACAGGTTCATCGCCACTTGTTTATCGGTGCTGTATTGAGGATGCTGCTGTTCTTGGGTGGAATTGGAGCTAGAAGCCATAGGACACAGGCAAAATAATTTGAAACTGACTCGGACTTGATTTTACCGTAGGGCATCTGGAACGGCGGGTCGATGCCCGGATCTGACAAGAGAAATGAGTGGAGTCACTCTGATGAGTTTAATCATCCAACGATTTTGTCATCCAAACAGACTGCGGCTGGTAACCCAGCTTGTCATAGAGGTTTAGGGCAGAACTATTGTGCTGGAAGACCTGTAGGGCAATTTGGCGATCGCCCCGTTTTTTTGCCCAGGTCTCAGCCCATTGCATGAGGGCGGTGCCGATGCCCTGCTGTCGCCAGTTTGGCATGACATAGAGAAGGAAAATATAGCTATGGCGATCGCCCTGGACTTGATCCATCGCGTTGCCGAGCCACAGGCAAGCAATCGGGCAATTGACCTGAGAGTTTTGCTGAAAGAAAGGAACATGGGTGGGCTGACAAGAATTTGAAGACGACTCCAACTCAACCCACCAAAGCTGGGTTTGCCCAGACAGATATTGCTCGACCGTCTGGGCTAAATGTGAAAAATCTTGCCCCGGATACAGTTCTCCGTAGGTTCGCTGCATAAATTTGACTAGGGTTGCCCGGTCAAGGTGCGATCCCTGTCGGATGTGGTAGCCCGGAATCAGAAGCGAAGTCGTCATTAACCCTGGATAAGGACGGGTGTGTTAGGGGTAACGTCTAAGCCGGGAGTCATAAACTGAGCGATCGCCACGGTCGAAATTGGAGTTGTGAATGATTGTGCATCAGGATCTTCAATGGGGGCAGGGGCGGCCAAATCACTAGGCAAAAAGATACGCGCACTCACGGCCAGCATGGCGATCGCAAAGATGAGAATAATTAAAAAGGGTGCAATGTAGGAACGAAAAAAAGACATAGTGTGGGTTGCCAATGGAGTTTAGATGAGTGCAAACAGCGATAGATGGCGCTGTAATCTCTGTACGCCTGGGAGCTAAGCCAGAGCAGACGGCATCTGAAGCAGGTAATTTAATTTTAGAGGAAAGAGCATTGCAAGACTTGGAAAGCAAGGTAAGTTGCAGCCTCTATAAATACCGAAACACTGCTTATGAAGACTGTCCATGAAGACTGCCCATGAAGACCAGTGCAGGATCTGGCAAAACGTAGCAGTGATGATGCCATCACAATTCTGCGGACTCCGACTCAGTCGTATCCCTCGAACAAGCAATGGTTGATACCTGGAGAGCTAATTGGGCGGATTGGCATTGTGGAACGAGGCTTGAGTGGCGATCGCCAGCGCAGACTTTTTATTGAGTCGTCTGAGCCAAACACCGCCCAACACTGCCACGACTAGGCTCACCCAGCCCGTTGCAGATTGAAACAGCAGAAACCCTCCAATGGCAAACATTGAGCCAAATAATATGCCAAGGGAGGCGATAACCTGTTGAATTTGCAAAAACAGATCTTGATTGTGAGAAATAAAAGTCTGCTTGCCGTCAG
>JBARXP010000334.1:0-96410 GCA_049647405.1 Elainellaceae cyanobacterium | reverse complement strand
TTCGACCGCGTCTCCAGTCTGGAATCGTTTTCAACTGTTCAATGAGGGCGTCTACTCCCATGACACTCACCGACTCACAACGCTTCTAGTTTGTATTCCTTCTGCTAAAGAATCAACCCTACCCCTTCTGGGGATCAGAACCATTCTGTCGATGAGCAGACCGTCGAGCCCTCGATCCCCAAATTGGAAGAAGTCGCGCCATGAAAGCAAATCGAACGTTACGTCGCTGGCTAAAACGGCTGAAGCTTGTTCCGGTGCTGTTGTTTTGCTTGATGGTTGCCGTGCTGTGGCAACAGTCTCAGCGTCAGGCTCCGTTATCCGAAGCCCTGGACTCCGTCGTTGAGGTGAGACAAGTTGTGGCCGAGCCGATTCAGCCTCTGCCCAAAACGGTGGACTTGAATCCAAAGGTGGTGGCTCTGGGTCAGCAGCTGTTTCATGAACCTGATTTATCGCGCGATCGCACGCTTTCCTGCGCCAGTTGCCATGCCTTAGATAATGGGGGAATCGATGGCAAAAATCATCCGGTTACATTTGATGATCCCAAAAGCTCCATCAATACGCCCACAGTCTTTAATAGCAGCTTCAACTTTCGCCAGTTTTGGGATGGCCGCACGCAAAGCCTGGAGGCCCAGGTCGATGTGCCGCTCCAAGACCCCCAAGAGATGAACTTTACCTGGCCGGAGGCGATCGCCCGCCTGCAAGCGATGCCCAACTACTCAGCTCAATTCACGGCGCTCTACCCCGATGGCATCACACCAGACACCGTGAGAACGGCGATCGCCACCTATGAGCGATCCCTCATCACCCCAAATGCCCCCTTCGATCGCTACCTGCTGGGCGACAAATCTGCTCTCACCGCCAACCAGATGGAAGGCTATCAGCGGTTTAAGGCCAATGGCTGCATTAGCTGTCACCAGGGGGTCAACGTGGGCGGCAACATGTTCCAAGTCTTCGGCGTGTTTGGCAACTATTTTGAAGACCGGGGCGAGCTGAATCCGGTGGATCTGGGTCGCTACAACATCACTCACGATCCCAACGATCGCTACGTGTTTAAGGTGCCGAGCCTCAGAAATGTAGAGCAAACCGCCCCCTACTTTCACGATGGCTCCATCGCGAATCTGCAAGAAGCTGTGGCGATTATGGGGCGATATCAGCTGGGGCGATCGCTCTCCGAAGACGATCAAAATCTGATTGTAGAATTCTTACGCAGCCTCACGGGTGAACCCCACCAGGAGGGCGCATGAAATTAATCAGATGGGTTGAAATTGGAGTGACCGTAGCGGCGTTGCCCCTGCTCGTGGGGCTGATGCGCCAAAGCCAGGTGGTTTCTGCCGAGCCGCACCAGCGCTATCAGCAGTTGCTGAGTCAGCAAACGGAGCAAGAAGCGGTCTTCAACCAAGATGTGCTCAAGTCTCGTTATGAGCTGCTCACCTCTTACGACCCCTTTGTTGAGCGGCTGGAGCAGATGCAGCAAACCCAGCGATCGCTCCAAGATATCCCCGATTTTTTGGGAGTCGCAGGTCAAGCAAAATTATCGCCTCTCCTGGCTCAACAAACCTCGCTCTTAGAAGAGCGCAGCCAGCTTATCGAACAGTTCAAATCACAAAACGCTATTCTCAAAAATTCCCTGCGATATCTGCCAGAAATTTCGGCTCAGATGATGCAGAGTGTCAAGCGAGACAGTGGAGACTGGCAGGTTGCCACTCGGTTAGAAGAGCTACTCCAGACCATGCTGCTCTATAACCTCACCGCCGATGAAACGCTGGCCCCTGCCATTGAGACCAAAATTGCTAACCTGCAACAGGCGTTGCAGACCCAAGCCGTCAGCAATCTAGACGAGATCGAGCTAGCCATCACCCATGCCCAAACGATTTTGGAGCATAAGCCCCAGGTCGATGCGCTACTGGTAACATTGCTCGACCTCCCCACCAATGCAGTAGCCGATGATCTGGCTCAGACCTATAGCCTGCATTATCAAAATGCTGTGCAGCAAGCCCATGGCAGTCGCCTCTACGCCTATGGCCTTTCCCTATTGCTAGTCGGTTGGATTGCGTACCTCATTCTTAGTCATCTGCGCCGTACCCATCAGCGCACTGCAAACGTGCTAAAGAGCATCACCGATGCATTTGTGTCGGTTGATAACCAGGGGCAGATTCTCGATCTCAACCCTAAGATGGCTCAGCAACTCAAGCTCAACTCTACCGATTTGATCGGTCAGCCCTTGGCTCAGGTTTTCGTAGGAATGATGGGCGATCGCCTCACCCAGGCTTGTGAATTAGCAGCAACCAACGATGAAATGCTGGCCTTTGAAGAATACTGCACCACGGCTCAGCTGTGGCTAGAAGTGCGTGTGTATCCTGGTGCGGATGGCTTGTCGATCTTCATGCACGACATTACCCAGCGCAAAAAAAGCGAATCGGCTCTACGGCAGTTGAATGAGGAGCTAGAGCAGCGAGTGGGCGATCGCACGGCTCAACTAGCAGAAAGTATGCGGGAAGCCGAGCTAGCCAAGCTCAAAGCTGAAGCGGCAAACCAGGCAAAAAGCCAGTTTCTGGCCAATATGAGCCACGAACTGCGGACGCCGCTCAATGCCATCATCGGCTACAGCGAAATGCTGCATGAAGAAGCAGAAGATATCGGCCAGGTTGAATTTATTGGCGACCTCAACAAAATCCACGGAGCCGGACAGCATCTCCTGGGGCTGATCAACGACATTTTAGACATCTCCAAAATTGAAGCGGGTCGCATGGAGCTGTATTTGGAAAGCTTTGATCTGCAACCCATGGTTCAGGACGTGGTCAACACCATTTCACCCTTGGTTGACAAAAATCAAAACCAGCTCATCGTTGATGGTGTTGACGATGTTGGCACCATGCACGCCGACCTGATGAAGGTGCGTCAGGGATTACTCAATCTGCTGAGCAATGCCAGCAAATTTACCGAACAGGGCCAGATCACGCTGACCGTCACTCGTCAGTCTTATCTTCCAGATTCAACCGACACGAACCCTGCAGACATTGCAGAGCCTGTGCTCTCTGCCCACCATGCCAACGGGACTCATTCCACTGCAGCCCATTCAAGTAATCCCCATTCTCACGAAACAGCAGCGGCTGACTTCTCCACTCCTGACTTCTCATCTCCTAACTCCTCCACTCCTGACTTCTCATCTCCTAACTTCTCCACTCCTGTCTCCTTCTCTTCTGAATCCGACTGGATCGTCTTCACGGTGCAAGATACAGGGATTGGCATGAATGATGAGCAAATCGGACGCCTATTTCATGCCTTTTCCCAAGCTGACGGTTCGACCACTCGCAAATATGGCGGCACAGGTCTAGGGCTGGCGATCACCCAACACTTTTGCCGCATGATGGGCGGCGGCATCAAGGTCGAAAGTCAACCCGGAGTTGGGTCAAAATTTACCATCTGGTTGCCTGTCCAGGTGGCTTCTCAGCCTGACAGTGACATGCCTCAACCCACTCCGACCCAGCGGATCGGTGAGACTCAGGCCGATACGGTCTTGGTCATTGACGATGACCCCAATATTCAAGAGCTGGTGCAGCGGTTCTTATCCAAAGAAGGGTTTTCAACTCAGGCTGCATTTTCGGGGGTGGAAGGTCTGCGGTTGGCAAAGGAAACGATGCCTGTGGCGATCGTGTTGGATGTGATGATGCCCGATATCGATGGTTGGTCTGTGCTAACTGCGCTGAAAGCTGACCCGCAGACAATAGCGATTCCTGTGGTGATGATGACCATTGTGGATGATAAGCCTTTGGGCTATGCCTTGGGAGCTTCTGACTATCTCGTCAAGCCCTTAGAGCGCGATCGCCTGCGCGACGTGTTGCAAAAATATCAAAGCGGTCGCCGAGGGACGGTGCTGGTCGTCGATGACGACCCCAACGTACGCGATCTGCTCCAGCGCCAGTTAGAACATGTGGGCTGGCGAGTCGTGGTGGCTGCCGATGGTCAGGCCGCATTAGACCAACTTCAGAAAGAGCCTCCAGGTCTAATTTTGCTGGATTTGATAATGCCTGAGATTGATGGATTTGAGGTCGTGAGCCAGCTCCGGAGTCATCCTGAATGGTGTCATATTCCAGTGATTGCCATTACGGCGAAAACTCTAACCCAGAAAGATCGCCAACGCCTCAAAGGCCAGATTCAGCGGGTTTACCAAAAAGGCTCCTATGAACGACTTGACATGCTCTCAGAGGTGCGTCGGTTGCTCAACACCGAGTCGGCGGCTGAATCGGCTGAGGTGCTGTCTTCACCCTAGGTTTTCCCCTAGGTTTTCTCTTGAATCGATTGTCGTTGATGACCTGTTGGAGATCCTGCCATGACCACATTGTTGCTTGTCGAAGATAACGAAATGAACCGCGACATGTTGTCTCGCCGCCTGATTCGCAAGGGGTATCGCGTGATTATGGCAGTCGATGGGGCTGAGGGAGTGGCAATGGCCGCGACGGAAAAACCAGACCTCATTTTGATGGATATGAGTTTGCCTGTGATCGACGGTTGGGAGGCAACCCGCCAGATTAAGGCCAATCCTGAGACCCAGCCGATTCCCGTGGTGGCGCTGACAGCTCACGCCATGTCGAGCGATCGCGACCAGGCTCTGGCGGCGGGCTGCGATGAGTATGATACAAAGCCCATTGATTTAGCCCGATTGCTGAGCAAAATTACAGCCCTGCTAGAAGCGTCTGTTATCTAAATTTCTCAAACTTGCCCCTCGAAAATGCCCCTTTCCTTGTTTTGTGATGATGCAGTCTTCAGATTCTTCTCCACTCAGTTCAGAATCAGCCTCTGGTCAACCCTCAGGCCGTAACCAGCGAGCCCAAATGGCTCAGATTCGCCATGATTTGCGATCGCCCCTCAACACCATTTTGGGCTACAGCGAAATGCTGCTTGAAGACATCGAAAATCTTGACGAAGATGTCGAAGCGCAGTTGCAGGGGATACGCGACCAGGGCCATGACATGCTGCAACAGATGAATCAAACCTTGCAGAGTCAGAACCAATCAGGTCTTCTAGAGTCTAGTGCTGACGAATTTGCCGATCTTCTCTCTGCCTTAAAACGTCGGCTACAGGGGGCGATCGCCAACATCGTCAGCACCTGCGACGCGTTGCGCTCCGCCTCCGGCTTGACCGATGCCGAGAGCGATCTTGAAAAAATCATCGCGGCAGCCCAGCAGCTTGCTTGCGACTTACCGACGCTGCTCGATCGCTATCGAGACTACCAACATCAAGATCGTGACCGTCATTCTGATCTCGATTCGTCTCCTCCTCTCGTGCAAGAAGCAGAACGTACCCTCAGTCGTCTCGACTTCAATGGCATTCAGGCTAACTCATCCAGCCGCATCTTAGTCGTCGATGATAGCGAGGCCAACCGAGATTTGGTGATGCGCCAACTGCAACGACAGGGCTATCAGGTGATCACAGCAGCCAACGGTCGCACGGCTCTAGAGCAGATTGAGCAAACCCCGATTGACTTGGTCTTGCTCGACATTCTCATGCCCGAGATGAATGGGTATCAGGTGCTGATGCATCTGCGCCAGCGCGACGCTCGCCGCCGCATTCCCGTCATGATGATGTCGTCGCTCGATGAAATTGACAATGTGGTGCAGTGCATTGAGCTAGGCGCTGAAGACTATGTGGCCAAGCCATTTAACCCGGTGTTGCTCAACAGCAAAATTAGCGCTTGCCTAGAGCGCGATCGCCTCCGTCAGCGAGAAGTGTTGTTTTTAGCGCAGAGCCTCATTGCTGAAGCGACCCCTGTTCCGGTGATGGTGACGCGCCTTGCCGACGGGCAGATTCTCTACGCCAACCCCAAAGCCAGTGAAAGTTTTGGCCTTGCGACCGAAGTATTGCTGAGCCGCCGCATTCAAGACTTTTACGATCGCCCCCACGATCTTGAGCAGTTAGGAGAACTGGTACATCAGCAAAAGCCCGTTCATGGCTATGAGCTTCCTTGTCAACGGGCAGATGGGAGTCTGTTTTGGGTGACGCTTTCGCTTCAATACCTGACCTTTCATGGCGAAGCAGCCGCGCTCATGGCGCTATGCGACATCACCGATCGCAAACAGGCCGAAGAGCAGCTCCAGCTTGCGGAAATGAAATATCGAGGAATCTTTGAAAATGCTGTAGAAGGCATTTATCAGGCTGATCCCGATGGTCGTTTTGTCAGCGTTAATCAGGCCATGGCAACACTCTATGGCTACGAAAATCCTGATGCTATGCTCGGGGCTCTAGCCGATCAGCCAACGGCTCCCTACGTCGATATTCACTGTCGCGATCGCATCACCTCCCAAGTTCAAGAACAAGAGCGCATTCAGGGTGTTGAGTATCAGATTTATGAATCCAGTGGCGATCGCCGCTGGATTCGAGAGAGCGTCCAGGCGGTGCGCGATAGCGCAGGGCGGTGCCTCTACTACGAGGGCATTGCCGAAGACATCACCCAACAAAAGCGAGAAGAAGAAGCCCTCAAACGGCAACTGCAAGAGCTGCAAATCGAGATCGACCAAACCAAGCGCAAGAGCCAAGTCTCCGACATCATCACGTCTGACTATTTTCGTGAACTGCAAACCGAAATCGCTGCCATCCGTGCCGAACAGGAGGATTTCTAATGTCTATACGCCGTGTCCCGCTGCGACTGATCTTAGTCGTCCCGTTTATTCTTGAAATCTTTGCCGCCGTGGGCTTAACGGGTTGGCTGTCGATCCGCAATGGGCGAGAAGCCGTCAATGATGTCGCGGCTCAGCTGCGTGATGAAGTGGCGACCCGAGTGCAAGACCGTCTCCGCGACGGCATGGAAGTGCCTCACCTGATTAATCAGCTCAACGCCAATGCGATCGCCAGTGGTCAGCTCGACCTTCAAGATGTGCCCAGCCGCGAGCGCTACTTTTGGCAGCAGATCAAAACCTTTCCCCAAGTGACCCACACCTTTATTGGATCACCAGAGGGAGAATACATCGGCGCAAGACGGCTACCCAATGGCAAAGAGCAGATTGACGTGATTTATCAGCCTCAGCCCACAGGCGACGTGTATTACTATCCAGCGGATGATCAGGGGCAGCGCCAGGAACAGCCCGAAATTGGCACGCCTCTCGATACACGAGTCCGCCCTTGGTATCAGGCGGCGTTGGATCTCGGCGAACCCGTCTGGAGTCCGATCTATGTGTCTGCCGATGGGGGGCTGGCGCTGAGCGCCGCAGAGCCCATCTATGACAGCCAGGGCAATTTTCAGGGGGTGCTGGGCACAGCGTTTCTCTGTGGTGAGCAGGTGAATCAGTTTCTCCGCACGTTTCAGGTGGGACAAACGGGACAAGTGTTTATCATCGAGCGGGATGGTGCCCTAGTCAGCACTTCGACACCTGACCCAGCCTTTATTGGAGAGGGCGATCGCACCGAACGGATTAATGCGACCGACAGCCAAAACCCACTCACCCAAAACGCCGCCCAAGCCTTGCTCGATCGCTTTGGAGACTTTACTCAAATCGACCAGTCAGCTCAGCTCGACTTTGAAATTGAGGGCGATCGCCAATTTCTGCAAGTCACCCCCTTGAGCGATGGTCGAGGTTTGGAATGGCTGATTGTAGTCGCCGTGCCCGAGTCTGACTTTATGGCGCAAATTAACGCCAACACTCGCACGACCATTTTGCTCTGCCTAGGGGCTCTGGGATTGGCGAGCACCCTCGGCATTCTCACCTCCCAGTGGATTAGTCGCCCGATTAAGCGCTTGCGAAACTCGTCAGAGGCGATCGCCAGCGGTGAATTTGACCAGCGCGTTGAAGTCGAGGGCATTGATGAACTGGCCGGATTATCCGGTTCCTTCAACCAAATGGCGTCCCAGCTGCAAGAATCGTTTTCGGCTCTAGAGCGCACCAACGAAGACCTCGAAATCCGTGTCGAAGAGAGAACGGCTGAGCTGCAAATTGCGAAAGAAGAGGCCGACTCGGCAAACCAGGCGAAGAGCGAGTTTTTAGCCAACATGAGCCACGAACTGCGGACTCCCCTCAACGCTATTTTGGGCTTTTCACAACTCATGGAACGTCGTCCTGGTGTTGGCCCCGACGATCGCGATAGCCTCCGCATCATCAACCGCAGCGGCACACACCTGCTGAATTTGATTAACGATGTGCTAGAAATGGCCAAAATCGAGGCCGGACGCGTCACCCTCAACGAGACTCAAACTGACCTTTATGATCTCCTCCGAGGTCTAGAAGCGATGTTGCACCTCAAGGCTAACGACAAAGGACTAGAGTTTCAGGTGCTCCAATCCTCTGTTTTACCCCGCCATGTCATCGTCGATGAACGCAAACTACAGCAAGTGCTAATTAACCTGTTGAGCAACGCGATCAAGTTCACCACGACGGGCAGCGTTACGCTCAAAGTCGCCCCTGTCGAACGCGCAGACGAATCCACGGAGGATATGCCTGTAAAATCCTCAGTCGAAGCAGACATTCAACGATTGCGATTTGAAGTCATTGATACTGGCTTTGGCATCGCTGCCGAAGAGCAAGACGAGCTATTTGCCGCCTTCGGCCAAACTGAAGCGGGCAAACAGGCGAAAGAAGGAACGGGATTAGGCTTGCCGATCAGTCGTCAGTTTATCCAGTTGCTGGGTTCCGATCTCCAGGTTGAGAGTCAGGTCGGCCAAGGCAGCACCTTTTTCTTCGAAATCCCAGTGCGGCTGACCACGGGCAACAGTCAGCCTCTTCTTCCCCAGCCAACCATTACAGGTATCGCCCCCGATCAGCCCACTTACCGGATTTTGGTGGTCGATGATGTTGCAGAAAATGTTCAACTCTTAGTCAAACTGCTGCATCCCCTGGGTTTTGAAGTGACCACCGCTGCCAATGGTGAGGCAGCGGTTCAGCAGTGGCAAGCCACTCGCCCCCACCTGATTTTGATGGACATGCGGATGCCCATCATGGACGGCTACGAAGCCGCCCAGCACATCCGAACGATGGAGAGTCAAGCTTCCTTTTTAACCCTCCCAAGCTCCCAAGACCCAGACTCCGAACTCCAAACTCCAAATTCTGAACTCCAAATTCCGCCCACGGTCATCCTCGCGCTGACGGCCAGCGCCTTTGAAGAAGAACGAGAAACGGTCTTGGCCGCAGGCTGCGACGACTTTATCCGTAAGCCGTTTCAGGCCGACGCCCTATTAGAGAAAATCGGTCAACGGCTGGGACTGAGCTACACCTATGAAACTCTAGAATCGAGCATCGCAGAGACAGCTCCAGCACCCAATCTTCTAGAAAGCGGGGCACTGACTGAGGCGATCGCCACTCAACCCCTTGACTGGCAGCGTCTAGTCCACCAAGCCGCCTCTGAGGCGAATGAGGAGCAGCTTTTGGCGTTGATTCAGAGACTAGGGTCTGATCGCGATGATTTAAGGCGATCGCTCGTCGAGTTAACGGAAATGCTGCAATTTGAGCACATCATGAATTTGACTCAAGAGACAAGCACGCCACATTCTGGCAGCTAATCCTACCGGCACTCATTGATTCGTTTGTGCCGTCCAAAACCATATTGTGCAGCGAGATGCGAAGCGATAGGAGTTCTCGGAAAAGCGCCCATACCCAATCGGTGACTCCGTTGCTTTAGTTTTGGGTCGCCATCGCTGTAGAGATGAGAATCAGAAGAAGTTCTCATGGGTCGTTCCTCAATCTTGATGCAGGGTAATATTCTGTGTTTGGGATAAGTTCTAGGTTTGAGGTCAGCCCCACAGCAGGGGTTGGATCAAAAAAATGCCTTGCCAGTGGATTCAGTCATCGGTCTCTTGGGGTAAGAAGACATCGGGTTGACTAAACTTTAAATCTGGCAAGGCAACGCTAGAAGTAAGAAAAAAGTAGAAGAGAATGTGAATTACTGATTGTCGAGGCCAGAGTCAAAATTATTCCAGAAGTTGTCGTTGACCTTATTGCCGAGTCCTTCATAAAACTCTTCAGACTGGCGCTCTGAAAGCTTATTGCCGAGTCCGTCATAAAATTCTTCAGACTGGCGCTCTGAAAGCTTATTGCCAAGTCCTTCGTAAAATTCTTCAGACTGGCGATCGCTCAATGCCGATGCGGGGCCAGTGAAAGCAGCAAGCGCCGCAGTGGTAATCAAAGCAGTAAAAACATACTTCATCGTTCCGGCTCCTTTTTGTGTGGGGTTGGTTGAACTGTCTTTAGTGTCGGAGAAACAACCCAAGAACCCCAGGCAACATTAGCAAGTTAAGAAAAAATTTGTGTGAAGGAATATTTAGCAGTTATCTTGCAAAACTGACGGACAAAATCAGCGGCGCAGTCGAAATTCCATCACGAGGGGCAAATGATCCGATGCTTGCTCCGCTTCGCTGACGATTCGCCAGTTTAGAGCTTCAATATGACTGGGCGTGTAAAAAATATAGTCCAGCTTGGCAACAGGCTGATCTGAGGGAAACGTGGCGATCGCCCCTGCCTCATTTCCTGATGCACCTGATGTGGAATACGCTCGAATTTCTTCAGCAAAAGCGGGCTTCAGAGCAGGCATCTCCAAAATGGTCTGAATCGTTGAATTTGGCGATTCCGAATCAGGCGGCACGCTGTTAAAGTCTCCCAGCAAGATGATAGGAACCTCATCGCCGTAGAATTCGACAAACGATCGCACGGTTTCGGTTTGCTGGCGGCGAGTAGGTTCATCAAATGCTTCCAGATGCACGTTGATGATGACGAGCCGCTGCCCTGCGACCTCCAGAGCGGTGATTTGGGCAAGGCGATCCAAATACAGCGCGTTGTAGAAAAACGGCTTGCCAGCAACCTTTTGCAGCACCACTCGAAGATTGTTCTGAACGGGGAATCGCGTCAGCACGGCCTGCCCCGAAACGACCTGACCAAAGTGAGTCGAGGGCGGCCAGTAAGGGAAGGGGACGTAGCGTTTATCCCAGTTGATGGCGATCGCCCCGGTTGTAAACCCCAATGCCTGAGCGACAGCCTCCGCCTGATTTTGATAGAACGAGCGGCGTGCCCCAAAGTCTACTTCTTGGAGCGCCAGAATATCAGGCTGGAGTGGTGCAAAGGTGGCGATCGCCTGCTGCAAGTTGGTTTCAAACAGTTCGGCTTGCCGCTCTACCGCGAGATTGTTTGTCAGTCCTGATAAATAACCAATGTTGTACGTGGCGATGGTGATGGAGTTCGGATTCACCTCAGCCACATTCGGCTCAGCCACGGTATCGCGGTAGGAGACAACGGCTTCATACTCATCCGGCGATCGCGTGCCCGACGATGCCCACAGGAAAAATAGGGCGATCGCCACGAGCGGCAATCCCAACAACAAACTCGCAATGATCACCACAGATTGTTTCCTCAGCAGCATGGTCACTGGCCTATTCCGAGATCGTTAGAAATTCCACTCGTATTGCTTCAAGTGATGAATTCAAAACTCATAGCTAACACTCCCAAACCATAGAATTAATTCAAGTGTGCTGGATAAATCCTGAAAAATCAGGTATCATCCAGCAGATTAGCTGTATTAGTATGTAAATCTAGGATATTGTTCAGTACATTTGACTCTGAACACATAGGTAGATACATACAAATCACAAATATTTTGTCTCAATCAAAAATATTTGTTTGCTATGGCGGAAGATATTTCTGGATTGATAGAGAACTGAAACATGAAAAAGTTTTTTGCTGGTGTTGCATATCTCACTCTTGTTCTAAGCCTTAATGCTGGTTCCGTAAATGCACAACAACGTTGGAATGCTTTTGTAGAGGGACTTTTTCAAGAGCTGGGTTCAGAAGCTACACGGCAAGTTTTACGTTCAATGTTCGACACAAGTTCTGATGCAACGAGTGCTGAACAATCTCCAAGATCGATTTCTTGCGAAGTAACCGATCCTACAGGTACTCCTCTAAATGTCCGATCAACGCCTAATGGCTCGACAATCGTAACAACCTTGTCTAACGGTAGACGAGTTCTTCCTTATAGAGTTGCTTATGATGCTCAAGATAGACACTGGGTTCTTGTAGGGGATTCCATTCATTCATGGGGTTGGGTTTTCGGTCCTTATGTATCATGTTTTTTTGATTAACTTAGTCCGGATGGAAGGCTGGGCCGAGTTTGACACACACTACTTTACAAACCCAATCAAGTGTAGTGAAAAGTCCGCCCATCAATACCGAATCGTTGTTTGAGTAACCGCCGTAACGGGTGGCTCGACATTTTGGTCGCGATGTAGACACAAAAACCGCCAATAGTCTTATTGAGTAAGCGTTTAGAGTTGCTCCCCGTATTCTGGAGTTAGCGGAAGACTCCCTCAATGTGCTGTATCAGCCCAGTAATCAAGAGATTCAACTCAGGATGGTATTGTTTGCGCTTGGTTCTTTTGTTTCATGGTCTAGCAACGATTGCCTGTGCGAGCTTCCAATAGCACTTGCCAGTCCTCACAAATAAAGCCTTTATCGCCTAAATCGGAGATAGTCCGTGAATAAAGCAATAGTGAATACCTCACTATTGCTTTATTTTGCGGAAACACCGGGTTGTTTTCGTTGATGAGGAAGCACCTGTGATTGTTACCAATCATCGGACGAGGGTCACCAAGTTGGGAACGTTGGTGCTAGTCATAGGATATCTGAGTTTAAGACTCAGATATCCCGTCTTCGTACACTAATTCCAATCAGAACTCACTTATGATAACTGCCGTTTTGAAGAATCGTTTTGGCTCGATAAAGCTGTTCAATCAACAGTAGCCGAGCCAGTTCGTGAGGAAAGGTCATGGCGGAAAGGCTCAGTAATCCAGTCGCGGCCTGTTTCAGCGACCCATCAATGCCCTCGGGGCCACCGATGACAAAAACCAAAGAACCAGAATCAGCACCGCCGACCAGCGCCGCCAGTTGGGTTGAAGAATAGGAACGACCTTCTTCTGTGAGAACGATGAGGCGATCGCCCGATTTCGTTATGGCTAAAATCTTTGCGGCTTCGCCTGCGGGAGTCGAGTCTTTGATTTCTACAATGTCTAGCTCAGGCACTCGCTTGGCATAGGTCGCGACGCCGTCTTGAATCCAGCGTTTCTTTACTTTGCCGACTGCAATCAGCCTTACTTTTGGAAAACTCTGCATTCCTCTAACCGATTGCTTTGACTGATTCAGGACTTACGCACAACTCGCCTAAACCTGAATAAACTCGTTGAAAGGGTGGGCGCGACGCGCCCACCCTTTCAACAAACTGCGTAAGTCCTGTGATTGCTTTGACTGAGCGATACGGGCTACGCCCAGGCAAGACAACGCCCATTTCGCTATTCATGAGATACCATTTCTCTGCATGTTGCTCAACTCAGAGCCCCATGTTCTTCTCCAGCCATTCATTCCAATTCTTGAATTCAATCGCCCATGTATAGCTACTTTCGGGGTACTGTTGCAGGCATTCAAAAAATCAGTGCGGGGCGAGTCATGCTCACCCTTGAGGTGAACTCTATCGGCTACGAGCTGCAAATTTTGCCTCGCATGGTGTCATCGCTCCCTGTCATTGGAGAAACGACGCAAATCTTTACTCATCTTTATTTGCGCGAAGATCAGATGATTATTTTTGGCTTTGCCTCTCTGGCTGAGCGAGATTTGTTTCGTCAACTGATTGCAGTGAGCGGCATTGGCCCTCAGTTGGCGATCGCCCTGCTCGATACCTTAGAGCTAAAAGAACTGGTGCAGGCCATCGTCAACGGCAACACCCGCCTGCTCTCGCGAACTCCAGGGGTAGGCCCAAAGACCGCAGAGCGCATTTCCCTAGAACTTCGCACCAAGCTGGCAGAATGGAGGCAGCAAGCTGGGTTGACCACGACCCCAGATGCAAATCCGGTCGGGACAGTGCAAGAAGATGTCGAAATCACCCTGATTGCCCTGGGTTACAGCCCTCAAGAAATTGCTCAGGCTCTCCAAGCGGTGGGTCAAACGCAAGCACTCTCTAAAATCGACGACGCAGAAAGTTGGATTCGAGAGGCGATCGCTTGGCTAAGTCGATGATCCTTCAAAAGCAACTGTGATAACATAATAGACTGCACAAGATATTTTAGAGACACGGGATAAAAGTAGCTCATGGTACTGGTTCAAGAGCAAAAGCAAAACATCATCAACGAGTACCAGATCCACGAAACAGATACCGGATCTGCTGATGTTCAGGTGGCAATGTTGACCGAGCGAATCAATCGCCTGAGTTCTCACCTGAAAACCAATAAGAAAGACTTTTCCTCCAGACGCGGCCTGCTGCGTATGATTGGCCGACGCAAGCGTCTGCTTAGCTATATTCTCAAGCAAGATCAGCCTCGCTACCGAGAACTGATTACAAAACTAGGAATTCGTGGATAATTTAGCGGCCTATTCGTTTACGGCCTAAGTGCATGTCATCTAAGTCTCAAAACGACACCCAAGACTCGAATCGGTTGCCGTTTGAGCCCAGCAGCAACCGCAAAAAAGTAGAGAAAGAGGGCGATAAAAATCCTTCTTCTCCGCCCACTTCCGCCTCTCAAGACAATTTCAAGCGCTCCTCTTCCCCAAAGCAGGCCAGAGGGGCTGCGTCAAATAGAATTCCAGAGGTGGTCAGTCGTCGTATGGTGAAGCGTATGGCGATTTTCTGCGGTATACCTACCTTTTTGGGGGTCTCTAGTTTCTTTGTGAGTTACTTTGTTGTAACTCAAGGCATTGAGCTACCGACCACCGCTGTTTTGTTGGTCAGCCTCGGCCTGTTTGGTCTAGGTGTGGTGGGTCTAACCTATGGAGCGCTCTCTACGTCTTGGGATGAGTCTATGCCCGGTGGACTGTTGGGCTTAGATGAGTTTACTCTCAATCTGGGGCGCATGAAAGAGGCATGGAAAGAGGCGCGTGAGCAAGCCAAATGAGCCTTCAGACAAAGTCGTGAGGCAATCGAATAGATTTTTTTGAGGAAGGGTGGTTTGCGAGCCACCCTTCCTTTTAAGACGGCTACTTTGTGAAGACAGCGATCGAAGTTAGGGATCTGGGTTTAAGAAGACTTGAGGGAGAATATCGTCGTCCGATTGCCACAAGCCTCTTTCTTTGCTGATTTCATTCACTATTCGAAAGGGATGGGTGATTTCTCATGGGCAAGCATAAAGACTACGACTACTACCTCGCAGGGCGCAACAATGCGATAGAAGCCAAAACTCCTCAGGCGGCCATTCTGCTCATTGGCGGTGCTGAAGGCGAGAAATCGGGAGAAGATGCTGCCACTCGCTGGTTCCTAGAACGTGCAAAAGGGGGACGATATCTCTTACTCCGGGTGGGCCGAATTGGCGGACAAGCAGATTGGATTTGGAAGAACTACAAAGACTGGGTTTACTCTGCCGCAGAGCTATCGATCAATAGTCACGATGCCGCCAATCACCCTGAGGTCGATGACTATATCCGAGAAGCAGATGCACTGTTCATCGCCGGGGGCGACCAAAATCTCTATCAAGAGTTGTGGGAAGGCACCAAAACAGAAGATGCCATCAATTATCTGATCAACGATAAACAGATTCCGGTTGCCGGAACCAGTGCAGGCATGGCGATCTTAGGCGATTACTACTACGCTCCGGATCATCAGGGTATTTTGAGTTCTGAGATTCTGGACGATCCGTTTCACTACAACACGGAAACCATCCATCGCAGCGACTTCATTCGCACACCTTGTCTTCAAAGAGTCCTCACTGATACTCACCTCGACCGGATGAATCGGCAGAATCCTGAAACCCGATATGGTCGTATTCTCGGGCTACTTGCCCGAGTCGTCCATGACAATGAAAACCACCTGAGTCATTATGCGATTGGCCTGGATGAAGGGGCATTTATTGCCATTGATGAAAAGGGGATTGCCACCGTGTTTGGCAACGGCACCCGAATCGGACAGGATGCCTATTTCTTGCAGCCCAATGGATCATTGCCTGAGCAAATTGAACCGGGGTGGCCGCTCATTTGGGATCATGATGGACAAGCCGTTAAAGTTTATCGAATCGCGGGCACAGCCGAGGGCAGCGGGTCATTTAACCTGAATGATTGGGCCTCTGCATCGGGTGGAACATGGGAGTATTGGTACACGACGGGGGGTAAATCAGGATTGCGAAAAACAGTGCTTGAAGCATCGTGATCCTCATAAATTTTCATCCGCTCCAACGCGAATAGCAGATGTTTATGTGTTTTGTTTACTAAATCATAAAGATCCAGAAACCGTTGACCCTACAGACCTTGACCAGTGGCAGTTCTGGGTTTTGGCAACAACAGTCCTTCAATCTAGCCTTGGAAATCAGAAGACACTCAGCCTCTCTACTCTTCAACGCCTTAATGTTCAAGAAGTTTAAATATTCAGGTATTGCAAAGGCTACAAATTCTGTACTAAGAGAACAGAGTGGGTGTTAGTTCTAGAAGACCTATTTGTCAACACCTGATTGTCAAGGCGCGTCTAGCTGAAAACGGCAACTTCTCCTAGTGATTCTGGGGCGAGGTTGTCGTGCAGCACTTCGCCATCTCGGAACCATACGATGCGATGGGTGAGGCGAGCCACATCAGGCTCATGGGTAACCATCACCACCGTCATGCCGCTAGTATTGAGTTCTTCAAAAATTGCCATGACTTCTTTTGTGGTTTGGGAGTCGAGTGCTCCTGTCGGCTCGTCAGCGAGGAGAAGTACGGGCCGATTGACGATGGCGCGGGCGATCGCCACCCGTTGTTGCTGCCCTCCAGAGAGTTGATTAGGGCGATTTTGCAGTCGATTGCCTAGTCCGACACGATTGAGAGCCTCTGCCGATCTTTCTTGCCGTTCGCCACTAGATACTCCGGCATAGACCATCGGCAGCATCACGTTTTCCAGCGCTGTGAGCTGGGGCAGCAGGTGAAACTGCTGGAACACAAAGCCGATTTTTCGGTTGCGAATGTGAGCCAGTTCTGTATCGTCTAGCCCTGCGACATCTACGTCGTCTAGGTAGTAGCGCCCTGCGGTGGGGCGATCGAGGCAGCCGATGACATTCATCACCGTTGACTTGCCCGAACCCGATGGCCCCATGATGGCGCAATATTCGCCTGACTCGACCACTAGGGACACCTCAGACAATGCCCGAACTTCCGTATTGCCCTCGCCATAGATTTTTGAGATCTGCTCTAGACGAATGATGACTTGGGTCATAGTGAAGACGATTCAGGATGAAAGGACATGGAGTTGTAGCCGCTTACGCACTGCGGAGCGCGACGATGGGGTCGAGTTTTGCTGCCTGACGAGCGGGCACAACCCCAAAAAATAGGCCGATACCACCTGAAACCACGACCGCTACGCCAACGGCTGCGAGCGAAATTCCTGGCTGGAACGGTGTGACGACGCCAATCAGCAGCGCACCTCCAACGCCTACAGCTGTACCGATGACGCCTCCCGATGCCGCCAGAATCACCGCCTCAATCATAAACTGGAGCAAAATATCTTGTTGAGAAGCACCGATCGCCTTGCGGAGGCCGATCTCTTGGGTGCGCTCTCGCACAGACACCAGCATGATATTCATAATTCCAATGCCGCCGACCAGCAGTGAAATGCCTGCGATCGCCGCCAGCATAATCGTTAGTGCCCCCGTGATGGTTCCGGTAATTTCGAGTAGGTCTTGCTGACTGTTAACCGTGAAGTCATCTTCTCCCACAATCTTGTGGCGCAGACGCAGCAGGTTAGAGATTTGAAATTCGGCGGCCTGCATCTGATCTTCACTTTCAACAGAAACACTGATGTAAGTCAGCTCCACTCCATAGGGCGACGTGCGGCCTACGAGTCGATTAGACATGGTGGTGAGGGGCACAATCACGGCATCGTCGTAGTTCAGTCCCAGACTGGAACCTTTTTCGTCCAAGACGCCAATCACCTGAAAGCTGACATTTTTGATGCGAATGGATTGGCCAATGGGGTTGCGGTTGTCCATCAATTGTTGAGCCAACTCAGGCCCGAGCACCACAACCGGATTGCTGCGACGCATGTCGAGGGGCGAGAAAAATCGTCCCTGCTGCATCTCAAAATTTCGGACGGAGAGAAATCCAGAAGTGGTGCCGACGATGGTGGCGTTGGAGGTGCGGTTGCCTCGCGTGATCAGCCCTCGGTCGTTGTATTCAGGAGCAACTTGGCTCACGGAGGCAACCTGCTCGGCGATCGCCTCTGCATCGGCTAGCACCAAAGTCTTGGGCACGTTGAAGGTGGCACGCTGGGTTTCTTGCGAACCGGGCACCACAAACAGCACGTTGGGGCCTAAGCCTTCAATTTGTTCAGACACGTAGCGTTGTGCGCCTTCGCCTACTCCTACCATGGTGATGACCGAGGCATTACCGATAATGATTCCCAACATGGTCAATCCCGACCGCAGCTTGCTGGCGGTGAGGGTTTTGACAGCCATCTTTAAACTTTCAAGAAAATCCATGACGGGGTAATGAGTGTTGAGTGAAGAGGAGCGTATCAGCCTTGAACATGAAGGGTGATGGAATGTTTACGACGATTCTAGATGGACATTTTGAGCCTCGTCTCTAGACCGCCGCAATTTTGCTATTCGGCTATTCGCCGTCTTCATTGTTTTGGCGTCCGAAGGTGAGGTTCTCCAATGTTTGACCTGGGGGTAGCTCCACGAAAATGCGATCGCCTGTTTCGACACCTTCGAGAATCTGGATTTGGTCGGCAACCTGTGGCCCCAATGTCACAGGACGAAAGCGAGGACGGTCATTGGTTCCGGGCACCAAAACGCCCTGCTGCCCGTCTTGACTGACGATCGCCACCGTTGGCACGACCAGTGCTTCTTGCAGTTCGTCACCAATAAAGATGACATCTGTTTTCATGCCCGCACGCAGTTGCTCCAGTCCGGTCACCAGTTCAACTACGACTTCGAAATAGACAAAGTCGCCTCGACTCGGATCGACAATCGCCTGGGGCGCAATCCGCTTTACTCGACCTTCGAAGACCTGGTCCGGATAGGCATCTGCCGTAACCTCAACCGACTGGTCGGGATAAATCGAACTGATGTCTACCTCAGGCACTTCAGCAACCACTTCTACGCCACTGGCGATCGCCACAATGGCCGATGAGCTGGCGGAAGAAGCTTCAGAGGCAGACGTGGTCGGGGTGACAAACGCCCCCTCGGTCGCAAATTTTTGAGTAATGATGCCAGTAAAGGGAGCCCGAACATAGGTGTCTTCAAGCCGCACCTGACTGGCTCGCAGGTTGGCGATCGCCTCCCTTAGCCGAGCCTCTGATTCAGCAATGTCTTCGACTCGACTGCCGCGCTCTTGCAGGTCAAAGGCTTCTTGGGCTTCGCGCAAAGCCTGCTGCTGCTGCTCTAACGTGGCCTGGGCGCGGTCAGCTTCGCTGACATAGTCTCCTAACTCATCGAGAGAAATGACGCCGCCTTCCTGCAACTCACGGTTGCGCTCTAGACGATTGCGGGCCAGCTCGACTCGTGCGGCTGCATCTTCGACCCTCGCTTCTGCCTGGGCGACCTGTGCCTCGGCTTGGGCGATCGCCTCTGGACGATTGCCCCGACGCACGGCGGCTAGCTGGGCTTGAGCTTGCTCCACCTGTGCCCGGACTCGGGCAACCTCTGCCTCAGCGTCGTCGCTTTTCATGCGGGCAATCACTTGGCCTTGCTGAACGCGATCGCCCTGCTCTACATAAAGCTCAGCTAGCACATCAGAATTGCGAGGACTGAGATTCACCGAATCGGCTGATTCAACAGAACCACTGGCCGTGATGCGCACCTCTAAGGGCTGGGCTTCAACAGAAACAGTTAACGCCTCCACATCGACTTGGCTCAGGCGTTGGCGGCTCACGATCAGTGCAGTCATCGCTCCTCCACCGACCAAAACCACCGCAACGATCCCAATGATCCAAGGGAGAGGACGACGATTTTTACCCACAAGTGGAATGTCCATAGAAGATTTTGGCGCTCGTAATACCCCTTCTCTTCTAGACTAACGAGTTTGAGCGGCGTTGGCTTGCCTGGGCGTAGCCCATATCGCCTTCGTACTGAGCCATCACCCGATCATCACCCGACCGGGCGATGGCTTTTGCGGATCAATCTCTCTTTAGATGCATTAGATGCACCATTAACATCTGAGCTGAGTCGGCTGACCTAAACTTTCAGCGCCACCATTGCTTGCACGGCTTCAATAATCTTCTGAGGCTGCACAATGGTGAGACTTTCCAACATGCCGTTGTAGGGAGTCGGGATATCCTGTGAGGCCAGACGCATCACGGGCGCATCTAGTTCGTCAAAGAAGCGATCGTTGATGGAAGCGGTCAGCTCAGCACCAATGCCGCCAGACCTCATACATTCTTCAACAATGATGACTTTATGGGTTTTGCAGATAGACTCGCCGATGGTCTCAAAATCGAGAGGTTTAAGGGAAATCAGGTCAATAATTTCTGGATCAAACCCTTCTTTGACAAGAGTCTTTGCTGCCTGAGTGCAGTGATGGCGCATCCGAGAGTAAGTGAGAAGTGTGACATCTTTACCTTCTCGGACGACTTCAGCCTTGTCGAGGGGTAAGTAATATTCTTCCTCAGGCAAGTTTTCTTTGAGGTTGTAGAGCAGCACATGCTCAAAGAAAAGTACCGGATTATCGTCGCGAATGGCTGACTTGAGCAAACCCTTGGCATTGTAGGCGGTTGAGCAAGCCACGAGCTTGAGACCTGGCACACCCTGAAAATAGGCTTCCAGACGCTGGGAATGTTCGGCTCCGAGCTGGCGTCCGACACCGCCAGGGCCTCGAATCACCATCGGAATCTTGAAGTTGCCGCCTGAGGTGTAGCGCAACATACCTGCATTGTTGGCGATCTGATTGAAGGCAAGCAGCAAGAAACCCATGTTCATGCCTTCAATGATGGGGCGCAAACCTGTCATAGCTGCACCCACCGCGATGCCTGTAAAGCTATTTTCTGCAATGGGTGTGTCGAGCACTCGCAGCTCACCATACTTGTTGTACAGATCTTTGGTGACCTTGTAAGAACCGCCATAAACTCCTACGTCTTCACCCATGACGAAAACGGTCGGATCGCGTCCCATTTCTTCATCAATGGCCTCTCGCAAGGCGTTAAACATGAATGTTTCTGCCATAGGACGCTCTCTAGTCACCTCAACGACAATTAATTAGTAGGCATAAGGGAATGTACGTATTCTGGTACATGCCCAAGAAATAATGGTAACCCGTTGTGAGAAATCACGATGATTTTTATCCGCCGAATTTCTGACTCCCCCTCAGAGATAACATACGGGCTGCTATAGATGCCCATCAACAGATACAGAAAGGGATACAGAACAAGGGCTTAGATTCAATTCTCAGGGGTCTAATGCTCACTAGTGCTCAAATATGTTGGAATAATGCATCAAATCGAGGGTGACGATCGTGGGAAGGCACTCAAAACATGACTGGGCAACTTCCCATCGACCTTCTCGTTGCAGCATGGCTGTAAGTTTGAGCTTCAGGGCGTTGAGATAGCGAACATCGTTGGCCGCGTAGGCAAGCTGTTCGCTCGATAGTTGCCCGACATCCCCCCAATCTGAGCTTTGGGCACTTTTATCCAGTTCGATGTTTTCCAGCTCTTGCACCAGCACTTTTAGCCCGTGCCGAGGGCTGTAGGTACGAGCAAGTTTGCTGGCAATTTTAGTGCAGAAAATAGGATATGTTTCGATACCGAGGTGATAGCGCAGGGCTGTCACGTCAAACCGAGCATAGTGGAAGATTTTTTCGATGGTTGGAGTCTCAACCAGTTGTTTGAGATTTGGAGCTTCTGACTGCCCTGGGCTAACGCGAATGGCAGAGACACGACCCTCAGGATCACAGAGCTGAATCAGACAGAGGCGATCGCGCTGGGGCACCAGTCCCATCGTTTCGGTGTCAATGGCGATCGCCTCGGCAGAGGAGTAGAGTTCAAGGGCTTCTGTTGACAAATCCTGCTCAAACACTTGAAAGTTCTGCAGTGCCATGGTTGAGAGTTCCCGCTAGATAACCGCAGTCATTATCCTACAGGGAAATGCTCCACCGGAAGCCCCGGCGAGGGAAAGAGAGCTGAGGTAGCAGACTCGCTAGAGCACAAGTCAATTTCTTCGACCTCAGGTGCATATCCTAACCACTGCTGGGCTAGAGCCGCAAACCGATCTGGGCGATCGCTGACGCCAAATCGAACGGTTCGTTGAACGGTTGTGCTGCCCAGGCTCATGAGCTGTAGCTCTTTTGCGACAGCTTCGGCTGCATGACTGGCTGGGTCAACCTGACGCACCGTAGACGGAAGAATGGTGTCTACGATGGGCTTCAGATGAGGATAGTGAGTACAGCCGTAGATGAGCGTATCAATCTGATAGCTCAGCAGCTGCTCGACATAGCGAGTCACCACTGCACGGGTTTCGGGGTCGTGAATTCGGTTCTGCTCGATCAGAGGAACGAATTCGGGACAGCCCACTTCCCACACCTGAGTCGCAGGGACGATTTCCTGCATCGCTTGGGTGTAGGCTCGGCTAGAAGCGGTCGCTTGAGTTGCAATGACACCGACCCGCTGGCCTGTGGTGACAGCAACCCGAGCCGCTGGCAAAATCACACCTAAGATTGGAATCTTGTACTCCGCCCGCACGTAGTCTAGCGCCAGGGCAGAGCTGGTGTTGCACGCCATCACGACCATCTTGGTGCGGTGATGGGTCATCCAATCCAAAATTTCGCGGACAAATTGGATGATTTCGGCCTGCGATCGCGTCCCGTAGGGCAGTCGAGCCGTGTCTCCAAAGTAGAGGAGCGATTCTTGAGGCAATCGTTGGGCGATCGCCTTAAGCACCGTCAGCCCGCCAACGCCACTGTCAAAAACACCGATGGGGCAATCAGAATCGTCAATCGATTGCGCCCCCGAAAAACGGGGCGATCGCCCCGACGGAATAGAAGAACCTGTCATTGCGGCTATATGTGTTCAAAAGGGATGTGCATGTGGGTGGGAGCGAAACACATCTAAACGAACCAGGGTAGCCATCACCATAGCCTGACCACCTCAGCCTGTCGATAGGTAAGATTCCGTTCCTTTGCCCCTGAGGCTAGTGAGACGATTCCTTCACAGACTCAACCGCATCTCCTTCAGCGCTATCTGAGCTGCTGGAGTCTATCGGTTGTCCGCCTGCGCTTTCTAAGGAAGGTGAACCCAAATCGGCAACTTCCTCGCCTTTCTCCTCAAACACGATTCGCAACATGGGCGGAGCCAAGAACGTCGTCATAATGACCATGACAATAATGGCGGCTTCTAGCGATTCAGAGAGCACTCCACTGGCCGAACCCACCCCGGCAAATACCAGGCCGACTTCACCCCGTGGCACCATGCCAACGCCGATCGCCAATCGATTGATTTGGCCTTGCCCGAACACAGTAAAGCCTGTGATGACCTTACCCACAATGGCGATCGCAATCAAAAACAGAGCCATAACCAGCCCTTCTCGATTGCTAGGAACGGCTGGATTAAGCACACTCAAATCGGTTCCAGCGCCCACCACCACAAAGAAAATGGGGACAAACATGTCAGCGATCGGAACGACTTGCTCTTCTAATTCCTTCCGCTTCTCGGTTTCAGCCAAAATCAACCCGGCGGCAAACGCACCTAAAATCGCCTCAAGCTGAATCGCAGCTGCAATATAAGACAGCACAAAGGCAAACACCAGTGACGATAAAATCAGCTCACCACGGGTTTCCATGCGGTTGACTAACGCCACAAAGTAGGGAGAGATCAAGCGACCAATCAGAATCGAGCCAATTAAAAATGTGGCCGCGCCCCCGATCAAATACACAATGTTGAGTACGTCGATTTCTCCGGTCTTAGCCAAGCTAGCCACCACGGCCAAGACAATGATGCCCAACACATCATCAAGGACAGCCGCACCGATAATAATCTGGCCCTCCTTGGTGCTGAGCTTCTGCATTTCAGCTAATACTTTCGCGGTAATACCGATGCTGGTCGCAGTTAGAGCCGCCCCCGCAAATACCGCAGGAATGGTCGCGACGTGAAACAAGGCGATTAGTCCCACAGTTCCCAACACAAAGGGAGCCACGACTCCAACCGTTGCGACAACGACGGCTTGAGGCCCCACTCGAATCAGATCCTTTAAGTCAGACTCTAAGCCGATCTCAAATAGGAGCAAAATCACCCCTAATTCGGATAAGACGGAGATGACCTCACTTTGAGCTTCAAACACCGAAGTCGAAATTTCGGGGTCTAGCCCAGCAGTGGCTTGTAAGAAACTGATAATGATAGAGTCAGCATCTTCTCCGAGGTTTTCGGGAAAAACGATCAGCCTCAAGACTGAAACGCCGACCACGACACCCCCAATCAATTCACCTAAAACCGGAGGTAAATTAATGCGGGCGCAAAGCTCCCCAAAAAGTTTGGCTGATACATAGATAACGATAAGACTTACTAAGACGCCCGCGAGAACGAACGATCCTTTCTCGGCTTCTGATGCAGTCGCCAGAAGCGGCTGCATGGATGCTTTATAAGGCGAAGCAAGCCATATCGCAGGGTTAGCGGTTACTAGATTTGTGAAATGAACCATGCACTCGACAGAACTCGTTGCGTCTACTCTACAACATGTTTTTTGCCCAAAACGGTTGATTGGCTACATGAAGCGTGAGTCATGGCGAAGAGTGAAGATTGAGTGATTGACCAATGGGCTAACGCCGAAACAGGTCTCAGTACAGCAAAAAAGCTAAACAAAGACACGATGTTGGAGAGACGGCATCTGTTGCCTCACCTGGGTTAGACGCGATGGTTCAATGGAGGCGATCGCCACGCCGACCTCTACGCCCGCATCAGATAAAATCATGCCCCACGGATCAATAATCATGGCGTGCCCGTGAGATTGTCGCCGCTCATAATGTCGCCCCGTTTGGGCTGGGGCAATCACATAGCAGGTATTTTCAATCGCCCTTGCCTGAAGCAGCACCTGCCAATGATCTTTTCCTGTAAACGCTGTAAATGCGGCGGGCACAATCAGCACCTCGGCTCCTTTGTAGGCCAAATGACGATAAAGCTCAGGAAACCGAACGTCGTAGCACACAGACACCCCCAGATGACCTAACCGATCAGAGTCATACACCGGAGGGAGAACCTGACCCGCTAAAACGGTATTAGACTCTCGGTAAGTATTGCCATCGGGCAAATTAACGTCAAATAGGTGAACCTTGGTATATTGAGCCACGATTTCTCCACTGGGATTCACCAGCAGAGCCGTGTTTAAGACCTTGTCACCATCGGTAGGCACCGGAAATCCGCCTCCGAGCAACATCACCTGATAGCGCTGTGCCATCGTGATCAAAAACTTCCGGCTGCTCGTAGCAATGTGCTCAGCCTGACTGATTTTGAGCGTGTCATCCCCCATAAATGAAAAATTTTCGGGTAGACAAATGAATTCAGCACCGCGTCGTATTGCTAATTCAATTAAGTCTTCTGCCTGACTCAGATTTTTTTCGAGGTCAGGAGAACTGTTCATTTGGATCGCAGCAGCAAGATAAGATTTCATACGGTCTGAGTCTGTGTTCTAGGGTAGGAGGAGTGCGGCAAGCACATTCCTTAAATCCTAAAACCTTGAGGCTATCTCAATCGCTGATTGGAGAAATTTCTCAATCATCTCTACAAGTCTTGACTTATGCAGGGGCAAAACTTTACGAATTTTGAACACAAAAAAATCAGCATCCTGATGCTCGACTCGTTAAGCTAAAGCTAGAAAGAACTGTTTGCTCTCGAAGTCTGAGACAGGCAGATAATCGGCACAGTTTTTATCGGCACAGTTTTTAAGGATAATTCTCCGAGTCGGGCTGGTGCAGGCTGGCTGCATTGCCCGGTCTTGACGTATCTGTGGGAATATTGAGACTCCTTAGAGATCCATGTCTCAACGTGAACCCGTTTGCCTAATGCCATTTCAGAAGATTCATGGGACGACATAAAGAATTTGAGCGCAACACCGTGCTCGAACGAGCGATGGATGTGTTTTGGGAAAAAGGATACGAAGCAGCATCTGTTCAAGAACTCGTTAATCGTATGCAGATTAACCGAGGCAGCCTATATGACACCTTTGGTGATAAGCACTCTCTATTTTTGACGGCTCTCGATCATTATCGAGACCAACTCGTTAGCCTGCGCTTAAAGTCGCTGCTTAAATCAGATGATGGGGTTGAGGCCATCCGCCGCTTTTTTGCCGGGTTGGTCACCACATGGTGTAGCGATCGCGGCTATCAGGGATGCTTGATGGTAAACGTCACGGTCGAACTAGCCATCCATGATGATGAAGCCGCAGGCAAAGTTGCGGCTCACATGGCGGCCCTAGAAGACGCGTTTTATCGGACGTTGTTACGAGCCAAGAAAAAAGGAGAACTTCAGCACCAAACCGATCTGCGGGCACTGGCTCGATATTTGGTCAACGGTGCCAATGGGCTATGTGTGATGGCTAAGGTCTCGCCTGATCGGGCTGTACTCGAAGATATTGTGACGGTGACTCTATCGGTGTTGCACTAGTCCTTCTCAACGATGGAGACCTCTGATGGAGACCTCTAGAGAGTGCTAGATTTTGGGTTGATTGTGTATTTTTTCGCCATGAATTGGAACCTTGAACCCCATAATGACTAGATCACAGTGACCCGCATCAAAATGCGCAACGGTAGGCAAAAAACCCCATTGCTGAAAACCGCACTGTTGCAGCAGTCGTAAGCTGGGTTCATTTTGAGCAAAGACAAAGCCTAGCAGGGTAGACAAGTTGAGCTGTGGGCTATGGGCGATCGCCTGCTGCATCATCTGTTGCCCAATCCCCTGTCGCCGAAAATCAGGCGAGACATAGATACTGATCTCCGAGGTTTTACGATAGGCGGGTCGCCCATAAAAAGGCTGAAAGCTCAACCATCCAGCGATTTTACCTTCTCGCTCTGCAACCCAGATCGGGTAGGTGTGAGGGGCATGAGCCTCAAACCAATCATGGCGGCTATCAATGGATATCGGCTCGATATCTCCGGTCACCTTGCGACTCGATATCGTGGAATTGTAGATATCGACGATGGCTGGCAGGTCTGCGAGACTAGCATCTCGAATATGCATAGCGGAAACGGGGCGATCGCTCATGAGTCGTACTGACGTTTCTAAATGGTTCACAAGAAGTTTGTCCCTTTTCTTACATTTACGGTGTCAGTAAATCAAACTTTTGGCAGGAGTTTCAGCAAGGCATTTGACAAATTACGAAATACTAGGCACAATGATAGTCACCCTTTAGAAGTTCTAACAGGGTAAGAGTTATGGGACTGTAGTTCAACTGGTTAGAGCACCGCCCTGTCACGGCGGAAGTTGCGGGTTCGAATCCCGTCAGTCCCGTTAAGTCGCAATAGAGTTTATTCTAGGCCAACGTTTGGCTCTGCTTCTTGGCGATCGCTTGTTGCTAGATGGGTGGAGCGTCTCAGCTCAGCCTTCGTTTTTTAGGTTTGTGTTGAGCGAAGTGAACCCTAATATTGACAGCCAGCAATTCTCATTATGGTTACGCCCCAACACCCGCGAATAAATTGCGGGCTACAAATGATCAAGTCCCTTCGGGACTGGTAGCCAACGGATCTTAGCCCCAACAGGGCTTTCACTGATTAGCCCGCAATTTATTCGCGGGCGAGTCGGAAGCATAGCCAGATAGCCAACTCGTCAAACTGAGAATTGCTGATTGACAGCGGTTCTACTAGACTCTCTGACATTCGTCTGCTCCGCATTTCTAGCTCGATTGGTCTGATGGGGAGCTTTGGCGATCGCCAGATTGACTCAGATCGCATGAGCTGAAATAGCCTATGTTCTTTTCTATAAGGGCATAGACGTCAACAACTCGCTGCCGTCTATGCCCCTATCATTCAAGAAATATCGTTCAAGATAAAAGCGGATATTTAGTCCAAACCTAGCTCGCGCTTGAGCAAATTAATAGACTTGCTGCCAATATAATTTTCGCAACATAAAATATGGGGCGCACGAATCAAATCGTCACGAGCGCTTTGAATGGCTGCCTTGACAGTGTCGTAGCTTGCCTGGTCGCAGATAATGGTTTGAGCCGCACGCACAATGGCATTGAGCTTGTATTCATCATCAGCCTGAGCGGTTAAAACCAACAAATCGTCTCCCTTTAGACTATGGAGAATCACCTCTGCGGCTCGGAGAATGCCAGAGCTGAGGCTCACCATGCCGATGGAACTACCGTTGGAAAGGGTCGTGAGATACTGAATTTCTTGACTGTAATCGTAGATATCGATGGGAATAACACGCACCTCTTTCGGAGCGGCAATTTGTTCAGCCTCGCCGATAAAGTAGCGGCTGGTGACTACCGTTCCGGCACGGGTTTGATCCAGTACTCGACTTAGCTCTTCCATCGGCACAAGCTGAACCGGAATCCGCAATGATTTTTCAAGTTCTTGCGCCATCAGCTCTCCCGCGCCAATGTCTTGCTGGGGAGCCGTAACCAGCACACGCGCGCTGCATCGCAGTCGCCAGTCGATTTCTGAGAGAAACAGTTCTCGGGCTTGACTGAGGGTGCAGCCCTGGCTGAGAAGAGTATCTAAACTGGTTTGTACCAATTTGTGAGCTTCAGGATATTGCTCAAATAAAGGCGATCGCGGTCGTGCGCCTCCTTCATCTCCTTGGGAACGAACGTAGATGCCAGAGCCCGGTTGGGCATCGACAATGCCAAGCTCTTCAAGCTGTCCATAAACTTTGGCGATCGTATTGCGGTGAAGCCCTGTCTGCATTGCGAGCTGCCGCGTGCTGGGGAGGCGATGCCCAGGCGGAAACTGACGAGAGGCGATCGCAAAACGAATTTGATTAAACAGTTGAGTAGACGCCGGAATATCACTTTCCGCTTGAATGTGAAACTTAACCATCACGAAACTCCGATGCGATTAGAGAGTCAGACCAAAGACAAAGACCCATCATGCCAAATATCTTGCGCCAGTATTTGAGCAAGATATTTGGGGACGTAGCCTTCAATCTTTGATTGCAAGTCGGATGCGCGCAGCTAGAGCAGAGAAGTAAACAGAAAAACTGTTGAATTCTACAACTTAAATGAATCCAACGGCAGGCAAAACGCTCTAACTTCCTATCCTACTTCGGTTCGTGAGAAACCAGCATATTTCTGACTGATTATCGTGATGATGCTCTAGGGCCAGCCGAGCTGATTTTTGAAAGAGAACAGGTAGACTAAGTCCTTAGCCCTTAAAAAGGAGCCTCTCAACCTGTGAAGCTACTGGACTGGATTGGATTTCTGTCGCTCGTCATCTCTCTGGCGATTCTCTGGCAGTTTAGGCAAATCTTGTTGCTGGTTTTTACGGCGGCAGTATTGGCGATCGCCCTCAACAGCCTAGTTCGGTGGCTGATGCAAACCTTCAATCTACGCCGACAGTGGGGGGTGCTGGGGGCACTCTTAATCGTGTTGCTTGGCGCTGCGGTCTTTGTTGGCGTAGTCGTGCCACCCTTCATTCAGCAGTTTCAGGAATTGATTTTGCTGGTTCCTCAGGGGCTCGATCAGCTATTGACGTGGGCCGATGAGGTGATCCAAAATCCGCCTGCATGGTTGCCTCAGCCCGGTGTCGAAGACCTTCCAAGCCTATCTGAAGTTGCGCGGCAGCTAGGCTCCATTACCCAGCAGGTTTTTGGCAACTTCTTTGCCTTTTTCTCGGGTTCGGTTGCGGTTGTGCTTCAGGTATTTTTGATTGCCGTATTGACCCTGATGATGCTGGCAGAGCCGCTGGCCTACCGTCGATTGCTGTTGCGGTTGTTTCCTTCTTTTTATCGTCGTCGAGCTGACGAGATTTTCTCCCTCTGCGAAAGATCGCTGCTGGGTTGGTTGGCAGGTATTTCTCTCAGTTCTGTATTTATCGCGATTACCAGCGGGGTTGGCCTGGTTGCGCTGGGCATTCCTCTGGTCTATGCCCACGCGTTGCTGGCAGGGGTGTCCAATCTTGTGCCAAATGTGGGGCCGACTCTGAGCGTCATTTTTCCTGTCGCAGTGGCCTTGCTCAACTCGCCCAGCAAGGCGATCGCCGTTGTGGTGCTCTACATCATGATGCAAAACCTGGAGTCTTATTGGTTTAGCCCTCTGGTGATGCGCCAGCAGGTCTCTTTGCTACCTGCGGCGACCTTAATTGCCCAAATCTTTTTTGCCTCTTTTCTTGGCCCCCTAGGTCTATTGCTCGCCGTTCCTCTGGCTGTGATTGTGAAAATTTGGGTTGAGGAAGCATTTATCAAAGATGTGCTCGATTTTTGGAAAACCCCGCCGTCACGGATGGCGGATTCGGCTCAGCTTGCGTTGGAAACGGCTTCAGGTTCTCCGGCGTTGCCCCATCCTGCGGACGTAGATTTAGAGCCTAATATGCAAGGCAAGAAGGATGTATCCTCATCAGAGCCAACGAATCTTGCCTCTGATGCCGAAAATTCTCAAGCAGATCAGTGAACGTAGGCGTAATGAGACTGACTGTGGATCTTAGATATATTGCCGCCGAATGTTCCTTTAGATGGCGTTGCTACAGGCCGACGAAATTAAGCCCATCGCCGTTTCAATCTGGTTGTAGGCTCGCATCTCTTCCGCCTGAAGCTGATTTAGTTCGTCCTCTTTTTCCTCATCACCCTGACGGATGGAAATGACGCCCTCCTCATTCGACAGTTCAGCTCTGTCTTCTAGGGCTTCAGCGACATCGCGGTGTCCGTCAATCAACATCGGATAATGCTGTCTAATGTCAACCGTCTTGATTGACATCGATTCTAAATTATCTGCAATTTGGTCATAAAGCTGGGCATTTTGCTCGATAGCTTGCCGATTTTGCGTGCCTAATACTTTCTGAGTTCGGCCATCTTCGAGGGTCTGCAAGATAGAGCGGCACTCAGCCTTGATGTCAGGGCCGCCACAGCTTGAGGCAACGAGCGCGATGAGACTTGAAACAAAAATAAGGATCTGACGCTTCATGATCGAAATAGTAAGACGTTGAAATTTTGGGAGGGGTTGTTCTAAAGAAGATCAGCCGCCGAGGCAGTAGAGATTAATTTCATGGATAGTGGGCGGAATATCGTGGTCGGCGTTGAGCCGAATCTGAATCACCTCTTCCTCCATTTGGGGATCAAGACGACCATCGGTTGGGAGCTGAGTGGCGAGCTTGGCTGATACGTCACTGCCATGCTGGTAGGCTTGGGCAAGGCGATCGCGCAATTGCCCCAGGGTTTGATCTGACAGATCAACGGTGGCGATCGCCTGGGCTGATTCAGCCCGTATCTGCGATAGCTTTTCCTCAAACTCAGGCACGTCCATCGATTGCCCTAAGGAGTTCTGATAGTGCTCCATGATGCGGTCTTGGGCGGCTTGATTAGCTGAGCCGAGTTGCTGACACTGGACGTTACGACTGGGGCCACAGGCTGCTGTGGCGATCGCCAGCCCAAAAGCAAGCCCGAACCCAACGACAGCCTGCATGTTGGGGTGAAGAAAGGGGCTAGACCTGTGTGCAGATCGAAAAATCATGCTTTCTTCTGGGAGGGTTCATGGCTCAGAGTCAATGGTGGCCTGATTTAGGATACCCATTGACCGTCTGGCGGACTAACTCTGCCAGTTGCTCTGCACTGTTGGCGATCGCCAGATTATCAGCCGCCTTTGCCATCACCTGGAGGCGATCGGGAGACTGCATCAGGTCGAGCACCTGAGTTTTAAGCTCATCGACGCTGAGCTGTGACTGTCGATAGACCTGAGACGCTCCGGCTGCGGCAAAGATGGCCGCGTTGAAACTCTGATGGTCTTCTGCCGCAAACGGATAAGGAATCAAAATGGAAGGCGTTTGGGTGATGGCTAACTCAGTCAGGGTTCCGGCTCCGGCTCGGCTCACGGCCAAGTTTGCCCGCTGTAGCAGGGCGGCCATGTCGTCGTAGAAGGGTTTCGCAATGTAATGAGGATGCTCAAACGAAGCGGCCTCCGGATCATTTTCCCCAGTCAAGTGAACGATCCAGGCTCCGGTGTCTAGCCAAGCTGGGGCTGACTGGCGTACCAGTTGATTGACCGCGACTGCGCCTTGACTCCCTCCGACCACCACAATCAGGGGCACCTCGTCAGGAATATTAAACTCTGCAAGCCCGGTTGAGGCGGTAGGCGATTCTGAAATCGCGTTTACCGTTGCGCGAAACTGCGATCGCACAGGGGTTCCGACTTGAACGCAGTGAGCACGGGGCAAACAAGACGCTGCCGCATCGAAGCCCACGGCGACAACGCTGCAAAAGGGGCTCAGCCAGCGCGTCACTTTTCCGGGCAGAGCATTTGATTCGTGTAGGATAGTGGGTAATCCCAGGGTTTTCGCGGCCAAAATAGCAGGAGCTGAAATATAGCCTCCCGTTGTCAGGACGCCACGAAACCCACCCTCGCGCAACAGCTTGCGCACCTGCAAGGTTGCCTGCATTGTGCGAATCAGGCTGCGCACCGTGTTGAGCCCTAATCGTGAAGACTGAAACCCTTCGACTTGAATCATGTGGAGGGGGTAAGCCTGAGGCACAAGCTGTGTTTCTAAACGGTTGGATACGCCCAACCATTCAACCTGAAAGTCTGTCAGTTGCTCAGCAGTGGCGATCGCCGGAAATAAATGTCCTCCGGTTCCGCTAGCGGCAACAAGAAGTTTGGCAGAGGCTTGGGTCACAGTGACTATCTGTTATCGCTCCTGAATAACTCCTGAATCATGCTGAGGCTCAAAGGTATCGAGTTCTCTAAACCCAGATTACACTGATACAATCCTTCTGGAAAAATCTGGCCCTTCTGGAAAAATCCAGACCCTCTGGAAAAATCTGGCTCTTCTGGAAAAATCTAAGGTGGCTCGGGTGTCTGACTAAATCTCATCTCTAGAATCTTAGAATCAAAATCCTATAAAATCTCGTCTGAATCCATCAAACGATGTGAATCAAGCGATGTGAATCAAGCGATTTATTTCGCCAGCGTTGTCCATTATCCACCTTATTCGCCATCCAACTTATTCTTCCGCTATGTCTGACTCTATGATGCGCCATCGGAATTCTCGCTTTTCTTTCTGGTCGCCTGCGGGCTGTTTTGCGATTGCTTCTCTCAGTGCCCAGCACCCATGGAATTTGAGCCCATGCCGTTTGTGGCGTAGCGATCGCGCCCGCGCACTGGCGATCGCCTTAGCCGGAAGCGCTCTCGGATGGCTGTGGATGGCACCCGCTCAGGCCGAGATGCAGCCCCCCGAAACTGCACCAGCGGCAGTCACAGAAATGCTGATGCAAATTGACGCTGCCGCCAGCGATCGCAACGTTGAAGAGGTGATGGAGTTCTTTAGCCCTGAATTTAGCCATGCTGACGGGCTCACCTACGACGACTACGAAGCGGCTCTAGAAGCTTTTTGGGAGCGCTATGCAACCGTCAACTATGCGACGACACTGACCGCATGGGAGCAAGATGGCGAAGACACGGTGATTAAAACCGTCACCGCGATTACGGGTTCAGAGTCGATTGGCGATCGCTCAGCTCAGCTCAGCGCGGAAGTGGCGTCTCGCCAAGTCATTCGAGGGGGGCAGCTGCTAGAGCAAGAAATTTTAACGGAAGACAATACCCTGACTTTGGGGCCAACGCCCCCGACCCTTGATGTCAACTTGCCGCAACAGGTCGCGGTGGGTCAGCAGTTTAGCTTTGATGCCATTGTGCTAGAGCCTCTGGGCGATCGCATTCTGTTAGGCACTGCCCTTGAAGAGGCTGTGTCTCCAGAAATCTACACCACGCCTAGCACCATCGACTTTGAACTGCTAGCCGCAGGCGGGTTATTTAAGATTGGTCAGGCTCCGGTGAGCCTTGACGACCAGTGGATCTCAGCCGTCGTTGTTCGCGAAGATGGTCTCACCGCCGTGACTCGCAGGCTAGAAATAGTCAATCGGCTAGACGATTAGACCCGATTGTAGGGGCGCTTGGCTGAGCGCCCCTACGTCACAAAAGTAGTGGATAACCGGATGCGGTTACGCAGTGACGCTAGAACGGCTGACCGTGCCTAGTGATTCGACCAAACTGCGAACTGCGGCAATCATTGCGACTTCGCTGTTGAGTCGGTTGATGGCAGAGCCAACACCGATGCCAGACGCGCCTGTGGCGATCGCCAAGGGAGCCGTCACGCTCGACAGACCCGATGCACAAAGCACTGGAACATCGACCACCCGAGAAATTTCGTAGGCAGCAGCGAGGGTAGGCGCTGCTTTTTCAATTAATCCTAGGGTGCCTGAGTGAGTCGGTTGGCTGCTAGTGCCGCCCTCAGTTTGAATAATGTCAGCTCCAGCAGCGACTAACTCTTCTGCCAATCGGGCTTGCTGATCGAGGGTGAGAATATAGGGAACCGTCACTGACAGCGTGATGTGGGGCAATAGGGCGCGGGTTTGCTGGGTCAGGGCCAAGACCTCATCGGCCTCAAACCGGATGCCCTGGGCATAAAACGCATCGAAGTTGCCGATCTCGATCAGATCTGCTCCTGCTTCAACAGCAGGCAAAAACTGTTTGGCCTCGACTGCAGATACGCAAATGGGCAAATCGGTGAGTTGCCGCGTTAGCTTCACCAGATCGGCATCGGCTGCAATATCAACAAACGTCGCACCGCCCTGATCTGCCGCTCTCACGGTGGCGGCCACGCGGTCAGCATCAAAATTTGTGAGGCCACTAATCACCTTCAGGGCTTGATTGCGATCGAGGGCTGATTGTAGCTTTGCAAGAGAAATCGTCATAGGTCTTTTCCAGCTCGCTGTAACTGATAGCAATATTGGGTTTGAATCACGAAGTCTCAAACCATTTGTAAAAGGTGTGAAAATTATCCCAGCTTTTGCAGAGGGGGAACATTCAACCCGTTTATTCTACCGGAGAGCCTTGGGTTCAGACTATGGCAACGCCAGCTTAGGCTAAAGGGAGCCAAAATCGAAACGTGCTGCCTTGTCCCATTTCACTTTCGACGGCGATATCGCCGCATTGAAGTTCAATCAGACGGCGAGAAATGGCAAGCCCGATGCCTGTGCCACCCGAGTGGCGATCGCGCGATCGATCAGCTCGCCAAAACCGCTCAAACACATGGGGCAAATCTTCCTTGGCAATGCCCACTCCGGTATCTTCTACAGAAAACCAGAAGTGCTTTTCTTCGGGCCATGCTCGAACAGTTATTTTTCCCGACGGGGTGTAGCGAATGGCGTTGCCAATGAGGTTAATTAACACCTGTTCTAGTCGTGCTGGGTCAGCCAATACATCAGGCAACGGAGGTTGAATCTCTAGCTGAAGTGAAGGGCTTTCATCGCCCGATAACTGGTCAGAAAATCGCTGAATCAGCCCTTCCAGCATCGGCACAACATCCACGGTCTTCGCCTCAATCGGAAGATATCCAGCTTCCATTTTCGACAGCTCTTGGAGATCATCGACCAGCCGACGAATGCGCTTCGATTCTTTTGCCAAAAGGTTGTAGACATCGGTTGAAGGATTAATCGTTTCGTCTGCCAGTCCTTCCAGGTAGCCTTCTAGAATCGTCAGGGGGGTTCGCAGCTCATGGGTGAGGTCGCTGACGAGATCGCGGCGGCGCTGTTCGACTCCTTCTAGCTCTGCCGCCATGCGATTGAAGCTAAGGGCAAGCTGATTCACCTCAGGAATCTCGCTCAGAGGAACGCGCTCATCGAGTTGACCTTCGGCCAGCTTTTTGGTGATTTCTTCCATCTGCACGAGAGGCCGCACAATGCGGCGCGACATCCAATAGCTCAGCCCCCCAGCGGCACTCGCTCCAATGCCCAATGACCACAGCGCCCCCCGTGCCCATGCTGACTCAAACCCCTGCACCAGTTGAGTTTGAATTTGATTCACGGTGTAGCCTTGGCGCTCAATGCGTTCTAAATAGACGACGAAAAACCGTGGCGATGAAAATTTGCCAATGGTCAGTAAGGTCAACAAGCCCACCACCATGACAATGACATGAGAAAAGAACAGGCGCGATCGCAAATCAGGTTTTGATATGGGCATTAGTTTGACTTCAACATTACATAGACTCCTGAGTACGGTCACGCTCCGTCTTCAAACTTGTAGCCAACCCCAATGACCGTCTTCACAAATTGAGGATTGCTCGGGTCAGGCTCCACTTTCTTGCGGAGACGAGCCACATGGGTATCGACCACCCGCTCATCGCCAAAAAAGTCAGCCCCCCACAGCTTTTCGATCAGCTGGGCGCGGCTCCAGACCCGACCCGGATAACTCATAAATGTGGCCAGCATGTCAAATTCTAGGGTCGTCAGGTCGAGTTCTTCGGAATCTGGTTGATTTGCGCTTTGACGAGTCGGCGCGTTGCTGGCAGAAGCGTGACGATGAGCGACTCGCTGGTCTAGATTGACCGTGAAGTGGGAAGTGCTATAGGTTTGGGACGGAGCAATGTCATGGCGGAGCGATCGCCTCAGCAGTGCCCGCACCCGTGCCACCAATTCCCTAGGGCTAAAGGGCTTCACCATATAGTCATCGGCTCCCGTCGAAAGACCGATGATGCGATCGAGTTCTTCTCCCTTGGCCGTCAACATCAAAATGTACGGATCTTTCGATCCGGGCTGCTGACGAATGCGGGCGCAAACTTCTAGCCCATCAAGTTTCGGAATCATCAAATCCAGAATGATTAAATCGGGCTGAACCGATTGAAAGTGCTGCAACGCCGCTTCCCCATCGCGGCAGCTTGTACAAGTAAACCCATCTTTTTCAAGGTAGAGGCGAATGAGTTGGGCAATTTCGGCCTCATCTTCAACAATCAAAATATTCATGGCAGATTCATAGCAAAATATTCATGGCGGAGCCTGTCGCCTAGAGCCAGTCTAGAAATATGTTCAATCGATTTGAAGTTTAGGTTATGAGTAGGTAGCCATAATTAAACGATGCTAGCTGGGTGTGTGCCCCCCGGCGGGGGGCACACATCGTTCGCTTTAGTTTTGACCACATACTTAGCAGTCTCACATGAATTGTGAAATAGATTGTGAGAGGTGGGGCGGGCAGTGCTCGCCCCACCTCTCACAAATCATTTAGGATCGCTATGGATGAGTTTTTAGGATTAAAACAGGTCATTTCGTTGCTTTTCATTCAGTAAAGAGAAATGAGCCAGCCGCCCGTGTGTTCCTCTTCAATCAGGCTGGTTAAGATTAGGCTAACATCGTTGCGAAAAAGCAGATTAGTATCTCGACACCGTTACAGATCCCAAGCCCTGCACCGCCCACTCAGGTTTTGGAGCTTGGTATTAAAGGAGGTTCGTCTATCTATTCAAATATGCTTTTAGGTGAGCCGTTTGTGTTGAGTCTCATCATTAATATTGAGTCACAATTTGGCAACCGTCCGGGTGAGTTAGCCTATTCTTGAAAAATCTCCTTGAGCGTTGGTTTAGCGCACCCACAGCGCTTCTTCTATTGTGCCCCCAATGCAAATCCCAGCCTCCGAAGCCCATGCATCCGCTGCCATAAAAAACCGTCCGGGGTTTATGTCCCTGCAAACGGTGCTGATTGTTTCCGTGGTGACGCAACTTGCAGTCGCCACAGGATTGATTGGTTGGTTATCATTTCTCAACGGGCAAAAAGCGGTGAATCAGCTGGTTTTGGAGGTCAGCGATGAAACCACGTCTCACATTGAGCAGCATGTGCAGACGTTTATTGATCGTCCTTATGATTTGCTGGATCTGAATGAAATTGTCGTTGATCAACAAAAACTAAACCTCAGCAATTTTGACTCGACGGGGCAATATTTTTTGGCTCAGCTCCAGCAGGTTAAACTCTACAGCAGCCTTTATTATGGCAGCGCAGAGGGTGATTTTATTGGGGTTCAGCGTCGAGACGATGGCAAGTTTGTGCGTTGGGAAAAAAATGTTCCTGAAGAATTGCTGCGCTATACCTATGAGCTAGATGCTCGGGGTAATGTGACAGATGCCGTCACAACCCAAGAATACGATCCGCGTCAGCGCCCTTGGTTTAAGGCGGCGATCGCCTCCAGCGACTCAACTTGGAGTGATATCTACCCTTTTGCGTCTCAAGACTATCCCCTATTGGGCATCACCGCGACTCAACCGCTTTACGATGAGGCAGGGCGACTGGAAGGAGTGCTTGCCATTGATTTGAGCCTGACTCAGATCAGCACCTTTCTCCAAGAGCTAAACATTGGCACATCGGGTAGGGCGTTTATTGTCGAGCGATCGGGAGACATGGTGGCAACGTCATCCCATGAGCCACCGTTTGTCGATGGTGGAGACGAGCAAGAGCGCCTCAAAGCAATAAATAGCAGCGATTCTAGAATTCAAATGGCGGCGACGGGCCTGATCGAAGAATTCGGTTCTTTCAAAGATATTCAAGAACCCACTCAGCTCACGCTTAATCTCAAGGGTCAGCGTGAGCTGGTTCAGGTCACGCCTTTGCAAGATCCGAAAGGCCTCGATTGGGTGGTGGTGGTGGTCATCCCTGAACAAGATTTTATGGGGCAAATTAATCGCAATACTCGCCTCACGATTGGACTGTGTTTCTTGTCGCTGACGGTCGCTGTCATCGTCGCGGTGTTAACCTCTCGCTGGATTGCGCGCCCTCTCCTCCAGCTCAATGCGGCGACCAAGCGGTTGGCGGTTGAAGATTGGGATCGACCGATGTTTGCCGATCGCCCCGACGAAATTGGTGAACTAGCGACCGCCTTTGACCGAATGCGCCAGCAATTAAAAGACTCATTTGACGCGTTAGAAGCTAAAAATCAGGAGCTAAAGCAGCTCGATGAGCTAAAAGATGAGTTTTTGGCCAATACGTCTCACGAGCTGCTGACCCCGCTCAACGGCATCATTGGTCTGGCTGAATCATTGCAAGATGGGGCAACGGGAAATCTTGCACCAGCAACGAAGCATAACTTGAGCATGATTGTCTCTAGTGGCCAGCGACTGGCTCAGCTCGTGCGAGATATCTTAGATTTTTCCAAACTGAGGCATCGAGATCTGGCGCTTCAGCTCAAGCCCGTGGGCATTCGAGTGGTGGCGGAAGTGGTGCTGTCGCTGAGCCGTCCTCTTGTGGGGCCGAAAAATCTAGTGTTGATTAACGGCATTGATGATGACTTGCCCCAAGCATTGGTAGATGAAAATCGACTCCAGCAGATTTTGTATAATCTCGTGGGCAATGCCATCAAGTTTACGGAAGAAGGCTCAGTCACCATTTCTGCAAAAGCGGTGATGTGTGGGCAGACCCTTTTGACTCAGCCCTCGAATCCTCAGCCCTCGAATCCTCAGCCTTCGAATCCTCAGCCTTCGAATCCTAAGATTCAGCTAAAGCCCATTCAGCAGCAAGGCCAAAATACCGTAGCCGATCGCCAAAATGCTTCTCTTTCGTCCTTGACGCATCATCTAGATTTAGCCCAAGCAAACGATCAGGCCGATGCCTCTGGGTTGACTGAAAGCTGCTTGCTGATCACCGTAGCTGATACGGGCATCGGCATTCCGGTTGAGCAGCAGGAGCGCATTTTCCAATCGTTTGAGCAGGGCAGCAGCGGTGGCGATCGCCTCTATGGCGGCACAGGGCTGGGGCTGGCGATCGCGCGCCGACTGGTCGAGTTTCACAATGGCAAGATCTGGGTCGAGTCGGAGGTAGGAAAAGGCTCTAAGTTCAAGTTCACCCTACCGATCGCCACAACGAAGTACGTGCCAGAAGCTGTTGCCCCTATAGCCTTGGCCGTCACAGAATTAATGGCATCGTCTCAGTCGATTCGTCCGGATGCGGTGCTGCGGGAGCTAGTGACTGACACGCTGGCGATTGATGTTTCTGCGCCGAGGGGCGATCGCCAAGCCCATACAGATCAAGCCCCATCGATCTCCCCCACCGATTTTATTCCCGATATTCCAGACGCTTTAGTCTTGGGCGATCGCAACCAGCGCGGTGATTTTCAGTTCAAAATTTTGGCCGTTGATGATGACCCGGTGAATTTGCAAGTGCTGGTCAACCATCTCACCTTGCATCACTACCAGGTCGAACAAGCATCGAGCGGAGCCGAGGTGCTTCAGCAGATGGCAGATGGCTTAAACCCCGATCTCATCTTGCTGGATGTGATGATGCCCAAGATGACGGGCTACGAAGTGTGCCGCGAGTTGCGATCGCGCTATCCCGCAACGGAGCTGCCGATTCTGATGCTGACGGCTAAAAATCAGGTGGCTGATCTGGTGGAGGGGTTAAATTCTGGCGCAAACGACTATCTCAATAAACCCGTTTCTAAGAGTGAGCTGCTGGCCCGCATCAAAGTTCATCTCGAACTGTCTAAGGCTAGTTTGGCCTATGCTCGCTTTGTGCCCTACGAGTTTCTCAAGCTTCTGGGTCGCGAACGCATTATGGATGTGCGCTTAGGCGACCAGATCCAGTCGAATATGACGGTGATGTTTGCCGATATTCGCTCCTTTACGGCCATGTCTGAAGGCATGACCCCACGCGAAAACTTCGATTTTCTCAATTCTTATTTGTATGAAGTGTGCCCCATCATTCGTGAGCACAATGGCTTCATCGATAAATATATTGGCGATGCCGTTATGGCGCTCTTTCCTCAAACACCAGCAAGGGCCGTGCGGGCGGCGATCGCCATGCAAAAGCAGGTGTCGCTCTACAATGCCAAACGTCAGACCCAGCATTTGCCTCCCATTGCCATTGGCATTGGCATTCATACTGGCAGCTTAATTTTGGGCACCATTGGCGAAGAACAGCGGATGGAAAGCACGGTCATTTCAGATGCGGTAAATTTGGCGGCGCGGCTCGAAAAAATCACTAAGCTTTATGGCGCAGGCATCGTGGTTAGCACCGAAACGTTATCTCAGATGCCTCACCCATTGCCGTTTCGCAGCCGTTTTCTCGATCGAGTCCAGCCTCGGGGCAAGTCTGAAATGGTCGAAGTTTGGGAAATTTATGACGGAGATGCGCCTGATTTAGCGGAGAGCAAACACAATACGAGACAGCAATTTGAACAGGGCGTCGATTTTTACCACAACGGCGAGCAGGCCGAAGCGCTGGCGATTTTTGAGACCCTGGTAAAACTCAATCCTGATGATTCAGCCGCGAACCTCTATCTGCGACGCTGCCAGCGACACACCCATGAAAAAAGACCCGCGCCCAGTTGGGATTTATTGACGGGCGATCGCTAGGCATCGACTTGACTCACCAAAAGCGCCGCACAATCCTGATTCCTATGGCAGTCACGATATGATGGAGCAGTCATGGTGCTATGGCCAAATGAGGCCCAGACAACAGCCTGTATCTCTTCGACAGCAACGCTTGAGACGGTTGCTCAACAGGCTTATTCATCGTTGCATCATTCCGACTTAAGGTCGGCTCCCTGATTGTGTCTATCCTTTTAGCCATCACTGTCGTTGCCAGTATCTTATTTTTTTTGTGGGGCATGCGTCTCGGGCATGTTCTCTTGAGACGAGGCGCAACAGCCCGCGACTTTTTTAAAAACCAAAATCCCATGTCCTTGGCATTTCTAGGGCTTTACATTGCCTTCATGGTAGTGATTTTGAACGTTCCACAAATGGAATTTTTGCCCCTAGAGTGGCGTTTTCATGGAATGCGGATTACCTGGGGACTGATGCGGGTTCTGCTAGTCGGTATTTGTGGCGTTGCGTTTACGGTGACTTGGCACACCGCTCGATCACAAGTTGTGGCGATCGCCCTCGTTGGATTGTTTGGCCTAGGAGCGCTAGGGAGCGCTGAACAATATCTGCTTGACCCCATCTATGGGTCTCTTCACGACAATCTTTTACCCAATGGAGTGTTTCGACAAACCTCCAACAGCAGCTGTGCGCCCGCCGCTCTAGCAACGGTCATGCACCAGTGGAATCTTCCAGTGACTGAGTCAGAAGCAGCTCGGCTAGCGGAGACTAGCCGCATGGGCACATCGATGCCACAACTGGTTGTCGCCACGAAAGCTCTCGATTTTGATGGCCGTGAGCTTCGGCCTGACTGGAATTTGATGCTGCAAATTAATCGGCCTGGGGTGCTGTCGGTCTGGCTCATCACCCCTACCCAAAAACTGCCCCATGCGGTTGCTCTATTGGGGCTTAATCCGGCTAAAGCCGTTATTGCCGATCCGTCGTCTGGGCAGATGTATGATATCGACCGAGTCACCTTTGACACGATCTGGCGGGGGCAGTATGTTCCGGTCTTTAAACCGGAGGAGTTGCTCGATGGGCGGACAAACGCACCATCTTACTTGAGTCAGTTAGGCTACAACGTGTCAGGCGGCAATTCTGTTGCATTAAAGCAGGCGATCGCCCAATTCCAGCAAGACTTTAACCTCAAAGCCACGGGAGAATTAGACGATACGACGTTATTAGCGTTATCAGGCTCTTTCCTTGAAGATCAGCCGCGCCTTGATCGGTTTGAAAATCGACTTGCACCCGGCCAGCCAGGAAGCGACGTTCGCCATCTGCTCTAGGTCAAGGGGTAGAGGTCGGTAGATGTCTCTGTGAGCTACCTCCCATCACTAGACTCACACTCCTAAAAGGGTGCGTTTTTCATCGCAATTGATTGAGAAAAATGAACGCCTAAGGCTCACGCTAATGGGCGGTTTCCAAGGTTTCTTGCATAGCGCCAAGATGCCGCAGGGGCGATCGCCTATGGTGGTCTGTGGTCGAACTCAGCAATGCAGAGCTGAGATTAGGCATTTCTTGATGGCAGTGCGCACAAAACCAGTAAATTTGTCCGTGGCGCGCATGGCGCAGCATTCGTTGGGAGCAGCACGGGCAAGTATTCATTGCGTTATTTATGTTGTTATTCAAAACAGTTTTGAAAACCATGAGTCTCAGCCTATTGAGTTAATTTTTAAAGTTGTGACTAGACACCGGGTGCAAACTTAGAGTCTGTTGGACTGTAAGTTCAAAAAGAACAGTTCAAAGAGAAAATCTATCTCGTTGAGCCCTAGCAGAATCTCAGACCAGCCATTAAATATGGATTGATGGAGTAGCTTTCTAGAGAGGGATGCCTGCCTTCGACTAAATAAAGTCTCAGCAGATAATGCCCTATTCTCTAACCGTTTCGTATCTTATACCGTGTTGAAATTGACGGTTTTAACGTTCTCGCCTGCATAACCCATACCCAGATCAGACTCATTTTCTGAGGGAAAACTTAGAGACTTCTCGGGATCGCTCGACTTTAAAGAACCGAAACAGGGAAAATTGTATTTGAAGTTAAATCACGAAAAATGAGAGTCTCTTTTCAAAAAGTAAAGGGACTGCAATTTGAAAGAGCAATGTTGCAAAGGCTTGTAAGACATCTTTTTTGGTAAAGCCCTCGAAAATTTTCTTACCGACTTTACCTTGACCGTTTCACCTAACCGGGTTCCATCTAACTGAATAGACCGCTGCGAACTATAGAGTTTTTCCTACACAAAGCATTGATTGAGGAACACAAAAAACAGATGGAACAATTTTTTCTTATTGTCTTCACTATAACTTTAAGAATGCCAGACCCAGAATGTTTTAACAATGGGTAAGATCCCCCATGATTTTGCGATCCATTGAAATGCGTAAATATATTTTAAAAGCTGCCATATCAATACACAAAAATTTAAAGGTCTGATCGAACTCTACACGCAATTCATTGGGCTTATTTCGATGTTCGAGATCGAAAACGACTGAAAATATAAGTACAAATTTTATAAAATCTGGACAGTATTTCTCAACCAGTATTTGTAATGCGCTATCTTCTTCATGGTTTTGAATAGATTCGGTGTTCGACCCAGTGTTTTGCCTTTCTGACTGCCTCAGCGCGAGATCTTGCGAAAGGGACAGCCATCGCAGACCCAGTGGCATAATTTGCCCACACAGCGTAGACCTTTTGCCCATTGTGTTGACTTTCATCTAACTCCAGAGTGAACGAACCGTAGTCAAACGAAAGCACAATATTAGGGTGATCTGGGTTACTGAGCATTTCACTTATTTCGTATCCATTCATCGCTTGGAGCATCGGTTGCATCTTCTCTATAGGGTTACGTTGCATGAAGTAAAATTTGCAAGCAGATTAGCCTTGCCCATTATCCTGATATACAACTCTATCGAGGTCGATAGGGCGAGGCTTTTGGCTCTCTAATTCTGGCGATCTGATCTAAAGTGGTGATGAGCTAGAGGTTTCCATTTGTCATCATCAATCATCTAGTCATCGAGACTTTCATTCTGCTCAGTCGGCACTTTCTCTTTAAGCGCTATGAGCGAGATCATTTAATCTATATTGAGTTTTGCAATATTGAGTCTTGAGATGACGTTTAGATACGATTTTTGAAGTAGGGGAACTTCGGGATGCTCCCGAAGTTCGAATAGAGGTTAAACCCATGTGATTTTGTATATCTTGAAACATTTGAAAGAAGTCTGTTTGTCCACCACATTTTCAACCTCGAATCATTCTGCTTTCTAAAACAAAATCTTAAAACAATCTTTTATTTTAGAAAGCAAGGATTTGACTTTGGCAGGTTGCTCGCGATGGGGTCGCCGTTATTTTGCTTTGACCAAAAAGTGACTGCGAAGTGGCGATCGCCACTGACAAATTTCTTAGTACTTGCAGAAGCCTTATCTGATATAGGTTCTGGGTGATCCGCTGCTCGTTTAGAAGCCGAACTCTCGGAGGCATGTTTCTATTAGATATGAAGCAAAAGGAAAGATTTGCCCTAGCTTCTAGATCTGCCTTCTAAAATCTCAATAGTGAGGAATACTCTTGTTTGTAGAATTCGTCTATCTCAAAGCCATTTAGCTCAGAGCCATTTAGAAAGCACTGTTCTTATCTTGGCTTTAGATGTCTGAGTTGTATATTGACTCTGAGACAGAGATAGACAACGCAAACCAGAAACTAACGCAGTTCGGTGTTGATGCTCACATGAATCTATATTGTGGCTGCAACGTTGAGCACTTTTGCAGAGATTCACTCAGGCAGGCTGACATGTAATTGTGCCGGGTCTAGTCGAACGTGATCAATGTCTATGGTGAATATTTCTATGGTAGATACTTGCAAGGTCAATTCTTATCAAAGCTGCCAACGCCTCCTCAATGGTCTCCACTTCCATAGTCTCAACGCTTCGTTTTAGGCGTTTCTCTTGGAAAAGCGTCTTGTTAAGGCGCTCGACAACTCATTTCTTGAAGGCTCTTGCTGCATTGCTTTAACTGAAGTTCAGGACGTTGTAATGAAACAAATTCCGGCTCCCCTACTGACGCTGACGGCGGGTATCGTCATCACGCTGATCAGCCTTTGGGTAGGACAGAACCATGGGCTGATGCCCGAGCAGGCATCGGTTCAGGCTCCCCTCGTCGATGAGTTATTTGATGTCATGGTGACCATCGGCACGGCTCTCTTTATCGTGGTTGAAGGAGCCATCCTCTATTTTGTGATTCGTTTCCGTCGGCGGGCGGGTGACGACGAAGACGGCATTCCTCTTGAGGGAAATCTTCCCCTTGAAGCCTTCTGGACTGCGATTCCGGCCATCATTGTGATTGGGTTGGGCCTTTACAGTGTTGAGGTGTTTCAAGATATGGGCGGATTTTCGCCCGGTGGCCAACAGGGGCCTCCGATTGCGGCGCATGAAGCGACGCTGATTGCTCAAGCTCCTTCAAATCGGGAGATTGCGGGTGATGTGATGCCGCTGTTAGCCGCAGGCGACATGGAAGCCATGGAATCTCCCCAAAGAACTCCTCAGGTCTATGGGTTTGGGGCTTCGCCAGAAGCGGGCGATCGCACGGCTGACCTCGTCGTCGATGTGTCGGGCATGCAATATGCTTGGCTGTTTAACTACCCCGACAGCGGCATCTTGACCGGAGAACTCCATATTCCTGTCGATCGTGATGTGCAGCTCAACATCACCGCTCGCGATGTGATTCATTCCTTTTGGGTGCCGCAGTTTCGCCTGAAGCAGGATGCGATTCCGGGTGAACAGACTGAGCTGAGATTTGTAGCGAGTCGCCCAGGCACGTATCCCATCGTTTGTGCGGAGCTGTGCGGCAGTTACCACGGCGGCATGCGAGCCGAAGTCATTGTTCACTCTGAAGAGGAGTTTGAGCAGTGGCTGGGAGACAACCGGGTGGCTCAGGTGAGTCCTGAAGATGGAGAGTCGTCTTTGTCTAGGGCGATCGCCACCAACACAGCCAATCTTTCGGTTCCAGAATTTCTCGAACCCTACGGTCAAGAGATGGGTGTTGATTCAGCATCTTTAGAGCATCTGCACCATCTGATGCCCTCTGACTAGGCTGAGAACGAAAAGAGTGACGAAGGCAGAGTTAATCTCTGAATCCATGCCTGAATCAATGTCTGGGACTGCATAAGTTCGGCTCTTTTCTTTATCCCAGTCTCATCCCTTTCGATCCTCACGCGCACTATTTCACGCACATCCTTATTACTCTGCTGACACATAAAATCTTGCTATATGGCTCAAGCACAAATCCCCGTTGAAAAACCAGGGTTTTCCCTGATTCCCAGCCATGAGGGCAGGACATCCTGGCGGTGGTACGAATATTTCACGTTTAATGTCGATCACAAGGTGATTGGGATTCAATACCTAGTCACGTCTTTCTTCTTCTACTTGGTCGGTGGGGCGATGGCGGTGGCCATGCGCACCGAGTTGGCGACCCCTGATCCTGATTTTCTCGATCCCAGTCTTTATAATGCGTTTCTGACCAATCACGGCACGATCATGATCTTCCTGTGGATTGTGCCTGCGGCGATTGGTGGGTTTGGCAACTACTTGCTGCCCTTGATGATTGGGGCGCGAGATATGGCGTTTCCGAAGCTGAATGCGATCGCCTTCTGGCTTAACCCCCCAGCGGGTCTGCTGATCATGGGCAGTTTCTTTTTCGGCGGAGCGCAGGCGGGCTGGACGTCTTACCCTCCTCTCAGCCTCATTACTGCACCGACAGCCCAGTCCATGTGGATTTTGGCGATCGTGCTAGTGGGCACCTCATCCATTTTGGGTTCGGTTAACTTTTTGGTGACCCTGATCAAAATGCGGGTTCCCAGCATGAACTGGAATCGCTTGCCGCTGTTTTGCTGGGCGATGTTTGCCACGTCGATTTTGGCGTTGGTGTCTACCCCTGTGTTGGCAGCAGGCATGGTGCTGCTGCTGTTTGACATTAATTTCGGCACGTCATTCTTTAGGCCCGATGCGGGTGGTCATGTGGTGATGTACCAGCACTTGTTCTGGTTTTACTCACACCCCGCCGTGTATCTGATGATTTTGCCGATCTTCGGCATCATGTCTGAAGTGATTTCCATCCATTCCCGCAAGCCGATTTTTGGCTACAAGGCGATCGCCTATTCCAGTCTCGCCATTTGCGTCATTGGTCTGTTTGTCTGGGTTCACCACATGTTTACCAGTGGAACCCCGCCGTGGATGCGCCTTTTCTTCACGATTTCGACCATGATTGTGGCCGTGCCCACCGGGGTCAAAATCTTTAGCTGGGTTGCAACCCTTTGGGGCGGCAAAATTCGGCTAAACTCGGCCATGCTGTTTGCCATTGGCCTGCTGGCGATGTTTGTCTTGGGCGGCATCAGCGGCGTCACCTTGGGCACTGCTCCCGTAGACATCCACGTTCACGATACCTATTACGTGGTGGCTCACTTCCACTATGTGCTGTTTGGCGGATCGGTCTTTGGCATCTACTCAGCGGTTTACCACTGGTTTCCAAAGATGACCGGGCGGTTTATGAATGAAAAGCTCGGCATTGCTCACTTTGTCTTGACCTTCATCGGCACAAACCTGACCTTCTTGCCCATGCACAGCTTGGGCCTGCATGGAATGCCGCGACGGGTCGCGATGTACGATCCTCAGTTCACGACGATCAATCAGCTCTGTACCTTTGGTGCATTTGTGCTGGGGCTTTCTGTGATTCCCTTCTTCATCAATGCAGCCTGGAGCTGGACAAAGGGTGAAAAAGCGGATGGAAATCCTTGGGATGCGTTGACCCTAGAGTGGACGACGGCTTCACCGCCGATCATCGAAAACTGGGAAGTGTTGCCGACGGTGGAAACTGGCCCCTATGACTACGGCATGGGTAAAACGATTCCCAATAAAGGAACGCCGGAAGTGAGTGTTTCGGCTTCGTAGCAATGCTCATCTGTGAGGAAGGGGGCGATCGCTCCCTTCTCGCCAACCTGTTTCTTCAATGCTCTCTGTCTGAAGGTTTTCGTCTATGGTTGATACTGCATCCACAGGAATAAATGTCGCGGCTGATGCCCATGCAGACGCTCATCATGGAGACCACGAACATGCTGACCTGCGCATCTGGGGTCTGCTGACCTTCCTCGCGTCAGAATCTCTCATGTTTGGCGGTTTCTTTGCGGTTTACATCGCCTATCGAGGCATGTCTGCCCAATGGCCTCCCGAAGGCACGGAAGTCGAACTGCTGCTGCCAACCATCAACACCATTATTCTGGTGTCGAGTAGCTTTGTGATTCACATGGGCGACACCGCCATCAAAAAGAATGATGTCGGCGGGCTGCGCCTCTGGTATGGGATCACGTTGGCGATGGGAGCTATCTTCCTCGGAGGTCAAGCCTATGAGTACGCAACTCTTGGGTATGGCCTAACCAACAACATTTTCTCTAACTGCTTTTATATTCTGACGGGATTTCACGGGCTCCACGTCTTTATCGGACTGCTGCTGATTTTGGGTGTCATGTGGCGATCGCGCCGCGAAGGTCACTACAACGAGTCAAAGCATACAGGCGTCGAAATGGCCGAAATCTACTGGCACTTTGTAGACATTATCTGGATTGTGCTGTTTACACTCATCTACCTTTTGACGCTGCTCTAGAGGTTTGATGCTGATTTAGGTCATAGAAATTCCCTTGGGGAGGCATTTGTGCCTCCCTATTTTTGTAGGCACTGCTATAGCCACAAACAGTCATCGGCTGAGTCAGCCAACATCGAGCTATGCTCCCAGAGATCTCACCTGATCGGCGATCGCCTTCACCGGCATCTTCAAAATATCGATGGCGTGGTAGTTCTCAAAAATATTAATTCCTAATGCCGACTTGATCAGGTACAGCCCATATAGTCCCGTAAGAATGGCGATCGCCTGAATCAGGATTCTCATGCTGAATTCACCTCGAATACGTTGAATTCAATAATCTGAACTCGTCGCAAAAATCCGGAGCATAGACACAAAAACGCAGAATTAAACGCGTCAAAACTACGTTCAATCAAGCGCCGTCGATATTATCCAGAATGATTATCCAGAATGGCTCAAATCACGCTGCGAAGGAGCTGGTTAACGGTTTTTAGTAGCTCAGGTGGATGAAAGGGCTTGGTAATGTAGGCATCAGCGCCCTGCTTCATTCCCCAATATCGATCGAATTCTTCGCTCTTTGTCGAACACATCAACACCGGAATTTTCTGAGTATTGGCTTTGATCCATCGACACAGCTCATAGCCATTCATTTCTGGCATCACCAAATCTGTAATCACCAAATCGGGAAGATTACCAGCTTGAAGTTGTTGCTGAGCTTCTTTTCCGTTCGTTGCTTCAGCAACAACGATACCTTTGCTCTTGAGTAAATCAGAGAGCATCGTTCGCAAGGTTTGACTATCGTCTACAATTAAAATCTTCGTCATGACTCCCACCTAACCCCGGTATCCAAGCAAGTGGCGATTCTATGGGTAACCCAATGAATGCTTGATGAATGAATACTTGTGTATGAACTCAGTTGTCTCACATCAATGTATGTGTCTAGGTAGATGTCTGATTAAATCCCCAGTTGCCAAAGTACAAAATCTGGGGTTTGCCTTAGACCCGGTATGAAAGAGATCCGGTATGCAAGTTGAGCCACCAACACATTATTCAACAAACTGCGTAAATGCAACAGTTGATGGTTGAGTTGACTCATATACTCGGATTTAGCTTCAGCGCCAGAGTTTTTACCGTAATCGAGCGCACGATTGCAGAGAACACCACAAAAAACTCTATGTGCTTCAGTATGCCCACATTGAACGACCAAATCGTCACTGATTCGATCGGGTTTAACCATTGCTAGTTAATGGATACAGGGGTTAACCTATAAAAATTAGCAGGTAAAACAAAATCTTGATTTAATGCTGTTCAATAACGACACGAATTTGAAATATTCAAAATCTGAAAAGACTAAAGAGAGATAGTCTTGGTGTGATGGTAGTAGTCTAGCGTTATCCGAAGATGAAGCGACTCCCCTGTATCGATCATTTGTATCGGTCATTATCTGACGCGTCACAGCCATAGATGCACTGAAGATGCACTGATTGGGAATGAACTTATCGCCTGTCCAACTTTATAGTTCGGCTGAGGGGTGGAAACGCCCGGATAAATATACAGGTGCTACGAGAAAAAGTCAGAATGTTGCGTCAACGTCTGAATCAGACGGTATGTGTTTAGCACAGGCGTATGATCCCCCGCTGTCGCCGCCCCCTTAAAAAGGGTAGGGCTGATTCTCTAGAAAAAGAATAGGCTCGAAACCTCGATTCCTTGGTTTGCACTCAGACGAGTTCGAACGAAAAGGTAGGGCTTCCAAGAGTTTTCTCTGAGTAAGGAATCAGCCCTACCCTTAAAAAGGGGGCTTTTCAAGGCTGGTTCAAAGTCCCCCTTTTTAAGGTTAAGGGGGATCTGGCAGAACATCACGCTAAACAAATACTTCAGACGTTGACGCAATATCCAGACGACCAGAGGCTAAGCTTCCTCTTCGGACAAAATTTCCACAGTCTGCCCAAACTTCTGCCCAGACTGTAGTGCAGGATATAGAGCCTGGTTCTTAAAAGATGTCGTACTGCGGAGAATCCTGTGCGACTGATCTGGTCAAACGTGAACTGGAAATCACGCCCAAATTGAAATCACGCCCAATAAGTGGTCATTCTTCACGGAGACTTAGGAGCGAATATTGTGAACCTGTTTTTCTAGTTCTGCAAAGTCAAAAGGCGATTGCTTGGCGTCGAGCCATTGAGATAGGGCGATCGCCAACACCGATGAAACGACCAGAGCCGCCCCAAAGCTGACCAGAAATCGTCCCGCTAGGGGAATGGCGAATATGGGTGTGAAGTCTGGCTTCGGGAAAAACAGTAGCCCTGCGGCAATGCCCACCAGGCAACTAATGAGAGCAGAAGAGCCGCTAAATTGACGAGAATAAAGTCCGTAAAAGACGGGAACCATCGCCCCTGCACAGACCAGATCAGCAATCAAAAACAAGTACAGAACGCTGTAGCCCTGAGATGCGATCGCAATGGCGGGTAACGTGACGATCACAGTCACGATGCGAGCAATGCGCATGAGTTGACCCGCAGGGAGGTGCGATCGCCATCGGGCCAGGTCGCTTACCACCGTGCTGCTGATACCGTTGATCAGCGTATCCATGCTGCTCATCACCAGGGCCAACGCCAAAACCAACACGAGCAGCAACGCCCAAGGAGGCATCACTTCTTTGACCAGAGCAAAAAGAGCGACTGATGCTTGCTCTGGCGGCACGCCATGACCCACCGCCATTAGGCCGATCATGCCTGACAAAATAATCATCGGAACAACGATGAGTCCGGCAATCCAATACGAGCGCCGTAGAGTTGGCAGATCTCGACAGGCATAGACTCGCTGCCAAAAGCCTTGATGAAATAGATTTGCCGCCAAAATGGCAATGATTAACGCAAAGCCAAATTCTACGCCAGGGGCATTGGTGGGGGATAGGAGTGGTGGTGCATCCACAGCAGTCAAAGGCGCTAGAGCTGTTCCCAGTCCACCGAGTAGAGCAGTCGTCACCCCAAAGACAATCACCAATAGGGGCAAGATCAAAACGAATTGGAGATTGTCGGTAAAAATTGTGGCCTGCAGTCCTCCATAGGTGGTGTAGATCAGCGTTGCAGTAGCGACAATCAGCGCTGTCCAGCCGAGAGGAATATTGGCAATAAGATTCATCGCTAGGGCGACGCCAGTCAGTTCTGCGGCTAAAAACACAAACATATAGAACACAGAAATCAATACTGTGAAACTGTACATGCCTGCGCCAAAGCGATGCCAGACATACTCAGTCAACGAGTGCCCCTGAGGCATGAGCTGACGCAGTCGTGGGCCAAGGTATGCGAAAGCAACTAAAGGAGCCGCTTGACCGATGCTGTAGCCGATGATGCCTGGAATGCCAGCCCAGGTCGCAGCTTCGGCTGGGCTGAGCAGGAGCCACGCGCCAATAACCGACGCGACGATAGTGGCGATCGCCATCGAGCTGCCCACCTGGTTACGATGAACAATATAGTTTTCGACATCGGTGAGCGATCGCTGGCTCAGGTTGATCAGACCCAGCAGGGTAAAACTCGAAACGGTCACTAGGGTGACGACAAGTGCTAAAGAGTCAAATGACATGGTGTTCCCCGTACTTTATGCCTGCCTGTCAGCAGGGCTTGAACCCAGCAAAAATCAACGGCTCCTGTGGCCATTGACAAAAGTATGGGGAAGCGAAAAATCTCCAGATCGTTACAGGACAAGTGGTTCAGCTTGGTTTAACCTGCTGATGCAAGCCGACTGTGATCGCTCAAGATCAGCCAGCATCTGCGCTAGAACTAGCGACCCAGCTATTCCACTGAACAACGACTTCAGCGACGTTAAAACTGCATGATCTACACTTAAAGAAGTCAGGTGCCTCTCCCATTCGCTTTATCCTGTTCGCTTTATGATGAAGCGATCTACGAAAATTCAGCTTCCCTCCGCCGGGATTACCCGGTTCAGGTTCTAAGGGTGTATTCTCAGCCTTCTTAGGTGAAAGGCACCCCCAGCCAGGACATCAATATATCACGGTTCAAATGCTCTATTTTGAACCCGAAAAGTCGGGCATCTTGTGCCGCCGCTGCTTTAGCCGCAGTGCCTGCAATTGCACAAAAGTACCAGAATCAGAGGCTTGTGGGCTACTGAGAAAAATTTCTACGAAATTGTCGCGGAGATGTCATACTGCCGTCACACGAGCTTGACTTCGGCTGCTTATCTTAAATATTAAGAGGGAGAGTTCAATATTCAGCGCAATATTCGGTGCAATATTCGGTGCTCATCCTCTTAGCAGACGCGACTCTTGCGGGTAACCCGTTCCTCACACGAACCATTCCACCTCACACTCAAGGGTCGCGCGCTCTGCCTATTTTTGCTTCTGGCTTGTCCATTCATTTCAACGTTTCATTCGTTCACACGTTTCACCATAGCCCTATGACATCCCCAAATCCCCAAACCCCCAATGCGCGTTCTACTCGCTCTTGGAAGCAGCCCCTAACCTCCCTATTTTTTGTATTGGTCGGTGCAGGCATGGCAACCGTCGGCGGATACCTTGCCTCTGACTCTGGAGTTCAAACTGAGGAGCCAGCGATCGCCCAGACAGCGGCAACAGAGGTGCTAAGCCCAGGTGCGACAGCTTCCCCACGAGACAGTGAATCGAGGCCCGCTGTATCCGCAGGACTGCCCATCGACTCCAACTTCATTAGCAATGTTGTTGAAGAAACTGGCCCTGCCGTGGTGCGCATCAATGCCTCCCGCACAGTGAGTAGCTCAATTCCTGACGACCCAATGCTGCGGCGCTTTTTTGGCAATTCTCTACCCCAGGGCGAGCAAGTGCAGCGGGGTGTGGGTTCCGGATTTATTTTGGATGAAGAGGGTCACGTCATTACCAATGCCCATGTCGTTGAAGGCAGCGACACAGTTCAGGTCACGCTGAAAGATGGCCGCCAACTTGAAGGGACAGTGCTCGGCAGCGACTCTACGACAGATGTTGCGGTCGTCAGAGTCGAAGCCAACAATTTACCGACTGTTAAGATTAGCGACTCTGATATTTTGCGGCCTGGAGATTGGGCGATCGCCATTGGCAACCCGCTGGGTCTAGACAATACGGTGACAGCAGGTATCATCAGCGCCACGGGTCGCACCAGCCGCGAAGTGGGTATTCCTGACAAGCGCGTTGATTTTATTCAGACTGATACGGCGATTAACCCCGGCAATTCTGGTGGTCCGTTGCTTGACGTTGAAGGCAAAGTGATTGGGATGAATACGGCCATCATTCAGGGAGCGCAGGGCATTGGTTTTGCCATTCCGATTAATACGGTAAGAGATCTGGCCCAACAAATTATTGATACAGGCAAGGTCGAGCATACCTATCTGGGAATTCAGATGGTCGATCTGACCCCAGAACTAAAGCAGCAGCTCGCGAATGATCCCAACAATCAGATCAGCCCTAATGTGGATGAAGGCGTCCTAATTATGCAGGTGATGCCCAATTCTCCCGCAAGTGAGGCGGGTCTAGAGGCCGGAGATTTGGTGACTGAAGTTGAAGGGCAGGCGATCGCCAGTGCTGCCGATATTCAAGAGATTGTGTCTGGTCGTGGAGTGGGTGACTCGCTCGATATTGAGGTGCAGCGAAACGACCGCACCCTCGATTTAACAGCAACCTTAGGTGAGATTCCATCAGCACGATAGATATCGTCAAAGGCCATCAAGATCAAAGGTCTTCAAGATCAAAAGCTGCCGACAGGACTTACACACAACTCGCGTAAGCCTGAATAAATTCGTTGAGATTGAGGGCGCGGCGCGCCCTCAATTTCAACAAAATGCGTAAGTCTGGCCGAGATCAGTTGATTCATTTCAGGTTGGTTGTTTAACATCAGTGCTTCCCGTTTTAGGGCTGGAAGCACTGATTTTTTATGGGTTGTTTCTAAATTGGCTTTCCATCTGAGTTGTCGTCAGCTAGCTCGTGAGTGATCCCCAAAACTTTCCACAGAGATCGGGGGTTTTCCACAATTTATTTTAGATTTTCTACAGAACATAAAGATTTCTGGAACACACGACTCGTAGGCATTTGGCGATCGCTCTCTATTCTGATCTTGCTCCCGTTCAACCGCTGTATTCCACAGGTATGGTTCACCTTAAACAGGCATCGCCTAAATTGAACCGCTGGGCTAGATAAGCGGAGAATTAGACCGGAGCCATTGTCTTTACCCGCTTTATCCGCCCCAAACCCGCCAGTCTTCCCAATCTAAGTTGAAAATCGATGTGTCTGGAAACGCCGTAGGATTACCGTTTTGGTTGAGACGCTGCTTGAGCTGCTGCAACTCCGGTTCTGGATAGGGTAGCTCATCCACCAATTCAGCCGGGAAAAGCTCTTGCTCCATGACAAAATTTAGCGTAGTGCCAGCGGCTGCACCCACCGACCACTCAAAGGAATGGACGCGATAGGCCGCCGCTGCAATATGGCTGGTGGCAATGCTTTTGCTGGCAACGAGCAAATTATCTAGATTTTGAGGAATCATCGCTCGCAGGGGAATCTGAGCCGGATAGGCTTGCCCATGACCCTGGCGAGTACCGGGACGTTCGATATTGCCTGGTTTCTCAGGCGGATGCTCGGCCATACAGGGATGAAAATCGATGGCGTATTGAGCAATGCCCACCGCGTCTGGATAAATCGTAGAGCGCGTCCGCCGAACGATATTGTCTGGGTCGGTGGCGTTGCGAATGGCCTGGGTTGCCTCTAGCCCTGCCAGTGCATGCCACAGTCGTCGGTAGGTTTCTGAAGATAATGTGTTGGGGTAATAGTCTGCGCGGAAATCTTGCCGCGAAATGTCGATCTCGTTAACGGCAAAACCGCTGGTATGCCCGTAAGACGGACGCCCAATAATTCTCCGCCCCTCACGAATGTAGGGGTATTTGGAGAGGCCGTGTTCTGTACCCATGGGAGAGTCGAGGCCGCGCAACAGCATTTGATTAGGATGCGGCTCTTTCACCCCATCGCCCAGCTGTGAATCTGTCGTTCCTTCTACAAGCCAGTAATAAAACCCTCGGGCGAGTTCTTCGCCATTGCGGAGGGTTTCGGTGCGCAATCCTCCTTGCCATTTTCCGGGCTGAAGTTGCCCAAGCTGCTGAAGCTGCTCGCGACTGTAGATCAAATTATCGGCTGCCGTGCCGGGTCGGTAGTCGTTGCCCCAGACCCAGTTTTGCATCGAAATATCGCCGGGTTGCGGCACGGTCACGCCAAATCGCGGCACGGTTTCTTCGCGGTCATCGGCGTCAGGAGCCCAGATGCGGCGATAGGTAAACACGGTGTCGAAGTCAGCCAGGTTAGGGTTGGGATCATAGCCATAGTAGGGCTGGTAGCGATCGTAAAAGTCTGGTTTGACTTGGGGTTGGGGGTCTTCGGTTTGCTCCATCGCAAAGGTGTAGGTAAATCCCTGAGTGCAGTAGGGATCGCCTGTGGCACTGGCAGAAGATGGGTTATAGGCCGATCGGGGATCAATGCCGACTCGATAGGGCACATCGGCTAAGGCAGTGATCTCACCTGTTTCTGTCGCTTCCACCACGTACCAGTCTGCTCCGGTGACAGATGCAGGTTCGGCTGAATCTTGGCTTGAATCTTCATCAAAATCATCCTCAACTTCAGGGGTGAGCGGCTGAAAGCGGATGACCCTCTTCGTGAATCGTTCGGAGTCTTCATATTGATAAGCATCTTCAATGGTGTCAGACAGAGGCTCATGATTGAGCGGTGGAGTCTCTGGAGCGGGAGCATGGTGAATGGCGATCGCCCCTTCGATTTGTCGTCCGTCGTCGCTGATGTCTAATTCTTTGATCACCGTTGAGGGAAACCAGAGAAGCGTGCCGTCGCCCTCATCGGCGGCATCATCCAGCATTTCGACCAAGATGGCGTGGGCATCTTTGGGCAAAAAACAGGAGGCACTGACCCAACAATCTCCAGGGTTGATCTGGTCATAGTACTCTTCGATGCGCTGGCGCAGCTCGTTGTAGCCCCGAGAATAAAACAGGAGCGATCGCTGCTTGCCAGCTTCGTCTAGCGCCGATGTGCCCTGAGACGAAATTTGCCCCCCTAGCCAGTCTGTCAGTTCAGTAATGCAAACGGTGCGTCCAGAATGGAGCGATTCATAAGCAGTGGCAACTCCTGACAGCCCACCCCCAACGACGAGAATCTCGCATTCCACGGTTTCATCAATGGGAATGGCATCAATAGGAATAGTATTGGTAGTCACACCCTCGGGTGTGACGGGAGAGGTGACAGGAGCGTTATCTTGAGGACTCTCCTGAGCGTGGGCGATCGCCCACGGCAACCCGCTTCCCCAAACCCCAATCACCAGACCCAACCCAATCCGGCTCAACGGACAAATCAGAGTATCTACAATATCTACGCTACAAAGCTTCATGGGTTTATCGCTCCTGCCCTATGAAAGTTGCCATCGTCTGTTGCCATCATCAGCGCACTGTCAGCCTTTGGTTTCGACCTCAATCCCGCTCTAGTTTATCCTTGGTTTTAGATGACACAATCCTCCAGATGGTTCTACCTTGCGGAGGCGATCGCAATCTCCCTGAGAGTTGTCTACACTTAAGGTTGGAGAAAGGAGAGCATGTTTATGACTGAATCAATGAATGCCACCGACTTAATGCGAGCAGCCTACGAAAATCGCTACACCTGGGACAAAAATTTTCCGGGATATTCTGCGGAGGTCACGTACAAAACCGACAGCCAGACGTTGACGGCATCTGCCCGCGTTAACCCTGACATGAAGGCTGAAGTCTCTGGGCTTGAAGACGAAGAGGCGAAGAAAGCCATTCATGGGCAGATGTGGGAAATTGCCATCCATCGGGTTCGTCGCAGCTTCGATGACACCCACGGCAAAAATACTTTTTCTCTCGGAGAAACCGATGACGACGGAGCCATCGCAATTCTCATGGGCGGCAAAGCTGAGGGCGATCGCTACAAACTCCGCGACAACGAAGTGGTGATGGTTCACCGTCACATTCATGGCGTTGTTGTAACGATCCACACCTTTAGCAGCCACGACACCGGGGAAGGATATCTGTCCCATCGCTATGACTCTGTCTATCACGATCCGGAGACGGGCGAGCAAAAGGGCGGTAAGAGCGTCTTTGAAGATGAATATGAGAAAGTCGGCGACTATTTCATATTGACTCGTCGCCATATCGAAACCGAGACCACTGAGGGGACTTCCGCTCAAGAATTTATCTTCTCTAACATTTCCTTGCTGAGTGCCGATGAGCCTGCTCTGGCGACTTCTCAGGCCAGCTAGACTCCCATTTTCCGCTACAATAGACTAAAACAACATCTTTGTTGTATATCTCTAAGCAGTGGCTTGGCATCATTAAAAATCGGGTTCTAACTCCTTTGCCGTCTGTGCCGCAGACGGCAAAGGAGTTAGAGATCTTGCATTTGATTGTGTCCACCTGCTGAGCAATCATCTAAACATCACAACTTTGAGGGTAATCACTATGTCCGACACGATGGAACTCACCACCGACAACGTTGAAACCGTTCTCGACACCCTCCGCCCTTATCTAATATCTGATGGCGGCAACGTGGAGCTTGTCGAATTAGACGGCCCCGTTGTACGTCTCCGTCTTCAGGGAGCCTGTGGCTCTTGCCCAAGTTCGACCATGACGTTAAGAATGGGCATCGAGCGCAAGCTGCGTGAGAGCATTCCTGAAATTGCTGAGGTTGAGCAAGTTCTGTAACGACTGAGCGACTCAACCGATGACATGAGCAAGGCTGAGAGGGCTAACTTTAAAGCACGCTAGAGCACGCGACACAGCTCAAAAACATTTGAATCATTCTGGTTTTCAGCCATACGCACCTCGCAAAAATGTGAGGTGCGTGTTTTTTTGAGTTGAGGAGTGGTGGAAGACGCAATAGGCGCGAGAATGGGGAGAATATGCTTGTTCGTGGCGCGAATGAGTGGCGATCGCCCCTCCCAAACCTCATGCTTTCTCCCAACTCTCCCACTCCAACACAGCCTGATTTTCAACATGCTGGGCAAACTGAAGAATCGACTGATCGGCCCGAGTCGGTGTTTTGAGCTGAAAACGAATCGTCTCAAACACCTGGGTATCTCCCTTAGCAAAATAATTGCCGACCTGCGCCGTCAGCCACAGCACAACGCGGTTGAATAGCCAGCCATGGAGGTGCGATCGCCTCGGCGTAATCAAAATGGTTTGCCCTTCTGTCTTGCCGTCATCCATCATGCGCAAGGCAAACATAATGTGAAAATGAAACCCATCGGGGCCAACTGTGACGGTGCCTGTGCTGCCGTACCAGTAGCACATTTGATACGTAATTTCGTTTTCGTAGAAGGGGCGAATGAGTCGCACAAATCTAGAGGCTTCGCCACCACGGGTCTGGTTGCTGAAGGTGATGGCATTGAGGTTTAGATCTTGCTTGCGAAACACGATTTGCAGCGGCAGATTGTGAACCGTGTTGAAGTGATTGGCATCAATCGCATTGATCATCACCACGTTGGGATGACAGCGTCTCACAAAGCGATTGCCCATCTTCACATGGCAGTCTTGTTCTTCCAGCTCTGGCACAAAGGGAGGAGGCTGCGTGGGTGTAGAGCCAGTCCAGACCCACACCATGCCGTAATGCTCAGCGATCGGGAAGGTCGGCTGACATAGACGCGGCGGTGCATCTAGACAGGGAGCCTCAACACATGCACCCTCGGCGTCAAATTTCCAGTTATGGAAAAAGCAGCGGAGGCTATTTCCTTCAACCCGCCCCTCGGCCAGATGTGCCCCCATATGGGGACAGTAGGCATCGATCGCCACAGGTATGCCATTTGCGCCCCGATACAGCGCTAGGTTGCGCCCCTGAATGGTGACAGGCTTAACCTGCCCAACCTTGAGCTGGTGAGACGGTATCGCCCAATACCAGCCCTCGACGAAGCGATCGCCCCGATTAAAGACTCGCTGCGTTTCTTGAGAAGCACCAGCCATGAGTGGCGGTGAGAGCCTAAAGGGTGTCGTTTCAGGGAGAGGGGTCTCAGGTTTAGCGTGAATCAGACGCTGAATCGAAGCAACCTCGCTCGATTGTCGGAGGTTTACGATATCTGGGCTGGCAGCATCTGGTCTGGCGTCATCTGGTCTGGCATCTGTCATGGCAAGCAAAACGCAAGGACAAAATCGGAGATGGAACCAATGGAATTTCCGTCAATTTGGGGAGTCTCTCAACCGCCATTTTAAGCCTGTTTTACATCACAAGACTGGGTCGCAAGCCACATGCGGCGTCCGGCACGGGTCAGGTTTTCTTCACAAATTTTTGCTAGACAAACTAGCTCATCGCCTTGATCATAAGTCGGATTTTTCTGGGCAAAAAATTCGATGTGAGGGTCAGAGAGTCTTTCTTCAGGAATTCCGGCTAGGGAGTCTCGTAACGTCTGGGGATGGTCGAGTCTGATTACGCCTGCCTTCGCATCGTAGCGATCGCCAAATTTTTCTTGGGCGAGGCAATCCATCAGGTGCTGCATAGGCGGAGAAGTAGGAGCATCGTAGCGAGGATAGAACTCTTTCCAAAAAATGGGTAAAAACCGATAGGTTCGATAGCCTGATGAAATTAAGAACCAGTATAGTGAGCCTGTGGAATAGATGGTCTTCAGGGTATTGATCGCATCAATCCAGCTCTTGGCTAAAACCATGCTCGACCAGGCGGATGGGTCCATAATGGTGTCACCTGAGTAAACAATGCTAATCGAGGAGGCATTAATCGAGGAAGCATTAATCGAGGAAGCATCATCCGAGGAAGCATGATCATTCATGGTGTCCAGCTCAGGATCAACCTGACCCGTGAAATCCATATCTGGATTTAGCGCAGACTCTGCAATGTTGTAAAACAAAATCGTGGAAAATCCCTTCAGTTCACCGTTCGTGTCGCGTAAGAGCAGAGCCCAGTTTTTCTCCTGTAAATCGGCTTGAAAAACGTCAATGCGGACGCCAGAGAAATGGCGTTGGAGCAGATGAAACATTTCGGCGCGAACGCTCGCAGATAAATCTGAAACAGGAACCAGTTGGCTTTTCATAAGGTCTAAAGATGCAATGGACAGATCATTTCATGCAGGAACTCTTCACCCTCGAACGTTACTGAACCTGAGGGTGTGAAATCTTGTGAACAGAGTCACAAGGCTCAAGTGTCACGCGGGTGGGCGATCGCCAACTCTTCTTTTCTCCACAGGTAGAGTATCGTTACCTTTTCAATCGCTACATCTGGAAAGGCGGCAGACTTGATCTAGACATTACTGAATGTGTCCACCTAATGTTGACCCTGCTTAAGACTTGAGCCAAATTCACTCGTCTGAGAGAGCAACAATTTGCGGCAGATCTGCCTATGATGAAGTATTCTCCGAAACATTCTGCAATTCAGGCTTCAATAATGCTGACCCGTATTAAAGATATCGCAACTAACCTGGCTCCTCGCCTGATTGAGATTCGGCGACATCTCCACAGCCACCCAGAGTTGAGTGGTCAGGAATACAAAACCGCAGCCTATGTTGCAGGGGTGCTTTCCTCTTGTGGGCTGCAAGTCCAAGAACTCGTTGGCAAAACCGGAGTGGTGGCGGGGCTAACAGGGCATGGGCAAGACAGCCGCCTTTTGGGAATTCGGGCAGATATGGATGCGTTGCCGATTCAAGAGCGCACCGGGCTAGAATTTGCTTCGAAAAATCCAGGAATGATGCACGCTTGCGGCCATGATGTTCACACAACAGTCGGGCTAGGAACCGCCATGGTGCTGTCTCAACTGGTCGAGGAGCTTCCAGGCAACATTCGCTTCTTATTTCAACCTGCTGAAGAAACCGCCCAAGGGGCGAGCTGGATGCTCCGCGATGGCGTCATGGAAGATGTCTCCGCTATTTTTAGCCTGCACACGTTTCCCTCGGTGCAAAGCGGCTCGATCGGCATCAGATATGGAGCACTCACAGCGGCGGCAGATGATATTGAACTCACGATTATGGGAGAGTCGGGCCATGGGGCGCGTCCCCATGAAGCGATTGACGCCTTATGGATCGCCGCTCAGGTGATTACAACGCTACAGCAAGCCATCAGCCGCACGCAAAATCCGCTGCGCCCTGTTGTGCTGACCTTTGGGCAAATTAACGGCGGGCGGGCTCCCAACGTCATTGCCGATCAGGTGAAGCTGACGGGAACTGTGCGATCGCTCCATCCTGACACGAGTGCGGGCCTGCCTGATTGGATTCAGGGCATCGTTCAGAGTATTTGCAGTGCCTACGGCGCAACGTTTGAGATGAACTACCGTCGGGGAGTTCCCTCAGTTCAAAATGACCATTTTCTGACGCAGCTGGTAGAGTCAGCAGCGCAAGAAGCATGGGGAAGCGATCGCGTCGTGATTATTACTGAGCCATCTTTAGGGTCGGAAGACTTTTCGCTTTACCTCAACCATGCTCCAGGGACAATGTTCCGTCTCGGCGTGGGTTCTCCCGATCAGCCTAACTATCCGCTTCATCATCCTAAGTTTCACGTGGACGAGACTTCGATTGTGACTGGAGTGGTTACCTTGGCCTATGCCACCTACAACTACTGGCTGATGCGGTAGCGGCAAGACATAGCGCTATAGAAAAGATTTAGCCAAAAAATATCCCGCAGGTTTCATCATCAAAACCGTGCGGGAGCTAGTGGAACTTAATAGTTCTGTAAAATTAATTCATGTGAGACTAACGTTTAGAACATGTCTTTTTTCAAAAGAGATTTGAAGTGAACGTTAAGTTTTGCCATGTCTCTCATGGTTGAGACGATGCCATTAAAACAGTAAAGCGCTATTCTCAATGGCATCGTCTCAAGCGATGAATCAGGGCTTAATCAGCTTGCAATTGCTGATTATTTAAGAGGGTCATCATTTCATTTAGGCCACGCTGTACTCGACGTGTGACGGTTACAGGACTAACACCAATGCGCTCTGCTACCTCTTTGCGAGATAACCCGCTCAAAAACACATACTCAATGGCGCAGCGAGTTTTGTCTTCTAGTTGATTGAGGGCGCTTTGCAACAATTGGCGATCTTCTTCTAACCGTTGTAGGGTTTGGCCATGCACATCGGGCAGCATATCGCCCAATGTGATGGGAGAATCCATGTTTTGGCTCATCACCCCATCTAGGCTGATTGGCATTCGATTGGCGTAAGCCATCTGGGCTTCGTGCCAGTCTTTGATGTCGATTCCCATGCATTCAGCAATTTCGCGATCGTTGGGTTGTCGCTTGAGTTCACCGGCGAGTTGTCGTTTTACCTTTTGCCCTTCTTGCTGAAGCTCTTGCCATCGGCGAGGAACTCTGACAATACTGCTGCGATCGCGCAAAAAATGTAAGATTTCTCCGCGAATGTAAGGGACGGCAAAAGAACTAAAGGCGCACCCCTGTTGAGGATTAAATCGCTCGATAGCGTGCATCAGTCCGAGATACCCAATTTGCTCTAGGTCATCGTAGGGTTCGGCACATTGGTGGCTAATCCGATGAGCCACCTTGCGAACGAGACCTGCGTTGAGTTGAACAAGTCGATTTCTTAATTGGGGAGAAGGATTTTTCTGATATGCCAGCAACATTTCCATGCTGCGTGACCGAAGAGAGCCTTGCGATGCTGTCATTGAACCACCTTGCGTCAGAGAGTTAGCTCATCTCATTGAAACGAAACGTTGTGTGTTGAATGCACCCTGATTTGGGAATGATTAATGTCTGTCCTGAATGCAGCATATTAAAGCTCTCTTACTGATGCCTACTTGTTTTGCCGAACTTTAGAGAAAACACATAATTATTCTCTAAATATAAAAGCTCATTTCAGTAAGAGATATCGAGTAAGGGTGGGCTTAGCCCCGACTGGCGCTGCATTGCTCCGTTTCACTATTGCCGCTTTTTACAAAGCCTAAACTTCATTAAGTTATGGTGAACGCCTTGATGCTTGACGTTACATCTCTACAGAAACTTCACGAAGTGAACGAACCGTTTCTAACACAACTGTTGTGGCAGTGTCCACTTCGCTATCTGTGGTAAATCGCCCGAGCCCAAATCGAAGGGATGCCTGGGCTAATAGATCTGGACGCCCTAACGCTCTTAACACGTGAGAGGGCTGCCCCGCAGCCGAAGCACAGGCCGAACCTGATGACACGGCGATCGCCCCCCGAAGTCCTAGCATTAGACTTTGGGGATCAACCTGCTCAATGCTGATATTGAGGTTGCCCGGAAGTCTTTGGGTAAAATGCCCGTTGAGATGAATGCCGCCAAGGCCCTGGAGTGAACCCCAGAGGCGATCGCGCAATTGTCTCAAGCGGTCAGCTTCTAGCTCTAGTTCACTCAGAGCTAAATTGACGGCTTCGGCAAATCCCACAATTTGAGGGGTGTATAGGGTTCCCGATCGATACCCTTTTTCTTGTCCACCTCCGTGGAGTTGGGGTGCAAGCTGCACTCTAGGATTCCGACGTCGCACATAGAGTGCGCCCACACCTTTGGGGCCATAGAGTTTGTGAGCTGTCATCGACAGTAGGTCGATGTGCATAGCGTCTACATCGAGTGGAATTTTGCCAAGAGCTTGGGCAGCGTCGGTATGGAAGAGAACCCCTTGGTCGCGACACAGTGAGCCAATCTGAGTAAGAGACTGCAAGACGCCAATTTCGTTATTTGCAGCCATTACGGAGACAAGTACGGTGTCTGGCCGTAACGCCTGTTCTAAGGTCGCCACATCCAGCAAGCCATCAGCCTGAACAGGCAACTCCGTGATCTCAAATCCCAGGGTTTTCAAATAGCGGCAGGGTTCTAAGACAGCACTGTGCTCTGTCGCGACGGTAATGATGTGCTGGCCTTTTGAAAAGTAAGCCTCAGCCACGCCTTTAATGGCGAGGTTGTTGGCTTCAGTGGCTCCACTGGTGAAGACTAATTCTTCTGGGGCGGCATGAATGGCCTGAGCGAGGCGATCGCGTGCTTGCGACACCGCTGCCGCTGCTTCCCAGCCATAGAGATGCCCCACACTCGACGGATTGCCCATCGATTCTGTCCAATAAGGCTGCATCGCCGCCACCACCCTCGGATCGACAGGCGTCGTCGCATGGCAGTCTAAATAAATCGGACGATGAATCATCAAAGCCTCGTCTAAATTTTTCTATCTTAAGATTTTCTCCTGCACAATTAATTTGCTTAGAAGATCTAATTTTGCCGCTTCTCAAGGCTTTTTTAGATTGTTTCAGTCAGGCTCAGAGTCGTCGTCGTCGATGAAAGTATCGAAATCTTGGCATAGAGTTTGGAGTTCTTGCTTCTGACTGCGACGAGAGGGACGACGATATTTCTTAGTTGCAAGCTTGGGCTCATATCGAGACTGGCCTGATTCTCCGGCCTTGACCTTCAGCGTTGTCTCTTCGTCCCGAGTCCGAGCTTGAGTCTCTTCGTGGGCGATCGCCTCGTCTAACATGCTCAAATAATGGCTGTAGCGCTCCCAGTCTCCCTTCACGGCACAATTAGGCTCATCGCGATGGAGACAGTCTTTGAACTGACATCTGCCTGCCTGCATCCGTTGGCGAATTTCTGGAAAACACTGGGCTAATTCTTGAGGCGATAGGGCTAAGTCAGGTTGATTAAATCCGGGGGTATCGGCTAATAAGCCTCCCATCGGCAGTTCAAACAGCTCAACATGTCGCGTCGTGTGGCGTCCGCGTCCTAGCTTGCCAGACACTTCCCCCACGCGTAAATCGATAGTCGGAATGAGATGGTTGATGAGGCTAGACTTGCCTACACCGGATGGCCCTGATACGACCGTGACGCGATTTTGCAGCCGACGATGAATTTCAACCCCATAGGGATCAGTCTGCAAGCTAAAAATAAGCGGTTCATAGCCCCATTGCTGGAGGCGATCGCGCCATTGTTGCTGCTCTTGTAAAGCAACAAGGTCACTTTTGTTGAGCCCGAGACAAACCTGTAGCCCCGTAGACTCAGCCTTGATTAAAAAGCGACTCATTTGCGTGGGGTCTAACTCAGGCTCCGCCAGGGCAAAAACTAGAAAAATCTGGTTGGCATTGGCGATGGAAGGCCGATCTAACTCGGTCTGACGCGGCAGCACTTCGGCAATTGCCCCTCGCTGTCCTTGCCAGTCAGGTTCCTCAACTCGGACGCGATCCCCAACGCAGACATCTTGGCCTATTTTTTTAAGGCGCGATCGCCGCGTACAGAGGAGAAGCGATCGCGATTCAGCAGTACTCGATTCTGAGTTAGACCTGACGGTGTTAGACCTGACTGTATCTGTAAAAACGGCCTGGGGCGCTCTATCCAATCGCACAAAGTAAAAATTGGCTTGCACGGCCAACACTGTGCCAAGCCAGTTAGAAGATGAGTCATGGGGGCGATCGCGAAACTCAGACGCCGATTGAACAGAATAAGCGCTTGCTGAATCTAGATTGACCTTGCTAGACTCCACAACCAGTGAAGCAGAATGAGATTGACCAGAAAAGACGCGCTGTGTTGTTGTGCGATCGTCGATCATAGCTACGCAACCGAACGCCGAACTTGCAGAGTATAAAACCCCTGCTGTTCAACAATTTTCTCGATCTTATGGCCTTCCATCGCAAGGCTGTCTGGAACCTGCTCAATCGGCTCCCCTGCATCTAGCCATACCTCTAACAAGGAACCAGGAGGCATATTCTCAAGACGGAGCTTTGTCCTGACAAAATTTATGGGACATGGCGTGCCTCGTAAATCTAGAGGGTCATTCGGAGGGTGTAGGGTCAAATCTGTTGAGGTCATCCTCGAAATAATCCTCCCAGAAAGCCTTCAATACCTCCTCCCTTGCCAGCACGAGCCCCACCAAGTTCTGCTAGTTTTTCCAGCAATTCTCGCTCTTCAGTACTAACCTTAGTTGGAATTTGAACCTGAATAGTAATGAGGTGATCGCCCCGACTCACAGGATTTCCTAATCGAGGCACACCGCTATTCTCAAGGGTGATCACAGTGTCAGGCTGGGTTCCTGGTGCGATGGTCACTTCCTTCGGGCCATCTACCGTGTTCACTTCCGTTCGGCATCCCAAAATAGCTTGAAGATAGCTGACAGGGAGTTCTGAAAGAATATTGATACCATCACGACGGAACTCAGAATCTTCGTTTACGAACAGATAAACATACAGATCCCCAGGAGGCCCGCTTCTCTTGCCCGCATCTCCTTCTCCAGAGACACGCAGCCGAGTCCCATTATCTACACCTGCGGGAATAGAGATTTTGAGTTTCTTCGTTTCTTGCTTTTGCCCGCTGCCTTCACAGATATCGCACTTTTGCTCAATGACCTGCCCCATCCCCGAACAGGTGGGGCATACCGCGACTTGAGTAAAACTACCAAATGGTGTGCGCGTTGCTCGCCGCACTTGCCCGCTGCCCGTACATGTCGAACAGTTTGTTGGGTTGGTTCCAGGTTTTGCGCCTGTGCCACCGCAGGTAGAACAAGTCTCTAGATGGCTGATGCGAATCTCTTTGTCGCCACCGAAAACAGCCTCCCTGAAGTCTAACTTCAGGTCTAACCTCAGGTCATCTCCCCGTACAGGCCCACCACGGCGACGCCCAGATTGGCCCATGCCCCCAGAAAAACCGCTGAAGAAGCTTTCAAAAATATCAGCAAAGCCACCAAAGTCATTAAAGTCTTGGTAGCCTCCGGAGCCAGCAGCCGAGCCAATACCTGCTTCACCAAAGCGATCGTATCGAGCGCGGCTATCCGGTTCTGATAACACCTCGTAGGCGCGGTTAATTTCTTTAAATTGTTCTTCAGCGCCGTCTTCTTTATTAACGTCAGGATGAAATTTTCGAGCCAAGCGGCGATATGCTCGCTTGAGCTCGTCTTTATCAGCGCTGCGTGAGACGCCCAAGATTTCGTAATAATCACGAGCCATAGAGTGCTGCTTTGATGGAGTTGACAAAAACAGATATTGAATATCTCAATGCAAATTAGCCTAAAAACCGCAGATCTGCTTTCCCTATCCTAAACCAAACCCATCAACTCCCTTCGATTGCCTCATAATCTGCCGTAATCGTGGCATCGTCCTCAAAATCAAAGTCGTCATCGTCTTCGCTTTCATAATCAGGTTCTGCATGACTATTGCCATCTGATGCCGTCAAATCTTCGGAACCCGTTTGTTCATAAGTTCCAGTAGGAGCAAACTGTGTAGCATCCTCATCGGAGCTACTTGCTTGCTGATATACAGCAGTTCCTATCGAAAGTAGAGTTCGCTCTAGAACTTCAATTTGCTCACGGACAATATCAACATCTCCTTGCTTAATGGCAGCCCTGAGAGAGGCAACATGCTCGTTCGCCTGCACTTTTAAGTTTTCAGGAACAAATTCTACGTTGTCTCTCATCGTCGTTTCGTAACTCGCGAAGAGTGAATCTGCTTGGTTTCTTAGCTCGACTAGCTGCCGACGAAGCTCATCCTCTCGTGCGTAGACCTCTGCTTCTTGGCGCATCCGATCCAATTCAGTTGCGCTGAGTCCACCAGTATTCCGAATACTGACGCTTTGTTCTCGTCCAGTTCCCTTGTCTCTTGCGGCAACCTGCAAGATACCATTAGCGTCGATCTCGAAGGCAACTTCAATCTGCGGAACTCCTCTAGGAGCAGGAGGAATTCCAGTCAGCTGAAACTTACCTAAACTCTTGTTGTCTTTGGCCATTGCTCGCTCACCCTGGAGCACATGAATTTCGACGGACGTTTGACCATCAGTTGCCGTCGAAAAAGTTTGAGTCTTGCTCGTAGGAATCGTTGTGTTTCGCTCGATGATCTTAGTGAAGACCTCACCCAACGTCTCGATCCCCAAGGACAACGGTGTAACGTCGAGTAGAAGCAAGTCTTTGACTTCGCCCCCCAGCACACCCGCTTGAATCGCAGCACCTAGTGCGACAGCTTCATCGGGATTGACCGACTTATCTGGGGTCTTTCCGTTGAAGTATTCTGTTATGGCTTGCTGAACTGCTGGGATGCGAGTAGAGCCTCCAACGAGAATGATGCGATCAATCTCCTCGGATGACAGCCCACAGTCTTTAAGCGCTTGCTCTACGGGCTTAATCGTCTCGTCTACTAACGAGCTTGCCAGTTCTTCGAACTTAGCGCGAGTCAGCTCCATTTCAAGGTGCTTTGGCCCGGTTTCATCTGCGGTAATGAATGGGAGGTTGACAGAGGTCGAGAGCATACTCGACAGCTCAATTTTGGCTTTTTCCGCAGCCTCTCTAAGCCGTTGAAGCGCCATTTTGTCGCTTGACAAGTCGATACTTTCTGTATCGCGAAATGAATTAATCATCCACTCTACAAGAACGTTATCGAAATCATCGCCCCCTAAATGATTGTTGCCAGAGGTAGACTTGACTTCAAAAACACCATCCCCAAGTTGCAAAACAGAGACATCAAACGTGCCGCCGCCAAGATCAAATACCAAAACGACTTGATCCTGATCCTGTTTGTCTAGACCATAGGAGAGTGCAGCCGCAGTTGGCTCATTGATAATCCTCAGGACTTCTAGTCCAGCAATGGTGCCTGCATCTTTCGTGGCCTGACGCTGCGCGTCTGTGAAATAAGCGGGAACGGTTATCACAGCCTTATCAACGGTGTCGCTGAGGTAGCTTTCCGCGTCTTCTTTCAGTTTTTGCAGAATCATGTAAGAAATCTGCTGCGGCGTGTGAACTTCATCCCGAATTTGAACGTTGACTGTGTTGTCTTTGCCTTTTACACAGTTGTAAGAGACACGACTACGTTCTACATCGGTGTCATCCCAGCGGCGACCAATGAAACGCTTGATGCTGAAGACTGTGTTTTCAGCATTTGTCACGGCTTGACGCTTCGCTAGCTGTCCGACTAACCTCTCTCCACCCTTGCCAAAGCCGACAATGCTTGGAGTCGTTCGCCCTCCTTCCGAATTGGTAATAACGATGGGCTGACCACCCTCCAAAACAGCAACGCAGCTATTTGTAGTGCCGAGATCAATGCCGATGACTTTTCCCATGATTTAACGGCCGTGAAAGCGTTCAACTAAAATGTTGGCAGGCTAAACACCAGATGTCCAATGTCTTTTGTATGGATTCTCTGATGGAGTGTTGCCAAACGTAACCTTTTGAGGAAGTATTCCTCAATTTTCCACAAAACGATCACCAGATCTTGCAAAAACGAACGTTGAGCCTTTGCAGGCACGATTCAGAATCATTCGTCTGCATCTGATGATGCTGTTGAATCTGAATCAGCAGGCTCAGTAGCTGAAGAAGGTTCATCAGGCTCGGCAGCAACTTTGACCATGGCATGTCGTAACACGCGATCGCCCATCACGTAGCCACGCATAAGTTCTTCAACCACCGTACCCTCAGGATACTGGTCTGTTGGCTCACGCATCACTGCTTCATGCAGGTTTGGGTCAAACTCTGTACCCTCAGCACGCATAGGAGATACTCCAAGGCGCTTCATAGAGTCAACTAGCTGCTTGTAGACGCTTTGATAACTTTTGTGAATTGTCATCTCAGCTTCAGTTTGCGGCTTAATCTGTGACCGAGCCCGCTCAAAATTGTCTACGACGGGTAATAGCTCGCTAATTGTCGAACACTTAATTTGTTGCTCAGCACCTTCACGCTCTTTCTGTGTCCGCTTTCGAAAGTTTTCGAAGTCGGCTGCAATCCTGACGTATTGAGCGACGCGATCTTCAAGCTGAGTTTTGGCTGCGTTGAGTTCTCTTTGCATAGACTCTACGATTGCAGGGTCAACTCCTGTAATAACAGGCTCTCCAGCCTCGACTGGAGACGTTGAAGCCACCTTCTCACCGTCTTCATCCTCCTCGATCACGGCTTCGTCCCATGTTGGAGCAACTGCATCTGAATCAGACATTTCTGAACCTGCTGATTCTACGTCAATATTCTGCTCAAGGGATTCTGCGGAGCGTGCTTCTTCCTCAACTGAAGGAGTGTTTTCAAGTTCTGGGTTGTCAGTAGCCATCACATCCTGTTTATCGTCCACCTCAAATATCCTCAGCACTCTTTCATCATCAACAATATGGAAAACCAAGCTAGTCACTCTTTATTCTGAGGACAAAGTCTGTATAAAACTAAATCTTGGCTTTAGACTATGCTACACAGAATAGAGCTTTACCTCCAAATTTGCTTATTGAGCTTACTTCATCTGCCAGAGTCGAGGGTTAAGCTTACATCGCCTTAGTGATTACACCCTGTTGTTGCGTTTCAGAATGGGCTGAGATAGCTGAGATCTGTGCGATCGCCTGCATTCATCGTTCCCGCCGACAAAATTAAGAGCTAGATTTAGCGTCAAAATTGACTTGTCAAAAGAACGAGTAAGGTTTTCAGACCAGCTAGATATGATTCAAAGCTGCGGCAAGCGAAAAGCTTATTGACGAAAAATCTGATTCCAAGCAGATTTAGCTCAGTAGAGCGGTTTCAGTAGTGCTGCGCGAGACGCAAGAGGACGTACACCTTATTCATAAGATAAACTGAAACCCTTACGATCATCTATTAGTTCATTCAATTGAGCTACAGTATCTATAATCTTGCTAAGGCTGCTGAAAGCTCATTCACCATGCAGATGCATCACAGGAGAATGAACGTTGAATTATCATTCACCCCAAAATACTTTTGATTTGTGCTTTTGACTTGTGCGTTCAGGCTTTCATCGCTCATCTTCAACAAAAACTAAGATCTACCCGTATTAAGACTGAAAGCGAGATCCCCCGTAAGATTTGTTAACGGGGTGGGAATAATAACACACGTATACGGAGACTCACCAGCATTCGGCTATGACCAACTCTTCACCCAATCGTCGTGCTCTTGTCCGTCACAGCAACTTCTCACCTTTTGGGAACAAGCTGATCCAAACAGGGTATGCCAACTCTGAACAACTACAGCAGGCATTGGTTGAGAGCCGAAAGACAGGGCGATCGCTGCCCGATGTTTTGAAAGGGATTACCAACAAGGTCTTACCTCCTGACTTGCTAATTCAGTTCAAAAAGCAGCAGCTATTTGAACTCAAAATTTTGTACGGCGTTGAATCTCTCGATCCAGACCTGAGTGAAATCTCCGCAGTTAACGTCAGTAGTCTGATTGATACCTTAGTTCCAGTAGACACTTGCCGACGCTATAGATTAGTTCCTCTGTCTCGCTACGACGATACCGACCCTCCTTATGTGCTGGTCGCTATGGTCAACCCTGATGACTTAGCTGCGCAAGATGACCTTAATCGCATATTGCGTCCTAAGGGGCTGGCGCTCAAGCGTATGGTCATTACTCCAGAAGATTACCAGCGCTTGATTTCTCAGTATCTAGATGAGCAAGTCGAGCGGCAGAAACAGGAAGCTCTTGAGTCTCAGGTCGATGTTAAATCTGATCTGGAAGGGCTAGAACACCTGAGCTTGGAAGAAGCCTCCGACGAATTGGAGATGGATTTAGGCGCTGCCCTCCAAGATGCTGAGGCTGCTCCAGTCATTGCTTTGGTCAATAAAGTTCTGGTTAAGGCTCTTCAGGAAGGGGTCTCCGATATTCACGTTGAGCCTCAAGAAGAAGGACTCAGAGTTCGATTTCGAAAAGATGGCGTATTGCGTCAGGCTTTCGAGACATTTCCTAAAAGGATTGTGCCTGCTGTCACAGCGCGTCTAAAAATTATTTCTAACTTAGATATCTCTGAGCGCCGCTTACCCCAGGATGGTCGGATTCGTCGCATTTTTGATAACCGCAAGGTCGATTTTCGAGTCAACACCTTGCCTAGTCGCTACGGGGAAAAAGTCTGTCTTCGAATTCTGGATAACTCTGCCACTCAACTGGGGCTTAACAAGTTAATCACCGACAATGCCAGCCTTGAGATCGTACAGGATATGGTAGCTCGTCCTTTTGGTCTGATTTTGGTGACTGGCCCTACCGGATCGGGTAAAACAACGACGCTGTATTCGGCTCTGGCAGAACGCAATACCCCTGGGGTCAACATCAGCACAGCAGAAGATCCGATTGAGTACTCCCTGCCAGGAATTACGCAAGTGCAAGTCATTCGGGAGAAAGGACTAGACTTTGCCTCCATCCTTCGAGCGTTTTTGAGGCAAGACCCGGACGTGATTCTGGTAGGTGAGACTCGTGATAAAGAAACGGCTAAAACAGCTATCGAGGCCGCACTGACGGGGCACTTGGTGTTGACAACCCTACACACCAATGACGCTGCTGGGGCGATCGCCCGACTTGATGAGATGGGTGTAGAACCCTTCATGGTTTCAGGGGCGCTGCTGGGTGTACTAGCTCAGCGTCTGGTGCGAAAGGTCTGTGATGAGTGTAGTCAACCCTATTCTCCTAGCCCTGAAGAACTTGCTCGGTTTGGCCTCACCTCTTCCCGCGAATCAGAGCATACTTTTTATAGAGCACTCACTCTGTCAAATGAAGAGATAGCTTCTGCCAAGCAAACAGGAACTCTCTGCCCTAAATGTTCAGGAGCCGGATATAAAGGGCGCTGCGGCGTCTACGAAGTCATGCGCATAACCGAGACTATACAAACTTTGATTACCGAGGGTGCTCCTACTGAACGGATCAAAGAAGTTGCCGTTGAGGAAGGGATGAATACGCTTCTATCCTATAGCTTGAATCTTGTCCGTCAAGGGCTTACAACCCTAGAAGAAGTTGAGCGGGTTACCTTTACGGATACTGGATTAGAAGCTGAACTCAAGGCTAAACGGAAAACGTCTCTCATTTGTCGAACGTGTGGTGCAGATCTGAAACCTGAATGGTTGGACTGTCCTTATTGCACTACACCTCGTTTTCAAGAGTAATGGCAGCCAGGTTTTCGCATTGCGACAAATGCTCAGTATTTCCCCTGAATGACAACTAAAAGTTCAACTATTTGAGGAACCGTTCACCATGGATTTAATGATTGAAGACCTGATGGAACAGCTTGTTGAAATGGGAGGGTCAGACTTACACCTCTCAGCAGGTCTACCTCCTTATTTTCGTCTTAGCGGTAAGCTAACGCCCATTGGAGACGAGCCTTTGACTTCGGAACAATGTCAAAGACTCATCTTTAGTATGCTCAATAACACCCAACGTAAAACGTTGGAGCAGGAATGGGAGTTAGACTGCTCCTATGGTGTTCGAGGACTAGCGCGGTTCCGAGTCAATGTTTATAAAGATCGGGGAACATATGCTGCTTGTTTACGAGCCCTCAGTTCTAAAATCCCTCATTTTGACAAACTCGGGCTGCCTGATGTTGTAAGAGAAATGGCAGAAAAGCCTAGAGGTCTCATCTTGGTCACTGGGCCAACGGGTTCAGGCAAGACAACGACTCTTGCCGCCATGATTGACCTCATCAATCGTACCCGTGCAGAACATATCCTAACGGTTGAAGATCCCATTGAATTTGTTTACGAACCGATTAAAAGTCTGATTCACCAAAGACAGTTGGGAGAAGATACCAAGAGTTTTGCCAACGCTCTACGAGCAGCTCTGAGAGAAGATCCCGACATTATTTTGGTGGGTGAGATGCGAGATCTTGAAACGATCTCCCTTGCCATTACTGCTGCTGAAACCGGACACCTTGTTTTTGGTACCTTACACACGAGTTCAGCGGCTCAAACCGTAGACCGAATCATTGACGTATTTCCTGCTGAAAAGCAAACCCAGGTTCGAGTTCAGTTGTCTAACTCCCTGGTTGCAGTATTTAGTCAGACACTCGTCCCAAGGAAAAATCCCAAACCTGGTGAATTTGGTCGAGTTATGGCTCAGGAGATTATGGTCATCACGCCTGCGATTTCTAACCTGATTCGCGAAGGGAAAACGTCTCAGATTTACTCTGCAATTCAAACAGGCGGTAACTTGGGGATGCGGACTCTCGAAAGAGTTCTCGCGGATCTTTATAAGTCAGGCCAGATTTCTTTTGAATCTGCTATGTCTAGAACATCTAAGACTGATGAACTACAGCGATTGATCAACGCAGGTGGGGGAGCTGCAGCGGCTAAGGGTAAAGTACGTCCGGGCGGCTATACTGCGACTCCAGCTCGGCGCTAACCAGCCATGGAGTTAGCAATAATCTAGCAATAATGCTGAATTCATAACGGTGTGGCGACTTCTAGAATGTATTGGAATCGATATCATTCTGGAGGTCGCTCGTTATGCTAAGGACTATCTACTGACTCACATTGGATATAACTGTTTGGATATAACTGTAGTACTCACCGCTGCGATGCCTGTTAAGGCTATGGGGCTTATCCTTGGTAGAGCTAACCCCTTACTCGTAGCTTCTTTGTGAAACATTTGCTCAATCTTCATTCTAATATTTGCAGAATAAGATATTTGCAGAATAAGGACTTGAACTACGTTAGTTGTCAATTACTTAGCCGATATTAATTTTCTATTCTTTAATTTCTTAAGGAACCTCTCAGTTATTTTTGTTTAGCTTTATTTAACTGTCGTTTCGTCACTGAATAGGTGTAAACCATGCCGACCTATGTTGTCAAAGCCAGAGACTCCAAAGGCAACCCTAAAAAGCAGAAAATTTCTGCGGGATCGCCAGCGGAAGCCCGTTCAACACTGCGGGAACAGGGCTTGTTTGTGCAGGACTTAAAAGAAGCTCAGAGCTTTGATCCAAATAATCTGGATTTCAGCTTTATCTCTGATGCAATGACGAGCGTGACTGTCAAGGACAAAGCAGTCTTTTCTCGCCAATTTGCCGTATTGATTAATGCAGGAGTAGCGCTTGTGAGGGGGCTAGGTGTGCTGTCTGAACAGTGCAGTAATCCTAAGCTGAAAAAAGCGCTGCTAGAAATCAACTCGGATGTGCAGCAAGGGACAAACTTATCTGACTCCATGAGGAAGCATCCTGGATGCTTTGATGGGCTTTATGTCAGCATGGTTGAGGCTGGGGAAGTTGGCGGTGTACTAGACGAGGTTATGAATCGTCTGGCCAAGTTATTGGAAGATGTTGCGCGGTTGAACAACCAAATTAAGTCGGCCATGACTTATCCAATTGCTGTAGGCGTCATTGCAACAGCAGTTTTTATCGGAATGACCGTATTTTTGTTGCCAACCTTCGCCAATATTTTTGAGGAACTCGATGCAGAGTTGCCAATATTCACGCAAATTATGCTGAATATCAGTTCATTTTTGCGGACGCCAGTCTACATCGTAGGCATTATTGCAACTGTGGTGTTGTTGGTATTTGCCTATCAGCGCTATTATGCAACGCGCGTTGGGCGAGAAACCATGGATCGCTTCTACCTAAAGATGCCTCTATTCGGTGATTTGATTCAAAAGACAGCCGTAGCTCGTTTCTGCCGAACATTTGGAGCACTTTCCCGCTCTGGAGTTCCTATTTTGACGGCTTTAGAAATTGTTCGCGATACCGCAGGGAATCAGGTGATTGCTAACGCGGTAGATGCGGCCCGAAGAGAAATTCAGACGGGTGGAATGATTAGCATTGCTCTGCAGCGAGAGCAGGTGTTTCCAATTATGGCGATTCAGATGATCAGCATTGGCGAAGAGACTGGAGAAATCGACACGATGTTGATGAAAGTTGCTGACTTCTATGAAGATGAGGTAGAGCAGGCAGTGAAAGCGTTGACCTCGATCATGGAACCTATCATGATCGTTGTCTTGGGAGGCATGGTTGGCTCCATTTTGGTGGCCATGTATTTACCGATGTTTAAGGTGATGGATGCAATCGGATAAACGCCATTGTTGGATGAGAATGGTGGGGGCTGCTTTCCATCGCTCAAATCTGTCGCACTAACTGGAGCCCGCAGAGCATCATCTCTGCGGGTTTTAGGTGTCAGGAATGAGTCAGTGAGGGGCTATGATGAGCGTTGTCAGCGGGGAGAGTGCTCATGCCACGGGTTAAAGATCAGGGTAATCAATATCTGGGATTGAATCAGGGGCAACTCGACTCATTGTTGGCTGTCACTGAAGAAACAATTCCTGAACTGAGGCGATCGCTCCTTCAGTGGTATCAGCAGCAAGGTCGCAGCCTTCCCTGGCGAGAAACGCGTGATCCCTACAAAATTTGGGTTTCTGAGATTATGCTCCAGCAAACTCAGGTTAAAACTGTGATTCCCTACTATCAACGATGGGTAGAGCAGTTTCCAACCGTTGAAGCATTGGCTCAAGCCGAGCAGCAAACCGTGCTGAAAGCATGGCAGGGATTAGGATACTACGCTCGTGCTCGAAATTTGCATCGCGCAGCACAGATGCTTGTAAATCAGACGGGGGGCGTATTTCCAACAACGTTAGATGAGGCGATCGCCCTCCCAGGGGTTGGGCGCACCACGGCTGGAGGCATTTTAAGCGCTGCCTTTAATCAACCCACGGCGATTTTAGATGGTAATGTGAAGCGAGTACTGGCTCGACTGATTGCCCTATCGCAACCGCCTAATCGTGCCCAGGCTCGACTGTGGAAGCTCTCAGAGCAGTTGCTTGATCGTCATCACGCTCGCGATTTCAATCAAGCGTTGATGGATCTAGGAGCGACAGTCTGTACTCCGAAGGCACCTCAATGTGAGGCATGTCCTTGGATGGCTCGATGCTGTGCCTATGCAAATCATCTCCAATATCAGATTCCCATGACAGAATCACGGTCTGAACTTCCCCACAAACACATTGGTGTTGCCGTCATCTGGAATAGTGACGGCATGATTCTCATTGATCGCCGCAAACAAGAAGGTCTGCTTGGCGGCCTTTGGGAGTTTCCGGGGGGAAAAATTGAACCGAATGAATCAGTAGAACAGTGTATTCGACGAGAAATTCGAGAAGAGCTGGATATTGACGTGGCTGTGGGCGATCGCCTGATCACCCTTGAGCACACATACAGCCACTTTCGCGTGACGCTGAATGTTCATCACTGTCGCTACATTTCAGGTGAGCCCCGCCCGATTGAGTGCGATGAGATTCGCTGGGTGACGCTAGATGACATCCATACGTACCCGTTTCCCAAGGCCAATGAGAAAATTATTGCTGCCCTGGAGGAGCATCAGAGATTGGCGTCACCGTAAAAAGACATGGGTTGTCCAGAAAACGGATCGTCTAGGATGTGAGTTCTTTAGAACATAGGTTCTCCAGGACATAGGTTCTTTACGACACCCGGTTTCTCGATGCTCTAGCCAAACGTAATAATCAGATAGCTATCTTGAAATTTTGCTCCAGTCACGGCTCTGCCCCGCAGCTCAGCAGGGAGAAAAATATTACGGCGCTGATCCCCCGCTTCAATGGTCACTTCTGGGCCATATTGAGTTAACTTGACCTGCTGCTTTGTAAAGCCCGGTAAAAATAGGCGTACCTGGCGCGCTTGCAAATCTAGCGTTATTGGTGCAGGCGGAACAGTCTGCTGAAAATCAGGCAATGTCTCTGCGAGAGCAGCCCAGTCTTGTCCGGTGTGGTGGGGCACAGCAGTTGCGTGAATAGGCGCAAACGATTCGCTCGTTGATGAGATATCGCTGGCTTGGTTAACGAGCACGCCCCCGACAGACAGGCCCACCTGCTGAGAGGCTCCCCATAGATATCGAGCCGTAGCGATCGCATCCGGACGCTCTGTGGTCACGAGATAAGCCATGACTCGTTGAGGATTGGCGATCGCTTCTTTGCCCTGTTCCAATATAGATTTGGCTTGGTTTGCAGGCTGAGAAGACATCAGATCGCCCGACCAATCGACATTCAAAATAGAGCTAGCAATGGGCTGTGCAAACGGACTCAGGTTGCGCCACAAGTCTGACTCAGCGAATACCTTTTGAAAGCGACGGGTATACCAACTCAGGATTTCGGGCATTCCGAACATTCGCAAAGTACTTTGGTAGCCGTCGCCATCGTAGAGAATGACATCATACTGACCGCTCGCATCTTGCTCTCGAATGGCATTGAGCGCGAGAGCCGGATCCATTCCTGGCAAGACGCCCAACTCTTGGCCATAGACTTCTTTGAAAAATGGTGTTTTGAGGTATTGAGCTTCCTGCTTTTTGACCTCATCCCAGCTTTCTTCTAAAAGCCGTGCTGATCTCAAATGCGTCACATAAAGATTGGGGGCGATCGCCTGCGCGTCTCCCTCAATCGGTTGACCCACTAAGATTTCGAGGGCAGGGCCAGCATCTTGACTCATCAGCAACACGCGCTGCCCTGCTCTTGCAAACTTATGGGCAGCAGCCAGTGCTAAAGTTGTACGCCCTGTTCCTCCTTTTCCTAAAAACGTGAGGATGAAGGCCATATCTTAACTAAGTCTCCATTTATTGAACCGCTTGTAGCTCGTCGGCAAAAAACCACGTGGCATACTGGTCTTCAAACTTGACCACCATACCCACGTCACTACCGTCTACCATCTTAAAGTCTTGAACGATTCCAACTTGACCTAACCGTCCAATCACGTCTTGAGACGTGCGATCGCGCAAACGGAAAACCTTTACCTTCTGACCAATCTCCATTACCACTCCAACTAATCCAAACTAAGCTGAACACAGTATTTACTAGGCAAGGCTACTAGGCGAGGCCAACATACATGAGTGATGAGCCATTAAATAAGTAAAATTTGCCTATACAAAAATGCAGCGAGTGAGCGCTACACGGCCTCAACCCATCAACTCAAGCCCTTGCCTGAGAATAAAATAACCAATCTAGAGTGTATCAGTGTCTTGTAGCCGATTAGGTTATTCTAAACAGCGGATTTTGAAGAAGATCCGAATCTGGCACCTTTCGCTGGCAGGCGATCGCCCGCTTGCGGTTTCTTGGGAGAGAAGCTGAGGAGGATATCAGAGGTGACAGAAATTGCCTGCAATTGCCCATAGGCAACGGTTACACATAGATAAGAATATATAAACAGAGTTTGAGGGGAAAGTTTCATCATGTTGGCAAAGCGCATCGTACCCTGTCTAGACGTTAAAGCTGGTCGAGTTGTCAAAGGAGTCAACTTCGTCAATTTGCGTGATGCTGGCGATCCGGTGGAGTTGGCCCAAGCCTATAACGATGCGGGGGCTGATGAGTTAGTGTTTCTCGACATCACGGCGACCCATGAAGATCGCAGTATTATTTTTGATGTGGTGTATCGCACAGCGGAGCAAGTCTTTATTCCTCTCACGGTTGGCGGAGGCATCCAATCCTTAGAAACGATTAAGAAATTGTTACGTGCTGGGGCCGATAAAATCAGCATCAACTCATCAGCGGTCAGAAATCCAGATTTTATTAACGAGGCTAGCGATCGCTTTGGGGCTCAGTGCATTGTCGTTGCCATCGATGCACGCCGTCGATCTGATGCCGCTAATCCAGGCTGGGACGTCTTCGTGCGAGGCGGGCGCGAGAATACCGGGCTAGATGCGCTGGCCTGGGCTAAAGAAGCGGAGCAAAGAGGCGCGGGAGAACTGTTGCTGACCAGCATGGATGCCGACGGCACTCAGGCGGGCTATGACCTAGAGCTAACACGGGCGATCGCCCAATCTGTCAATATTCCTGTCATTGCTTCTGGCGGAGCTGGAACCTGTGACCATATTCGCGATGCTCTCACGACGGGGCAAGCAGAAGCCGCCCTCCTCGCATCTCTCTTGCACTACGGTCAGCTCACGGTTGCCGAAATTAAAAATCACCTTGCAGAGCACAATATTCCAGTTCGACTGGCTTAAACGATGAGCCTTTAGCTCTGATCGATCAAACAAATTCTGCAATTCTTCCTTCAAGCCAGCACTTGCCGCATCGGCGACGAGTGAAATTCAGCTCTTGACAAAACTACAAGTTATAGCTGTGCCTGAGGCATAATTGCTGAAAATTTCTGTACCGTTTGAATAGAGCGTATTTGTCAGCGCTCGTCAATTTTTGCGTCAAAGTGTTAATGTATATGAATGTTACGTTTCATAACATGAAATTTAAGAATGCTATTTATTCTCGTTGTCGTCATTGCTTTAGTTTCATGGGCTTTGCATCTAATGCAGCAAGCTGTTGATAAGCGAGAATTTTCGCTCATGCTCGCAGGGCTTCTCGTGTCTAGTGCAGCCGCCGCTCTCGTGGGTGTATATGTACTCATGAGCAGCTGTGTAGCGACAATGACGCAGATGTCCCACGATTCTTCTTCTTATTCCGATTCTTACTATTCTAACTACAGCTATATTGAGCCAGTCTATAAGGAGCAGGCTTATAGCTTTAATACTCAAGATTTGAATGCTCAAGATTTTAGTGCTCAAGATATTGATGCTAGAAGTAAAGCCCCATTGCTTACTCAACCCTTGGAGCAGCTTTTGACAGAGTCATAGCTGACTTGCTACAGCCAGATCATATTCGTGGCTGGCTTAGGTGTATCTTGTTTAAATATGATGAAGCTAGCCTTCAGCCTGAATCAGGGTCATTATCTCAACTGGCACTTGTGCATGGTGTCTAAAGCGAAATGCTTTTAGCGGCTCAAAAGAAGAGACTCTGATGATTTGCTGCTGCTACATCGCTCCGTAATCCCCTGAAAAGGGGCATGTACCGATTTCAAGTTGAGAATAGCGGGTTTACTTTTGCAAGGCTGTCTGTTCTTGCAAAAAAGCGCTCAGATGTGAGTTAGGATATGCAACTGCATATACTGCCAGTCTTGGGCAGCCTTTGCGGATTGGGGTGCGTTACTACTGAAAAGGCAGATATATTCCCTTGTTGTGGGTAAATGCCGACCTCTCACATCAGTTCGAATGCTGCGAGAGCAGTATTCCACCGTCTTATCGAGTTGAGCAGTCAGTGCTCTGATCGTTAAGGCATTGCCATGTTTGCTTTCTAGTCAACGTGTTCGTAACCGAGGGCGACTTGACTTCTCTCCACTGCGAGAGAAATAAGCTAAATTGGGTCTGATAAATGAGAGATGCGGCATGATTGCATCTTTAGTTTACCCAGGAGCTAACGCCCCATGAGTCAGACAACGCCCTCAATTGAGAGGTTGAGCGAGCAGCTTACGGCTCTTAATCAACCCCAAAAAATGAAGATTCTTGTGGTTGATGATGAACCAGACAATCTTGACCTACTCTACCGAACCTTTCGCCGCGAGTTTCGTGTGCTGAGGGCTGAGAGCGGCGCAGCGGCTCTGGATGTTTTGGAAGCCGAAGGGGAAGTCGCCGTGATCATTTCTGATCAGCGAATGCCCGAGATGAAGGGAACGGAGTTTTTGAGTAGAACGGTGCCTCAGTTTCCTAATACAGTTCGCATTATCTTGACAGGTTTTACCGATGTGGAAGATCTGGTTGAAGCGATTAATGCAGGACAGGTGTACAAGTACATTACCAAGCCATGGAATCCGAGTGACCTAAAAGATGTGGTCAATCACGCGAGCGAAAATTACCAGTTACTGAGGCATCAAGCAGATTCAGTCTATCGAGCGCATCTGCAATCTCAACTGCTAAGCCGCATTATTCAAGAAACTGACCGAGCGACTTTGCCCTCTGTAACATTGAACAACTTAGTTCAAGCCTTTGGAGAAGGTCTTTCGGCGGACGTTTGTTGTATTCAGCCTTTGGATGAAAATTGTGCTTTTACACCGACTGGAGGGCTTTATCAAACGTCTGAAATGACGAGTCTTGAAGCTCTGGCAAGTGAACCACTGATTCAGGAGGCGATCGCCACAACCTCTATCCAGCTGATTGCCGATATCGAAACTCATCATAGTCTCTCGACACATCCGTACTATAGCCAAACTGGTATTTCTAGCCATCTTGCTATTCCGCTGATGCAGCGAGAAAAGGTGTTTGCTGTTCTGTCGCTGCAATGGAAACATTCGTTGAATCAACTTAATCTCGTCAAAGAAGATATTGAGTTGATTCACCTAACCGCTCGGCAACTCTCTCTTTCTCTGGCCTATTATCTCCAACACAGTCCGGGAATGTCTCAGTCTGTAGCTTGACTGGCTGTTTGATTGAAGTAGATGCAGTGCATGGAGGAAGTGCATGGAGGAGGTTTCTTGCAAAGAAGATACCAAATGCGTGCATATCGCCTGTGAAACGAGCGAGACGATTGCACTACGTCAGGTGAAATCTTCCTCAAAATCGCCTGAGTAGCCATCAGATCTTGACTCTTAAGACAAGACTTACGCACAACTCGCGTAAATCTGAATAATTTTGTTGAAATTGAGGGCGCGGCGCGCCCTCAATTTCAACAAAATGCGTAAGTCCTGAAGAAACGTCTGATCTTTTACCTGACTTTTTCTGATCTTTTCTTATCGACGCTCAAAGAAAAATTGGACACCATTGAATTGTCCAAGAAACAACCTGCTTAGGTCGAACCTAGAACCTGTTATGAAGCGACCTATCTACAGGCGCTGGGTTCGACTTTACTGCTAGCCAGGGTTTTGGAATGATCAGCCTCTGTGGAAGCCCCCACCAGAGAGGTCTGTTCCAAAATACCCTGGCTTTCTTTTTCGGCTCTCATTTGTCGTATGAGCGCTACGCGCTGATGTAGGGCACACACTCAGATAGCACCGTTTAGTGGCTCCCTACTTATCGCGCCTAAATATATAACAGATAACTAATTTTTACTCCTTCATGAGCCCCCATGAATCCGAAAGAACTCACGTCATTTCAAGCATTATCTCGTAGCATCCAAATGGTGATGCGCGCGGCACCACGAGAGTTGCGCCAGCTCGCGCTCCTGAATCTATTGACAGGCACAGGGCCTTCTGTGTCCCTCTTTTTGAGCAAAGTTGTCATTGATGAAGCCTCGAAGGTGGTCGAGCAAGGAGGAACCAGCACGCCGATCGATTGGATTTTGGGCAATCCCGTCTTGCTATGGAGCGTCTTGGGGGCGATCGCCATCAACCTCCTTGTAGACTCTATCGATTCTGTGGGTACTGCCCTATTTGCATCTCTGCGCGATCGGGTTCAGGGCTATGGTCAAGGAGCCGTGTTGCAAAAAGTGGCTTACTTTGACGACATTGCCTTATTTGAAACTCCCAATCTGCTGAACTTGCTGGAACTGACCGAAAAAGGACTCCAGCGGCTCCAGCGATTGTCGTTCATTGTGGCTGCCACCATGGTCGGGGTGTTTACCTTTGTGCCGTCGCTACTGGTGTCAATCTCGATTGGGTGGTGGGTGCCGCTGGTATTGCTCGCGTCATCCATTCCTTCCATTTTTGTGGAAATGAAGCACCACAAAAAAAGCTGGCGTGTAGAAGAAACCCAGGCCAGTATCACCCGTCGCATGAATATTTACGCTAAAACCATTACCAGCGAAGACTACGCCAAGGAAGTGCGGCTGTTTTCTCTTCAGTCGATTTTGATGAATCGGTGGCGCGATCTGTTTCATCAGATGTTTTCCACGATGGAGCAGGTTCGCAAAGATGGAGCCTTTGTCGTTTTTGCCTGGGCATTAGTCGGTGGGCTTGGCATCACCTTTCCCTATGTCTACGTTATTCTGGGCATTTTGCGCGGTGATTTTACCCTGGGTGACCTGGCGCTCTACACGGGCATCATTCTGCAAATGCGCCGCAGCCTCTACATTCTTATTGCTCATACGGGCGATATTTATGATGTTTCTCTGGCGACGAGTCCGATTTTTCAACTGCTTGACCTGCCGCCGCAGCTCTGTAGCGGCACACAAAAAATGGTGGCAGCTGACTCGGTGGGCGATCGCCATCAGGGCATTCGCATCGATCACGTCGCTTTCACGTATCCCGGCAGCGAATCGCCAACGTTGAGAGATGTCAGCTTATCCGTGCGTCCGGGAGAAATGATTGCCCTCGTGGGCGAAAACGGTGCGGGCAAGACGACCCTTGCTAAACTGCTCTGTCGGCTCTACGACCCAACCGCAGGAGCCATTAGCTGGCATGGTCAAAACTTGAGAACGCTCGATTTGACTGAGCTGCGATCGCGCATTGGTGTGGTGATGCAAGACTATGCCCGGTTTCCAGCCACTCTTCGAGAAAATGTTGGCTGGGGCTATATGCCAAAACTCAACGAAGAGGTGGCACTCCAGACGGTGCTTCAAGAAGCAGGCATTGAGTCTCTGACTCAATCGTTGCCCCAAGGACTAGACACACCATTGGGTAAGCAGCTCGAAGATGGCATGGACTTATCGGGCGGCCAATGGCAGCGAGTGGCGATCGCCCGTGCGCTGATGCGGCTGTCTCAGGTTGAGTGCTTGATTTTCGATGAGCCGACTTCTGCTCTCGACCCGAAGAATGAACAGGAGCTATATCAAATCTTTCGCACTATCGCCAAAGGTCGAATGGCAGTAGTAGTCAGCCATCGTCTTGCCTTGGCAAAACTCGCCGATCGCATCGTTGTTTTAGAACATGGCCAGGTGATTGAAGAGGGCAGTCATGAGCAGCTTATGGCTCTCAAGGGCCAATATCACACCATGTTTACGCGTCAGGCCAGCAGCTATCTCTAACCCGTGCTGACCCGGCCAGTGCTGACCCGTGCTGAATCATTTTTAACGCTCAGAACTGAGATATGTGAGTGGAACTGGACATTCTGCCTCCAATCAAGCAAGAATTATGACATGGCAGGAGGGTATACCAAGAACAAGAGCTTTACCGATATTCAGGCTCGATGAGGGTTGTCTCATTCAGTTCTTCCCAAACATTTCTTCCCAAAAATGTAAGATCTCTTATTTCCGCTTGCCATTAATGCAGAATGACATGTTCATCATCTGAGAGTGTAATGGCAGATATTAGCGGCGCATGGCTAGGAAGCTATTGGCAGGGAAAGACGCAAACTCGTTTTGAAGCCACGTTTGTTCAGGCAGGCAATGCGCTCACAGGACGAGTGCTCGATGACGGGCCTCTTGGGGAGGCTCAACTGAGTGGCGATGTAACTGGGCGCAGCATTAGCTTCGGCAAGCGTTACGTAACCGCAGCAACTCACGTGATTCACTACAGCGGCACTATTTCTGAAGATGACGAGTTTATGTCGGGCACTTGGAGCATCAAAGGAAACGGCTCTGGCCGCTGGGAGGCTCGTCGCAACAGTGATGATCTCATGGCTCAACTGAAAGCTCGCATGGCCAAACAAACAACTTTGGCTGGCGTCGCCAACTAGGCCATATCGTCAAAGGTAGAGACAACAAACACTCGAAAATCTAGGGTTTCTGAGTTTTGCTTGTGGCGATGCCATTTCATCGTTCAGCCATCATGCAGTCATCATGCGGCTGTCGGTAAGCTGGGAGTCTGCACAACATTCTGATAAAACGTTTGGAGCTGCTGAGTCGCGGCAGACCAGCCCCATTTTTCAGCTTCTATGCGTGCATTGCGACGCAGCAGAACTCGTTCGCTATCTTTGGAAAATAGCTTTTGAGTTGCGGCGATCGCCCCATTCTCATCTTTTGGATCAAACAGATAGCCGTTGACGCCATCTTCCACAATGTCAGGAATGCCTCCCGAGCGAGCTGCGACGACGGGGCACCCAGCCGCCATTGCTTCTAATAAGACGAGTCCTAGTGTCTCAGTGCGAGACGGAAAAATGAAGGCATCTGCCGAAGCAAACGCCGAAGCGAGTTTTTCTCCGGTTAGATAGCCGACAAAATGGGTGGGCGTATCGGCATAGAGATGCTCTAGCTCTTGGCGATAAGGCCCATCGCCGACTAAAGCCAAGCGAGCATTGGGAATGGCTTCGAGCACAGGCTTAATTCGATCGACTTCCTTCTCTGCCGACAACCGCCCGACGTAGAGCAATAGCGGCGCGTCGGGGTGCCCCTGGCTGAGGTGCGATCGCATCTCAGTAGACGCCAACTCAGGCTGAAATAGCTCTGTGTCAACCCCTCGCTGCCAAACGGCAACGCGCTCAATACCATGGTCTGTCAGCTCTGTCTTCATGACAGTCGAGGTGCAGAGATTGAGCTGAGCTTGGTTGTGCATCATCTTTAAGAGTTCCCACAGCACTCCCTCTAGCATTCCTAAGCTGTAGTGCTCCAAGTACTTGGGCAAATGCGTATGATACGAAGCAATGAGAGGAACATTCAGTGCTTTTGCGTAATACAGCCCTCCTAGACCTAAAACTGCCGGATTGACGATATGAACCAAATCTGGCTTAAAGTCGTCTAGCTGTTGCCCAATCGAAGGGCGAGGCAGAGCAAGCTTGAGTTCTGGATATAAGGGCAGTGGAAATCCGGGCACTCCATAGATTTTTGCACCACAATATTCCGTCAAGCCTCCCTCGGGCGAGACAACCAACACTTCATCTCCTAACCGATGAAGGTGATCGACCGTGTGGCTCAGACGAGTGACAATCCCGTCTACTTTAGGGAGAAATGTCTCGGTAAAAAGGGCAATGCGCATAGCGTTACAAGCAGCAGTGAAAGGTGATGAGTCGGTATGAAAAGGTTCAGTAAAACAAGATATTAATCAAGCGAGTCGAGCAGCAAAGCCGATGACATGACGCGAAAGCATTCTCCAGGCGATGTGGTGTGGTAGGTCTCAGGGTCGAAACGTTGAACTTGCCTGTAGATTGACAGGCACGATTCGCAGATTCTAATGCGTGGGGTTTTCGGAATTGACTGAGATAGCAACAACCTGCATTCCTGTATTTCACGGTTAAATCTACCAGGTTTACGAATCAGTTGGTGAACCTATTTCAGTTGGCAAACCTGTTAAGAAAGTTCATCCGCAAAACTTTGACGTCGCTCAAAGCGAAATGGGCCTGCGATCGATCCCCAAATGTGTTCATGGGTTTCTAGGTCTCGACCTCGATCGAGACTCCAAAAAAGATGCTCATCGACTTCAAATTCACTGTCAAGATAAGTCTCCTGCCCCTTGCGAACCACCCGACACCCCTGCCCAGACTCTACTTTTCCCTTGAAGCTGTGACCTGTCCACTCCACCTGAAACGTGCAGCCTGACATTTTGTGGAGGCGATCGCTCGTCAGCGTTTTCAACAGTTCTGGATTGCGAGCCGCCCCATAAAGCGACTCTTGATCGTGAATAGAGTAGTTTTCTACTTCAATCTGACCATCGACCTCCATAAAATTCAAAACGCGCGATCGATAGGGCTGATCGAGCATGAAGTCATAGGCTTGTTCGAGATAAAGCCCCAAGCCGGAGGTCAGCGCCACTGGCAAGGGACGCATACAGACGCGAATATGGGCAAATAAAGGCGGATTGTCAAACGCCTGAGTTTGATTACTAAAGTCGGCTGCCATCCAGCGAACAAGCTGGGCTACATCAGTCGAATGGGTCATGGTGAAGTCAAATCAATATGGTGAGGAGATACATTTCAATACATTTCAGGAGAAACCTGACGAGAAATGTCAGTATGCAAATCAGTTTTGTGTTGGGCGATCGCATGACTAGCCTACATCACAGAGACCCTATCTAGAAATAGATCGTCAGTTCACTGAGAAACAAGGCTTTACTTGTTTGGGATGGATAGTTTAGTATGGGAGACTGTGAGTTTTGTAATAAGTCATGAACGCTCAGGACATAATCAAATCAATTGAAGCAAGACACATTAAGACTGGGCTACCAGTCCTTCATGTGGGAGATACCGTCCGTGTAGGTGTCCGGATTAGCGAGGGAGGAAAAGATCGAATTCAGCCCTACGAAGGGACAATCATCGCAATGCGTAACGGCAGCATCAATGAAACTGTTACGGTTCGCCGTGTTTTTCAAGGCGTTGGAGTTGAGCGTGTTTTCATGATTCATTCTCCTCGCATTGCTGATATTCAGGTGCTGCGTCGCGGTAAAGCTCGACGAGCAAAGCTCTACTATTTGCGCGACCGCGTAGGTAAAGCGACACGGTTGAAACAGCGCTTTGATCGGGCGTTAACGTTGAAGCGTGATTAGGCCAAGAATGATCGCAGTCGGCTTATTGATCTCGCCTTCCGGTGAGGCTGTGCGGCAAGATGCTAAAATCGTGCTAGTTTGCTTAACTGTTATAGCTATGAAATAGCTTTACGGAGTAGCAAACACTCTCAAGCGCTCTTAGTTCAGTTGGTAGAACGCAGGTCTCCAAAACCTGATGTCGGGGGTTCGAGTCCTCCAGGGCGCGCTTAGCAGCCGACTGGTGTGGTCAATTTAGTTAATGCTGTGTACAGAAAAGGCTTCTTAACTGAGAATCCTTTTCTGTTATGATCAGTAACCTATGGTCAAACCATCCTACGGGATTTTTTGAACATGGCGCGGCCTGCATGAATCAGTGGGAGACTCTTAGTTCATCGAGAAGTCTTGGAGCTAATGGTTTTCTGTCGCTTTACCCGTCATTATGTTGTTTGGGGTTTGAGTCTTGTATGAGGTTCTCAAAATTTCATGAATTTGAAAGTTGTGAGCTTCTTAGCGAAATCTCAAATGTCAAAGAATGACTAATTAGATGGATTGGCGGTGGTGAATGTGAGACATTTTTGGAAAAGCAGTACTGACAGTGGTGGCAAATAATGGCAGCCAAGAAGGAAGCAGAGATACAAAATCAGTCTTCTGGACTCAATGTTGCTGAGTTTGCCCAAGGAACTAAGGAAGAACTTAGCAAAGTTGTATGGCCAAGTCGCCAACAACTGATTAGTGAGTCAGTGGCAGTCATTTTGATGGTTATTCTGTCGGCCACTACAATCTATTTGGTTGATACTTTGTTCCAATGGGTTGCTAAGCAGGTGTTCTAAAGGTATCTCTTCTAATGACGTTTGCATCAGATGAACCCAATAAATTAGAAGCTTTCGAAGATGAAGCTAATTATAGCGATGAAAGCGATGAGGATCTTGACGATGCTCAAGAGGCAGAAGAGGGCAAGCCACGTCGTCGTCGGTCTAGCTGGTATGCCGTGCAGGTTGCTTCGGGGTGTGAGCGGCGAGTTAAGCTAAGTCTTGAACAGCGCATTGAAACTCTGGACGTGGCCGATCGCATTCTGGGTATTGAAATCCCTCAGGCTCATATTCTTAAGCCTCAAAAGAGCGGCAAGCCCAAGGAAATTTCTGAGAAAGTTTTTCCGGGCTATGTTTTGATTCGTATGATTATGGATGATGATGCTTGGCAGGTTGTCAAAAGCACTCCAAATGTCATCAATTTTGTTGGAGCAGAGCAACGGCGGCGTTATGGTCGTGGTCGTGGTCACGTTAAGCCAATGCCCCTCTCTCCGGCAGAAGTTGAGCGGATTTTTAAGCAAGTCGAAGAGCAGCAACCCGTTGCCAAAATCGATATGGGAACAGGAGACAAAATTCTGGTTTTGTCTGGGCCATTTAAAGATTTTGAAGGTGAGGTTATTGAGGTTAGTCCTGAGCGCAGTAAGCTGAAAGCGCTCCTTTCGATTTTTGGCCGAGATACTCCTGTCGAGCTGGAGTTTAATCAGGTCGAAAAGCAGAATTGAGGGTTTATGGCACATGTATGGCTTCCATGCTGTGTCAATTTCTAGCCCCCTGCTCTAAATTGGTCAGGCGCATCTCAACTAGCTTGAGATGCGTTGTCGGTCGCTTAAAATAAGCAGATGCAGTGATCAAGTTTTGATATTGATACAAGTGAAGAAGATCGATGGCAAAGAAAGTAGTAACAGTTATTAAGTTGGCGATTCCGGCAGGAAAGGCGAACCCTGCGCCTCCTATCGGCCCTGCATTGGGTCAACATGGTGTTAACATCATGGCCTTTTGTAAGGAGTACAACGCAAGAACGTCTGACAAAGTAGGGTTGGTTGTCCCTGTCGAGATTTCAGTCTTTGAAGATAGAAGCTTTACTTTTATTCTCAAAACCCCGCCCGCATCTGTCTTGATTAAAAAGGCTGCAGGCATAGAAAGAGGTTCAGGAGAACCAAACGCTACTAAAGTTGGGTCTATCACAAAGGCACAGCTTCAGGAAATTGCTGAAACCAAAATGCCAGACCTAAATGCGAATGATGTAGAAGCTGCAATGCGCATTGTAGAAGGTACTGCACGCAACATGGGTGTTACAATCGCAGACTAGTTTAGAATGCCATGGAGTTTTTCTGTAGCCTTCTGAATTGAATCTGTATTAACTGCTATAGTTAGAGACTGTGCTGTTTATGGGGGAGAGGCTTGGCTTCGCTTGACCCCAAAGGAAAGATTTATGGCTCGTAACAAAGTATCGCGACGAATGCAGGAGTTGGTGAAAAAGGTCGAGGAGCGTCCTTACGAACCAATTGAAGCTCTGAAACTTCTCAAGGAAACGGCTACCGCTAAGTTTTCAGAGTCAGCTGAGAGTCATATTCGTCTTGGCATTGACCCAAAGTATACCGACCAGCAGCTCAGAACAACCGTTGCTCTTCCTAAGGGAACGGGGCAAGATGTTCGTGTTGCGGTTATTGCGCGCGGTGAAAAGGTGAGTGAGGCATCAGATGCCGGAGCTGATATTGTCGGTTCTGAAGAGTTAATTGCTGAAATTCAGAAAGAGCAGAACCTAAACTTTGATGTTCTGATCGCCACTCCAGATGTCATGCCTCAAGTCGCTAAGCTAGGTCGTCTTTTGGGACCTCGCGGGCTGATGCCTTCTCCCAAAGGCGGCACGGTAACCTTTGATCTGGCTAAGGCGATCGCCGAGTTTAAGGCAGGTAAGCTTGAGTTTAGGGCTGACCGCACAGGGATTGTTCATGTCATGTTTGGCAAAACGGCATTTTCAGAAGAAGACCTTCTGACTAACCTGAAAGCTTTACAAGAGTGTATTGACCGTAATCGGCCATCAGGTGCGAAGGGCAGATACTGGCGTAGCATTTTTGTGTCAGCGACGATGGGGCCTTCTATTCAGGTCGATATCAGCGCCCTGCGTGACTTGAAGCTATCTGAGTTGACCTGATAAGTTTTTGTGCCAAAAGCACTAGAGATTTGGAGATTATCCGGAGAATAACGAAAGCGCAAATCGTGGTTTAACTGAATATTCGCGTTGTAGAGCCAGAGACAGCAGGGGCGATCGCTTAAACATCCTGCCGAGGTTAACGAATTTACGCATTGATATGTGTTTTCGTTTGCAGCCATTTTGAGTCGGTCTTATCAGATTCGATCGATCAAAGCGGTAACCTCTGGCCTAAGCTGGAGGTTTTTTATTGTGCTTAACAGCAGAATATGTGCTTAACAGCAAAATATAGCTTCTGGGAATCTTCCAAGCGATAAAGCGACAGCTATCAAAATTCTCTGTAGATAACTCCAAAATTGTTGTTTTGAATATCCCGAAAGGAGGTGAGTAACGAATGGGGAGAACGCTTGAAGGCAAGAAGGTCATCGTTGAAGAGCTGAAAGAACTGCTAAGCGAGTCTCAAATGGCCTTGGTCATTGATTACAAAGGCTTGTCTGTTGCTCAGATCAGCGATTTGCGGAATCGTCTACGGGAAGTAGATGCAACGTGTAAGGTAACCAAAAACACGTTGATGCAAATTGCGATTGATGGTGACGAAAATTGGCAACCGATGACTCAATTTCTTTCTGAGTCATCAGCTTTTTTGCTTCTGAAAGATGATTTTGGTAAGGCGATTAAGGCTTATCAGGCTTTTCAGAAAGACACAAAGAAGACTGTCCTGCGTGGCGGTGTGATGGAAGGGCAAGCGCTTAATGAAGATGATGTCAAAGCCATCACCGAATTGCCTACCAAGGAAGAGCTGATAGCTCGCATTGCAGGAGCGATCAAGTCAATACCGACGAAGCTGGCCGTAGGAACCAATGCAGTTCCGACAAAACTGGCTGTTGGTATCAAGGAAATTCCTGCTTCACTGGGGCGCGCATTGCAAGCGGTGGCACAAAAAGAGGATTCCGAGTAGTGCTTGCTGCTGCTTAATTTGACGGATACGTAAACTTAATTTTTTTAGACCCGATTGGAGGAACTCAATGTCTGCTAAAACTGACGAAATCTTAGAACAGTTGAAAACGCTCTCATTGCTTGAAGCATCTGAGCTAGTCAAGCAAATCGAAGAAGCTTTTGGTGTTGATGCATCTGCATCTGCTGGGGGTGGCATGATGATGATGGCGGCTCCTGGCGCTGCTGTTGCTGATGCCGAGCCTGAAGAAGAAAAAACTGAGTTTGACGTGGTTCTTGAAGAAGTGCCTGCAGACAAGAAGATTGCTATTCTTAAGGTCGTTCGGGCTCTGACAGGTCTGGGCCTGAAAGAAGCTAAAGATATGGTGGAAGCTACTCCTAAAGCCATTAAAGAAGCTGTGGCAAAAGATGCCGCTGAAGACGCTAAAAAGCAGCTTGAAGAAGCTGGAGCAAAGGTATCGGTCAAGTAAGCTTTTGCTACAGACCTGACCCGATTTCTGAGAAACAATCAACGTATTTTGCAGGGGAGCTCTTGAGGCTCCCCTTTTTTAATGGAGCGATCGCCGTTGATATAGCTACAGCCAGTAGCCTCAGGACATTGTTGTGGGCGCGCGGCGCGCAGCCACAACAATGTCTATATGCCTAAATACGGTGACTACAGCCACATCATTCAGTGTGCGCCTCACGAAAGAAGATAAGACTCTCATAGTCTTTCAGGCCAAGAAATTGTGGTTTACGCCAGGTGCCTACGGGGCTAAAGCCTTGTCGATGATGGAACTCCAGCGATCGCTCATTACATAATGGTTTGGTGGCGACAAAAAGCGATAAGCAAGAGGTTGGAAAGGCTTCGTAGATGCATTGGTAAAGAAACCGCCCAATCCCTTGTCCTGCCCATTGACGATAAACCGCCACACTTTGAATATAAATGTGGCGATCGCTCATCAACAGGGCTGGATCAAAATCATTTGACCAGCTAATCGATTGCAGCATATCGGGGGTCAGGGTTGGCGTCGAAATAGAGATATATCCGGCAGGAATATCTTGCTCACACTCATGGGGTGGTTCTTCATGGGCGAGATCGGTATCGACGGTTAAGCCTTCCGGAGAAGAGCGGATCAGCGCTAAAAAAAAGCGGTGACCTGTCCCGATCTTTTGGCTAAGATCAGGCTCTGTCACAGGTGCAAGCATAAAGCCTTGAACTGCGCTGTTGCCCTGGGCGCGGTGATTCTGAGCGGTTGGATCAAAATCACCTTGTAGCACGTTGGCATTATGAATATCGATGATAGTAGGAATATCGTCGAAAAAGGCTTCTCGAAAGAATCGCGAATTAGACAATGGGCGATCGCTCATCCTAGATATCCTATCGTCATCGTTTTTGCGTAGAGTCAAGCAACAGGCGTAATTGACTCATGGGCTTCGCTATCTATTGGTCATCAGGCACAAGTTCAGTGTTGACCTCATTTACCATGCGTCGTTTAAGCTCGACGGATTCTTCTCGGGGCAGTAGATCAAAAACGTTGCGAAACGTGTCATCTAATGTCTCGAATGAGGTAATGCCTGTCTTCTCCAGCACAATCTCACCGTCTTGATTGAAGATTAAGGTTTGAGGAACAAACCCCTGATAATAGTATCCGGCTTCCGTAGGGCTATACTCCTCTTTTTGTGGCAAAGCATCGACATCGAGCAAGATGAAGTCAGCGGCCCTACCATAATAAGCATCTAGCTGAGACAGGGTCGAAGAATATTGCTTACAATCGCTGCTATCGTCGATGTAGAAAACCAGTAATGTTGGGCGATCGCTCCTATCTAGCGACTGCTCTAATGTCATGTGCGGAGGAACTAGAGAACCATTGCCTGCATAGAGAGGGTAAATATTTCCATCGTAACGATCGTCGGTCAAGCTTGCGTGGGCGGGGTTAGCGATCAGCACTAAACTAGCGGCGAGCATCAGACAGGCCATCACTGTCAAGAGCGATCGCCGACCATTTTTTATCACCCCTATCCAACGCTGTTTCATCATGCTCCAGTGAGTCTCCTGATATGCCAATGGTTTGCCAATCTTATGTTGTCCTTCATCAGTCTAATGTGATTTTGAGCCGAAATGTTCTGACTCCCTAACCCCTTGTTTTTCACAAGTGTCTGTGTTTTTTGTTAATGAATGTGGGTGATTTTTGTTGATACGCGTTGGTACACTGTAGCAGTGCGCATACCTGGCACAGCCCAACATCGGTGATGCAAACAGACGACGGATATAAAGTGCCCCCCGTGTCTAACTCATTTAATCAAGAAGCCTTTGCAGAAGCTGCTCAAAACTGGAACCTTGACCAGCTTTATCTTGATCTGTCGATTGCGAAAGGTAAACGCTTAACCCGTGTTGAACGACAATATTTAAGGGGGTTGTTGTGTTATTGCAGCCCCAATGAAATTGCGGAAAATCTACACGTTGCGAGTGACACCGTACGCAATTATTTGTCTAAGGGCTTGTATCGCTACATCGAAGAACTCCTGATTCAGCAAGACAGCGACATTACTCGCGTTAAAGATTGGAGTCGAGTTCCCCAGCTGATAGAACGGGCAGGCTATCGTCTGGCTTCTGTCTTAGATGAGAATGACGTGTCTCACGGTACGACCTCTGCCCAACTCGAACCTCGATTATCAACATCATCCCAGTCCCAATCCCAAGTCCAGTCAACAGGCGCAGGGGAGACTCCATCTGTTGACGAAGGTTCAGACTCTCAATCGATCGCCATTGGTTGGGATGGGGTACCTGATGTTCCGGTGTTTTACGGTCGAGACGCAGACAGCCAGACGCTGCACACCCTAGTGCTTGAGAACAACTGTCGTCTCGTTGCTGTTCTTGGGATAGGCGGCATCGGCAAGACAACCCTGGTCGCTAAATTTGTTAATGATTTACTGGCATCCACATCTCCGTCTGTGCCCGAGGCTGTGATTTGGCGATCGCTGAGAACTCAGTTACCCGCTGAGCGATTTCTCAAAGATGTACTCGAAACCTTGAAGCCTAGCGTACCTGCGCCTACTGATCTGTCATCACAGCTTTCCGATCTGCTGCACTATATGATGCAACATCGAATTATGTTGGTCTGTGAAGACGTGCAGCTTATTTTGCAAAGCGGCGAACTGGCAGGACAGTACGAACCCGAGTTCAAAGGCTATGGCGAATTTTTTCGATGCATGGCCGAAACGCCTCACCAAAGTTGTGTAGTCATCACCAGTTGGGAAAAGCCTCGCGAAGTTTCGATGCTAGAAGGGGATTCACGTCCAGTGCGATCGCTTAATATTCAAGGCATGGGGGACGATGCGCGCGCTATTTTAGCCGAGAAAAAGTTACAAAATCCTGAATTGTGGAATGAGCTGTTGATTTGTTATCGAGGTAATCCCTTAGCCTTAAATATCATCGCGACGACTATTCAAGAATTATTTGGGGGTAGTGTTGAAGACTTTTTGGGTCAAAGCACACTGTTTTTGGGCGATTTCACTTATCTGCTCCATCAACAATTCAATCGTCTTTCTCCCTTAGAGCGCAATGTGATGAGCTGGCTCGCCCAACAGGGTATTCCGGCGACATTAGGCCAACTGCGACAGGGTATAGAGGCTGATATTGCGTTGTCAGACTTGATTAAGGTTTTAGAATCTCTAGGGCGGCGATCGCTCATGGACAAAGTGAAGTCCAATAATGAAATTTTATTTACACTGCAACCGATGGTGATGAAATACGTCAAGCGTAACCATCCCTATGTTGATTCAACCGAGAAAACCTCTTAGCCCTCAACCAGCATGAGAATAAAATCAGAGTGCGGAACGACCCTGATCGCGAATTCTATAGAACTGGATAGACAGGGCTGGACTATGCTCTAAACCTTATGTCTACGGCTTAAGTCGGTAGCCATAATGAAACGGTGCTATCTGAATGTGTGCTCCCCGGCGGGGGTAGGGCTGATTCTCTAGAGAAAGGAAATAAGGGTGGGCAAATCATGGCGGAACCCGCGTATCGCTTTTGTGAGGGAGGGATGTCCGGCTTTGCGAAATATCGAAATCGCCCAGGAGCGCAGCA